>JANMEE010000019.1:0-62766 GCA_031376645.1 Dolichospermum sp. OTE_75_concoct_329_sub | reverse complement strand
TGCCAATGAAGGAAAAAATGATATTATCGTTCTTGGTTACGTTCCAGACGAACAGTTACCAGCCCTATATACTGGTGCTGATCTATTTATTTTTCCTTCTATTCATGAAGGATTTGGCATACCTGTATTAGAAGCTAGAGCTTGTAGTACAAGAGTGGTGACAACAGATATACCCGAATTAAGAGAAGCTGGTGGATATCATACTATCTATATTCAACCTACAGAATCAGGTATTAGAGAAGGGATTTTAAATGCCTTAAATCAACCTCCACAAAATCAAGATAATTTGAGTATTCCCAATTGGAAAGAAGGCGCTATAACTTTAGCAAAAATTATGATATTATAATGTAACTAGATTATATTGACAATTAAAAGCTTATAATTTAACTATTATCTATTTTTGGAAATCAATAATAACTGCGGTAGAAAATCCATTAGCATTTTTACATATTATGGGAAGATTTAATCGAGAAATTTGGAGATATTTTTGGCTTTATTTCCATAATTTGTATAAATATCTGTAAATTTATCCAAATCAAAAATGTTGCAATTGATCAAAACTGCTAAAATTATACTTCCTTTAATTCAGCTTTACCCTTGGAGTTTACCAATAATCATTGTTTTAGGAATTTTAGCTTCTCTAGCTGAAGGTATAGGAATTAGTTTATTAATTCCATTTTTTCAAAACCTACAATCAGGAACTTCTCTAGTCATTAATAATCCAATTTTTAAAAATATTGACCAATACTTTATTAGTTTTGAACCTCGGCAGCGAATTTTATTACTGGCACTATTTATTTTAGTAGCGATTCTGATTAAAGTTGTTTTATCTTATACTTACACTGCACTTTGTGGATGGTTAAAAGATCATACTCTCCATCAGTTACGTACCACAGTATATAAACAATTAATTGCAGTAAGTCAGAGCTTTTGGGATACAAATAAAAGTGGTGAACTTTTAAATTTAATTACCCAAGAAACATATTATTCAGCTCAAGCATTAACTTTTTTGATTTGGCTGATTATCAATCTGTGTATGATTGGTATTTTTGGCTTATTACTACTATTAATTTCGTGGAAATTAACATTATTAGTAACATTGGCATTTTTATTAATTTCTGGATTAATTCGCATTCTGATATTGAAAACAGAAGTTTTGGGAAGAGAATTTCAACAAGCAAATAGTCATTTAAGTAACCTGACATTGGAAAATTTTACTGGTATTAAAACTATTCGCGCATTTAGCAAAGAAAAATACGAACAAAACCGTTATTTTCAAGCTTCTAAACAATCTTGTGATAGTAGTGTAAAGCTAAGTATCCAATCAGCAATGATCGAGCCTATTTTTGAAGGATTAGGAGTAGCAATATTGCTTTGTATAATGTTGATTGCGTTCTACATTCAAGTTACTTTTCCTGTAATTCTTGCTTTTATTTTTATGCTTTATCGCTTGCAGCCGCAAGTTCAAAAATTGAATTATAACTTAAATCAAGTAGTTGCTTTAACTAGTAATGTTAAATTAGTATTTTCATTACTAGACTCTAGTAATAAGCCTTATATTATTTCTGGAAATATTCATTTCCAGAAATTGAAACAAGGAATTACTTTTGATGCAGTTAATTTTTGCTATCCTTCTCAAAATAAACCTGCTTTAGAAAATATTTCTCTATTCATACCTAAAGGTAAAACTACTGCTTTAGTTGGCTATTCAGCAGCAGGTAAGTCAACTATAATTAATTTAATTCTTCGCTTTTATGATGTGACATCAGGAGAAATTTATATTGATGATTATCTTATCAAAAAACTTGATTTAGCTGCATGGCGTAGTCATATTTCTTTAGTTAGTCAAGATATACATATTTTTAGTGCTACGGTTAGAGAAAATATTGCCTATGGTCGTCCAGATGCTACAGAAGCAGAAATTATAGAAGCGGCAAAACAAGCTCATGCCCATGAATTTATCTATGAACTTGATCAAAGATATGATACATTTGTAGGCGATAGAGGTATTAAACTTTCTGGAGGACAAAGACAGCGTATTTCTATTGCTCGGGCAATTTTGTGTAATCCTGAGATCTTAATTTTGGATGAAGCCACAAATGCCCTTGATACCATTTCCGAAAAGCTAATTCAAGAAGCAATTAATCTCCTCAGTCACAATCGAACTGTAATTGTTATTGCCCATCGCTTATCTACCATTAAAAATGCTGATCAAATAATTGTCTTAAAACAAGGTAAAATAGAAGAATATGGTTCTTTTAATGATCTTATTCAGAAACAAGCAGTATTTCATGAACTCTATCAGTTAGACAATCAAAAAAATCAAAATTAAATTACAATTCAATGACAAATACAGCGGTTTCGGCTCTTATGAGGTACATCTTAGCCCCCTCATCGCTTGCACCGGAGGGGGTTGGGGGTGGGGTTTTTGTACCTCATAACACCGGGAAGTGCTGTATTTATTAAATCAGGAGATGAAGAGTACAGAAGTTTGGCAAGAGTTACAAATAACAAAAATCAGACTTAGGCATCGTCATACATCTTTATATAATTTCTGGTTGAATTTTTTAAACTTTTTGATATTAAGCGGAAGACGGATCTTACCTATTAACTTTCGTCATTGGTTATGGGTACATATTGGTGGTAAATTGTATCAGTAAACAAATCAGCTAAAAATAATCTAATTGTAATTCAAAAAATCATTAAAAAAGTTATGAAAATTAAAGTATTGGCTTTCCAACCTCAGAAGATTATCTTTTGTCTTTCTCTCATCTTAACTTTACTCTGTTTAGCCTATTTTACCAGAGGCTACTATCACTTAATAATACGTAAAATTGGTGCAGGAGATTTATATGTTCGCTGGCAAGAACAACAATATATATATCGTGGTTTATATCCTTATGATATTACCAAAGGTTCTTCTTTTATAGATCCCAAAATTGGAGCGATAACATCAGGAGGATATCCACCTTGGGCTTTTTTCTCAGGTTTTATCTTTTTTCCACCTATTTCTTTTGAGTTAACGCGCTGGTATCATGCTCTATTAAATACCATATCCCTAGTTATATTAGCTATTTTTGCTTATCAAATTGGCAAACCTTATGGAAAATTAAAAACCTGGTTTACAGTAGTTGCTTGTTTATCAATTAGCAGTAATTCTACCACTCTTGGTCTTGGTCAATACGGGATTATTGTTAATGCTTTATTAATCGGAATGTTTTGGCTATTGAAGAGAAATTATAATTTATCAGCAGGGTTGTTTTTAGGACTAGCTTTAGTTAAACCTAATATTTCAGCACTGTATTTTTTTATTATAATTATTCGCAAAAAATTTAATGCAGTATTGGCTTGCTGTCTCTATATTTTTATTGCTAGTTCAATCATAGGAATGATCACCCAAGTTTCTCCTATTTATATGATTGAAAAAATGATTACAGTTTCAAAATATTATGTTAATACAGGATATTCGGGAATTAATGTGATCACGAATTTTGGTATTAACCCACTTGTAGCAACAATATTTTTAGCTGTACTTGCTACTGCTGTAATTATAAGGATATTTTATTTATTTAAGGATAATTCTTTACTGTTTTTCTTTGCCCTTGCTGCTGTTATTGGTAGATTATGTACTTATCATTTAGCTTATGATAATGTGATGTTAGTTTTTCTATTATTAGCAGTAATTAATTTAACTTTGAATAAGCCAAATAAACCAAATATTTTGATATTAACTTTAGTTTTATTGAGTTTATCACTTCCCATTAGAGCTACAGATTTACCATTAGCAGGAATCGTTCAAAGTATAATTTGGATTGCTGCTTTCTTTTACATTCTGATTTGCCAAAAACAATTTAAACAAAGTGGTAATGGGTAATGGGTAATGGGTAATTGTCAATTAGATGATTTTAGTTTAATCCCCAAAACTTGAGTATAAGCACCTCTGGCTTGAGTTACGCCAATTGTCCGCTGTGCTGCTTCTATCATTGGACTGCGTAAACTCACAACTATAAACTGTGCCTGTTCAGCCTGTTGTTTAATCATTCTTGCTAATCGTTCCACATTTGAACCATCTAAAAACATATCAACCTCGTCAAAGGCATAAAATGGAGATGGACGATAACGTTGCAGAGCAAATATAAAACTTAATGCAGTTAAGGATTTCTCTCCCCCAGACATGGAAGCTAAACGTTGTACAGGTTTACCTTTGGGGTGTGCGACTAGGTTTAAGCCACTATTAAAGGGATCTTCATTATTATCTAGTTGTAAATAACCGTCACCATCAGAAAGAATAGCAAAAATAGATTGGAAATTTTCATTTACTGCATCAAAAGCTTCTTTAAATGCTTTTTGACGCAACGTGGTAAAGTTTTCAATTCTTAACAATAATTCTGTCCGTTCACCCTCTAACGTCTCTAATTTTTCGGTAAGTTCTTGGAGACGACCTTGGACTTTATCGTATTCTTCCAAAGCTAACATATTTACAGGTTCCATTGCCTGTAAACGTTTGCCTAAACTCCGCAATTCTTTTTGCAAGTCCTCTAAATCAACTTTATTGGGAACTTCTGGGAGAGGACTGGGTAATTCTGCACCTAAATCTCGTAACTGGTTTTGGAGTGCGGTTAAATCTTCTCGGCGTTTTTCTTGAGTTTCTTGGAGTTTCTCAATTTCCCATTGTAATTGTTGTTGGCGCAATAAGAGCGATCGCAATTCGGTTTCTGCTGTATCCCGGTTTTTCTTTTCTTCTCCCAAATTCTCTTCCAATTTGCGCAAATTAGCTTGAATTGCAGTAATCAAATTATTCAATTCTAAAACTTGATTTTTGACAGTTGCTTCTTGCTGTTTATTGTTTGTTTCTTCTTGTTGATATTGAATAACTCGCGCTCTGGCTTCTTCTATTTTTTCTTGTAAACGCTGTTGTTGATTTTCCAGGTTTTTTAATTGTTGTTGTCCGTCTCTTAATGCAGTTTCTCGTTGTTGTAATTGCTGCTCTTGGATTTTAATGGTAGCTTGGATTTGTTGCCATTCGCTAGGGGTTTGGGAAGATTCCAACTCAGCTAAAGTATGTCTTAACTGTTGTAACTGAGTTTCTTGTGCCGGTAACTCCCGATTTAAAATTTCTAACCGTGATTGTGCAAATGTGAATTTTTCGGTATTTTGGGAAAGTTGAGTGCGAGTATTTGTTAATTGTGCGGTTAAATTTTTAATGTCTTTTTGCAACTGTTCTAAATATAATTGTTGTTCCCTGCGTCCTTGACGTGCTTCCGTCAATTCTTGGGTTAATGTTTTAGTGCGAATTGCTAAAGTAGAAATTGCTTCGCCGCAGCGTTCTAAAACACGATCAATATCTATTAAGCGAGATTTTAAATTAGCGACTTCTTCCGATTCTCCTGCGTCTCCCTTTTCAAATCGCAAAGAGGAACGTTGATTACTGCTACCACCTGTCATTGCTCCGCTAGTTTCTAACAATTCCCCTTGCAAAGTGACAATGCGATATAGTCCCATGTTTCTCCGAGCCTGTGCCAGACTAGCAAATACTACCGTTGCACCAAAAACATAAGCAAAGACATCATGATAACGGCGATCGCATTCTACCAAATCTACGGCATAACTCACAAAACCATCAGCTAAACGCAGTGTTGCATCTTGAGTAAATTTAGGAACTTTGATTTTATTTAAAGGTAAAAAAGTTGCCCTTCCTGCTTTTTTTTGTTTTAACAGTTCAATCCCCGCAGATGCTACACTATCATCTTCAACAACAATATGCCCTAAACGTCCACCAGCAGCCATTTCCAAGGCTAATTGATGTTTAGGTTCAACCTTACCCAACTGCACCACCAAACCGCATAAACCCGGCATTTCCGACTGTAAAATTACTTTACTAGCTTGTGTTCCTTGTATTTCTTGTTGTGCTTGCGTTTGTGCTTCTAATTTATCTAACTGACGTTGTTTGTCTCGTTGTTCTTGTAAAAGCCGCTTTTGAGTATCTTGTTGAATTTGTAACTCTTGTTCGGTTGCTGCGAGATTTTCCGCTAAATTCTGAATAGGTTGAGTAGAAGCATTGAATTGCGTTTCTAACTGCACACATTCAGCTTGTTTTTGAGCTAATTCCGGTTCTAAAGTGGCAATTAAATCAGATTGTTCAGAAATAAGTTTTTGTAATTGAGTATTGCGTTCTTGTAATTGCGCTTGTTCAGTGCGTTGAGGTTCAAGAATATGTAATAAAGATTCAATTTGCCGATTTAATGCCGTTTGTTGTTGTACCCAAGCTTCCGAAGCAGAGGCAATTTCCGCAGCAGCTTGACGAGAAGATTCTAAATTTTGTTGTGCGGTATTTCTTTCTTGTTGTAGAGACGTTCCATGGAACGTCTCTACATGATATTTTTTGGTAGCTTCTTCTAAATCAAGTTGATATTGTTGAATTTCTTGATGAGTTTGATTTAAACGTCTGGTAGATTCTTGAATAGATGCTTCTAATTCCCGTTGTTGACGTTGGAGTTGTTTCCGTTCCGCTTCTTGGGTAGCCAGATTAGACTGAACAGAGAGAACTTCATCCTCTCCCAAAGCCTTAACACGGAGACTAAGCTGTTCAAGTTCAGTAGTTTTCTGATTAATTTGGGAATTAGTTGTGGTTAATTGTGTAGTAAAATCACTGAAACTGCGATCGCCATCTTCAACTTGTTTAACCAGCTTTTCTTGCTGTGCTTGGAGAGAACGCCAAGATAACACCGCTTCCCAAGACTGCTTTTGAATAAATTCAATTCGCAATAATTGATACTTTTCTGCTTTGGCTTTATCTTGAGATAGGCGATCGCATTGTAGACTTAACTCAGTTTGAATAATCCGACAACTATCTTCCTTATCCTTCACCTCATCCAAAGTAGACTTAGCTTGGACAATCTTCCGATCATAAGTGGCTACCCCAGCCAACTCATCAATAATTTCCCGACGTTCCTTAGCATTCATCGAGATAATGCTAGTAACATCCCCCTGCAACACCACATTATACCCTTCAGGATAAATCCGTAACTCCTCCAACTGCTCATGCAACTCAGTTAGAGTAGAAGCCTCACCATTAATATAATAATTCGACGTATAACCCCCTTGCTGAGACACTCGCAAACGGCGAGTTACACTCCAATCTGTTGGGGACTGGGGACTGGGGACTGGGGACTGGGAATCATTTTTCTCCCTTTGCGCCTTTGCGCCTTTGCGTGAGACATCCGAATTTAGATTTTCTTCCGTCTCTCCTACTTCCTCTGCGTCTGTGCGTGAGACATCAGAAATATCAAAAGTCACAGTTACACTAGCTTCCAGTGCCGAACGCCCTTTATGTTTTTGAGCATTATTCACTAAATCCGGTAACCGTTCCGCACGCATACCCTTAGAACTAGCTAGTCCCAAACAAAACAATAAAGCATCCAGAATATTTGACTTCCCAGAACCATTAGGACCAGATATGACAGTACACCCCGGTAACAAAGGGACAGAAGTAGTCCCACCGAAGGATTTAAAATTGGTAAGTTCAACGCGCTTGACGTATACCATGAGGCACTGGTTAACTGTAAACTGGGTTAAGTAAACAATTGTACCAATTATTTATGGTTTCGTGACGAGGAATAAGGGAGAATTTGATATAGCAGTTTTCATTTGAGTGAGATCATTGAACGCAGATGAACGCAGATGAACGCAGATAAGGATGAATAAATTTATGCAAATTCAAACGCCAGATTGGGTTAAACACGCGGTTTTTTATCAAATATTTCCCGACAGATTTGCGAGAAGTCAGCGTTCCTGTCAAAGCTTCTTGAATAATACCAATTTAGAAGCCTGGGATGCACCACCTACAGTCCAAGGTTATAAAGGGGGTGACTTGTGGGGTGTTTTAGAATCATTAGACTATATCGAAGGTTTAGGGGTTAATGCTATTTACTTTACACCCATTTTTCAATCTGCTAGTAATCATCGTTATCATACCCATGATTATTACCAAGTTGATCCCATGTTGGGAGGAAATCAAGCTTTACGAGCATTGTTAGATGCTGCTCACGCCCGTAGTATTAAAGTAGTTCTTGATGGTGTATTTAATCATTCTAGTCGTGGCTTTTTCTTTTTTCATGATGTCTTAGAAAATGGGACTAATTCTCCTTGGGTAGATTGGTTCAAAATTCAAGGCTGGCCGCTTGCACCTTATGATGGTAATTTACCCGCTAATTATGACGGTTGGGCAGGTATACGCTCTTTACCAGCTTTTAATCATGATCATCCAGATGTGAAAGAATACATTATGGAAATTGCTGAATATTGGATTAAATTTGGCATTGATGGTTGGCGTTTAGATGTACCTTGTGAAATTAAAACTCCTGGTTTTTGGCAGGAATTTCGCCAACGAGTTAAAGCCATTAATCCTCATGCTTATATTGTTGGTGAGGTTTGGTCAGATGCCCGTGAATGGCTCGATGGGACGCAATTTGATGGGGTACTGAATTATCTATTTAATGAGGCTGCTGTTGCCTTTGCAGTGGGCGATCGCGTCGTTCTAGAACACGTAAAATGTCGAAGTTATTACCCCTATCCTGCCCTAAATGCAACGGAATATGCGGCAAAAATTCACAGCATTTTAGAACTTTATCCTTGGGAAATTCAACTAACTCAATTAAACTTGCTTGGTAGCCATGACATATCTAGATTGATTACCATTGCTGATGGTGATCAAGCCAGTGTAGAATTATGTACTCTATTATTACTCACTTTTCCCGGTGCGCCGAGTATTTACTATGGTGATGAAGTTGGCTTGTCTGGAGGAATAGATCCTGATTGTCGGCGAGTTTTCCCCCCGGAATCTGACTGGAATCAAGAGATTTTAAATACTCACAAACAGTTAATTAATATTCGCCAAAATTACCCTGCTTTGCGAATTGGTAATTATCAAGTTCTCTATGCAAAAGGGACAGTTTATGTCTTTGCGCGAATTTTAGAAAATGAAGAATTAATTATTGCTGTGAATGTGGGAACTGAATCTATAACGGTGAATGTAGATTGTAGTAGTTTACAAAATTGCTCAGATCAAGTTTTATTTGGGAATGGAGAAATTGCCTGGAACGGTGAGAATGTTTGTTTAACTATTCCTCCCCGTAGCGGCTTGATTTTGGGATAAATGTTAAAATATGGTAAAAATTGTAGAGATGTTCTATAGAACGTTTCTACAAGGGTTTTAGAAGACGATATTTAATTTTCAAGGTCTATTGGTGATATTTTCTCTAACGTCGTGGGTAATCTAATAACTAGGAGAGATGCTGCAATTTAGACAACAGCAATTTTTGATACATGGCTAATTCCGAAAGTGATTATTTAACTCAACGGGCTAATCAGATTAAGCGGAAGCAAAAAATTGTTACATATATTTCTTTATTAGGCTTTGGTGGTTCAATGTTGTTTGGTGGGGTGAATACGATTAAACAAGCTTGGGAAAAACCTCAGCAACCAGTAGCAGCTCAATCGGCTGAAACTGAGTTACAGAAACAGGTTAAGGGTTATGAGCTGGTTTTGCAGCGTGAACCGAATAATCAAATGGCACTTGAGAAGCTGTCTATTTTTCGGTTACAATCTGGGGATAATCAGGGAGCGATCGCTTTGATAGAAAGATTGGTGAAGCTGCATCCTGATAGACAGGATTATAAAACTGTTTTAGCAGATGTTCAGAAGAAAATGGCAAAGTAAGAGCGATCGCTTTCAGAGTTGTTACAATATAGTTATGAGGGGGATAATTCCACATACCATTTTAGCGAATACAAGTCTGTTCTTTCACAATAGGAAATTATGGATACTCTCGAAGTTGATATTGCCACTAAGTTACCAGATCATACTCAATTACCCTGTGAAGATGGGACAATAGTGAAAAATTTTCAAGAACATCCTCAAAGTATTTTATTAACAGAATCAATTTGGTCAAAATTACAAGATATTCACCCAGACAAGCAATTTTGTATTGGTCAAGATAGTGGTATTTACTGGCGGATTACTGACCCTCCAGAAAAAGGAGCAGAAGCACCAGATTGGTTTTATGTTCCTGATGTGCCGCCAACCTTAAATGGTCAAATGCGCCGTTCTTACGTGATGTGGCAGGAATTTGTAGCACCTTTAATAGTGATTGAATTTGTGTCAGGGAATGGTAAAGAAGAAAGAGATGAAACTCCCTATCAGGGTAAATTTTGGGTATATGAAAAAGCAATTAGAGTCCCTTTTTATGGTATTTATACAGAAAAGAAATCGTCTTTGGAATTATATCATTTAGTAGAGGGACAATATCACCTCATGCTTCCTAATCAAAGGGGTCGTTATTTAATTGAAAAAATGGGTGTTGAATTGGGTATTTGGCAGGGAATATATAAAAATGTAGAATTACCTTGGTTGCGCTGGTGGGATTTAGAGGGTAATTTACTATTAAGTGGACAAGAACTAGCTGAACAGGAAAAACAACGAGCTGAACGGGAAAAACAACGGGCTGAACAGGAAAAACAACGGGCTGATAAATTGGCGGCAAAATTGCGAGAATTAGGCGTAACAATTGACGATTGAATGGAGATATCGTTGGAAAAGTAATTAGTTGTGATTTCCACTATCTATAGAACGGTTCTTTTGTTAAGCAAGATAGAATAACCCCACCACAAACTCCATAAGCTAAATAATTCAGATATATAGGAGTCATAAATGATATTGGAAAGATTTTAAGTAGTGTAGGCAATGCCCACCAAAATCCTTATCCGGTGTGCAATGCCTAGTACCGCAAGGCGGAATTTAGAATTTAGAATGAATACAGCATAAGCTTTTTGTCAGATTCGAAATGGTTCATTAATTTACGCCGCAGTGTAATAGGCAATGTCCACCCTATGTATATTTCAAAAATCAAATATTAGTCCTATAGTACAAAAATAGGGAGATTTTGCACAATGAAAACTTTAGTAAAATGGACAACTAATGACTATCATAAAATGATTAAATCGGATATTTTAACAGGTCGTAATTGCGAATTAATAAATGGAGAAATTCTAGAAATGAGTCCAGAATTACCTCAACATTATAATACTGCTAAAAGAAGTGTAAGTTATTTAGAAACTCTTTTAAAAGAGAAAGCAGATGTACGCTTTAATGGTCCGATTACTTTAGCTAATTCTGAACCAGAACCTGACATTGCAATTGTTAAATTACCTGAGTCTAAATATAATCAACATCATCCACATCCCGATGATATTTTTTGGTTAATTGAGGTAGCTAATACTAGTTTAAGTAAAGATTTATCTATTAAAAAAAATATTTATGCTGAAGCTCAAATAGCTGAGTATTGGATTATAAATTTACAAAGTCAAGAATTAGTTGTATTTCGTCAACCTGATAACGGTGATTATTTAGTGTCAATAAAATGGCAAGCATCTACAATTAATCCTTTAGCTTTTCCAGAAATTGATATTATTGTTAGTCAGTTGTTGACCTAACAAGTTGTTTGATAGCTTGCGTGGCGTAGCCATAAAGTCTTAGTAGTGATTTTAGTGATCCCCCTAAATCCCCCTGAGAAAGCTATCCATTATCCATAACTTTTTTAACATAAAATTTGACAAAAGCCAGAAATTGTGCATTCTATATGCCAAGACTCACAAGCAAACTAATGTCAATCAATTTTGGATTTAATATACAAATTCCATATAATCTATTACCACTGACAACTGACAACCAACAACTGACATCATGGTTTATCCCGTTATTTGGAAAGATAATTCAGTATCACTCATTGATCAAACTCGGTTACCTAACGAATATACAGTGGTAGAGATTCACCGCAGTGAAGATATGGCACAAGCCATTACAACAATGATAGTTAGGGGTGCACCGGCGATTGGAGTAGCAGCGGCCTATGGAATGTATTTGGGTGCAAGAGAAATTCAAACAAGCGATCGCCACGAGTTTTTAGTTAAACTAGAAACAGTAGCCAATTTGTTGCGTTCAACTCGTCCCACTGCGGTAAATTTGTTTTGGGCAATTGGGAGAATGATGCAAACAGCCTATGAAACATTAGGCACAGTTGCCGAAATTCAACAAACACTTTTAGAAACCGCCAAAAAGATTAATTTCGAAGATTTACAAACCTGTCAAGCCATAGGTGATCATGGTTTAGCAGCATTACCAAAAACCCCCGAACAACTGATTATACTCACTCATTGCAATGCTGGAGCTTTAGCAACTGCTGGTTATGGTACAGCATTAGGTGTAGTGCGTTCTGCCTGGAAGGAAGGACGTTTAGCCAGAGTATATGCAGATGAAACTCGTCCCCGGTTACAAGGTGCAAAACTCACCGCTTGGGAATGTGTACAAGAAGGGATTCCAGTGACAGTAATTACCGATAATATGGCTGCCCACTGCATGAAACAAGGTTTAATTGATGCTGTAGTTGTCGGCGCTGATAGAATTGCTGCTAATGGTGACGCTGCCAATAAAATTGGGACTTACAGTTTAGCTATTGTGGCCAAAGCCCATAATATTCCTTTCTTCGTTGCTGCACCTTTATCCACAGTAGACTTTCAATTAATTGATGGTAGTCAAATTCCCATTGAAGAACGTCACCCCCAGGAAATTTATCAAATAGGTGAAACTATCCTCACACCTCCAGGAGTAGAATTTTATAACCCGGCTTTTGATGTCACACCTGCCCATTTAATTACAGCCATTATTACCGAAAATGGAGCTTTTCCTCCTAGTGATTTATTAAAAGAAAGATGAAAATAACTAAAAAAATCAACAATTGGCTGGAAACCCATGCAGCCGCACCTGCTTATGGCGGTTGGGTGTTAGCGGGAATCTCTGTATGTTACTTAGGTGCAGGGATTAATACCATGGCAGGCTGGCTGTATGTCATTAGTGGAGTCAGTTTTGCCCTTTTAGGATTATCAGGTTTTGTGGCTGTGCGATCGCTTGTGGGTATAATTGTTAAACGTCGTTCCATTGAACCAATAACCGCCGGTGATGATCTCAAAATAGAGATAGAAATTCACAATCACAGCAAAAAACCTGCCAGTTTATTACAAGTTAGAGACATTCTCCCATTTATTCTTGGTCAACCAGTTCAGCAAAATATTGAAGCCATTCCCCCACAAGATAGTTACCACTGGACTTATTATCACCCTGTCGAAAAAAGAGGAATTTACCGTTGGCACACAGTAGAATTGGCTACAGGTGCGCCTTGGGGTTTATTTTGGTGTCGTCGTCCTCGTCCATCTGAAGCTAGGGTAATTGTTTATCCCACCGTGTTACCCCTGACTGCTTGCCCTTTAATTGATGAAATAGGGCAAGAAAACAGCGAAAGAGGAGATCCTCGCGGTAAACCCTTACAGATGGCAACAACGGGTTTAGTGCGATCGCTGCGTCCCTATCGCATAGGTGATCCTACTCGCTTAATTCATTGGCGGTCTAGCGCTCGCTATGGAGAATTACGAGTCCGGGAATTAGAAGTAATTACCGGGGGACAAGAAATTATAATTGCCATAGATAGTTCCTTCCAATGGCAACAAGAATTATTTGAACAAGCGGTAATTGCTGCGGCTTCTTTGTATTTTTATGCCCAACAGCAAAAACTGCAAGTGCAACTATGGACATCAGCCACAGGCTTAATTACAGGGAATATCGCAGTTTTGGAAACCTTAGCAGCCACAAACCCCATCGAAAGAAACAGTTTACCACCAGATCACTGTCCCCTAATTTGGCTGACACAAAACTCCTACACCACATCCTCTTTACCCTTGGGTAGTCGTTGGGTACTATGGCAAAAGCCAGATTCACCCACAGAAACTGTCATTAATCGAGAATATCCCGGCATTGTCATCCAAAACGAACAAGAACTACAACCGCAATTACAAAAAGCTCTTAGTTCCTTTTGAATTGATTTCTCAGACTCTCGCCTGATGTACAATGCAAAGAAACATTGAAATATTAAAACAGCACAGCCAATGGTTAAATCAGAAGTTAATTCAAAATCCAGTGATAAAAGCCTAGAAGCAATGCGGCATTTTTCCGAACAATACGCCAAGCGGACTGGCACATACTTCTGTTCTGAACCTTCCGTGACCGCAGTTGTTATCGAAGGACTAGCCAAACATAAAGATGAAATCGGTGCGCCTTTATGTCCTTGTCGTCACTACGAAGATAAAGAAGCAGAAGTTAACGCTGCCTTTTGGAACTGTCCTTGTGTACCCATGCGCGAACGCAAAGAATGTCACTGTATGCTATTCCTCACCCCTGACAATGAATTTGCTGGTGAGAAACAAGAAATTTCCCTGGAGACTATCAAAGAAGTTCGGGATACTATGGGATGAGCGAAATCATGCCTGAAGAATTTTGGCAAGGTGTAGAAGAGTTCAATGCTGGACAGTTCTATGCTTGTCATGACATTCTCGAAGCACTCTGGATTGATAGTATCGAACCAGATAAAACTTTTTATCAAGGCATTCTGCAAATTGCCGTAGGACTGTATCATTTGGGTAATCATAACCACCGAGGTGCGATGATTCTTTTAGGAGAAGGTAGCAATCGTCTTAGGCGTTATCTACCCGACTACGGCAGTATTAATGTAGAAGAATTATTTACTCAAAGTGTGGATTTGTTAAAAACACTACAAGAAGAAAGTTTAGAACCAATGGCAAATAGCGAATTGGTGGAAAATCAAGTTTGGCTTTTACCCAGGATTAAATGTCTAAACTATGATTTATCTGATTTGGATGATTAGTTTGATTTCAAAGTGAAACTAAAGTTTCAAAAAAACGTCCATTTTTGCTATAGGACTCATATTTGATATTTATTTCTCTGTTCTCTATTTCCTATTCCTTAACTTCTATGATACCTCGCTATCAATTGCTAAAATCACAGATACGCCGTTTAGGATTAGCCTTGGTACTTCCAGTTTCCCTTGTGGTTGCGGTAGTATTGCCTAACCAATTGCAACCAGCTACAGCCCAATCTGGGGGGAATCGTCCTCTAACTATCCGCTCTGATACCCAAGAATATGACGCGAAAACCCAAGTAATTACTGCTCGTGGTAACGTGCAAATGGTGTATCCGGCTCGCCAAATTCAAGCTACATCTGCTCAAGCCCAATACTTTAGTAAAGAAAAGCGGATTGATTTCAGTGGTAATGTTTACATTTTGCAACAGGGTAGTAATAGTATTCGCGCGGAAAAAGTCACCTATTTAATTGACGAAGGTAAATTTATTGCCTTACCTCAATCTAACCGTCAGGTAGAATCTGTATACATGATTGAGGATGCTAATCCTAGTAGACAAACTACTAAACCAGCCCCAAAAACTCCAGCCTTAAAGCGTTCTAATTAGCAAACAAGTAATAGATTATTGACAATAGATGTTTAAAATCATTACATTTTTACTAAAAATAACTGGGTAAATTTGAGAACTCATCGGCCAACTCTTCTCTTCCTTCTTCCTTCTTCCTTCTTCCTTCGTGTCCTTCGTTCCTATATCCCTCCGGGACGCTCCGCGAACGTGGTTCATTAACTCCTGACTCGGTGACTTCTAACCATCACAAAAAGACTTTTTCCGCAAACCCTAATTAGCATCCACACCTAGACAAAATCCCATAGTGAAAATTGTTTTAGAGAATATTCATAAATCTTACGGTAAGCGATTAATTGTTAATCGTGTTAACCTTTCTGTCAGCCAAGGGGAAGTTGTGGGTTTACTTGGTCCCAATGGTGCTGGAAAAACAACAACATTTTATATTGCCACAGGTTTAGAACAACCTAATCATGGCAAAGTGTGGTTAGATAATTCTGATATTACTCATTTCCCTATGCACAAAAGGGCTAGATTAGGTATTGGCTATTTAGCTCAAGAACCAAGTGTATTTCGTCATCTTTCTGTGCAAGACAATATTCTGCTTGTATTTGAACAAACTCAAATTCCCAGGAGAGAATGGAGACAAAGACTACATACTTTATTGCGGGAATTTCGCCTAGAAAAGGTGGCTACTAGTAAAGGTATTCAACTTTCTGGTGGTGAACGAAGACGCACAGAATTAGCTAGGGCTTTAGCCGCAGGTAAGGATGGACCAAAATTTCTGTTTTTAGATGAACCTTTTGCTGGAGTTGATCCTATTGCTGTGTCTGAGATTCAGGAAATTGTTGGTCAATTACGCGATCGCGGTATGGGCATTTTAATCACAGATCACAATGTCCGCGAAACCCTGGCTATTACAGATCGTGGTTATATTATGCGGGAAGGGCAGATTCTTGCTTTTGGTAATGCAGATGAGCTTTACAATAATCCTTTGGTGCGACAATATTATTTAGGTGATAATTTCGCAGTTTAAATCTATCCACATTTAGAGGATGTTTTAAAAGTTTTGGGCGAATATAAAGATGCCTCCGGCACGCTCCGCAAACGCTACTACACAAGCAAAGTCCATCTATCCCTTACGGGACCGAAGGAATAGGTGGGTTTTGTCTCTGTAGCCGCGACTTACAGTCGCCAGGCGGGTTATAAATTAGACTAAATTTATTTACAGAAATTTTAATTTTTAATTCCCCGAAAGGGCTAATTCATGATTTATAAAAAGCTTAATCCATTCTCTAGTTTTATTTCTCTGTTCTCTTTTTCTATCATGGATCGCTACTTGGCGATGCAATTAATTTCACCATTTTTGTTTGGTGTCGGGGCATTTACTTCTGTAGTTTTAGCGATTGATAGTTTATTTGAATTATTACGAAAAGTTGTAGAATCTGGGCTACCACTGAATATTGCTTTAGAGATTTTCTTATTAAAGCTACCTTATGTCATGGTTTACTCCTTCCCCATGTCTACTTTGTTAGCTACTTTAATGACCTATAGCCGTCTTTCTAGCGAAAGTGAATTAATTGCTTTGCGTGCCTGTGGAGTGAGCGTTTATCGCATGGTTTTAACTGCTGTAGTCTTGAGTTTTGCAGTCACTATTATGACTTATACCTTTAATGAGCAAATTGCCCCTGCTGCGAATTACAAAGCAACTACTACCCTAGCGGAAGCCCTGAAATCAGACCAACCATCCTTTAAACAACAAAATATTTACTATCCTGAATATCGAGAATTTAAAGAATCAAATGGTGATAAAAAGAAAATACTATCTCGCTTATTTTATGCTGACCAATTTGATGGTAAGCAAATGAAAGGTTTAACGATTATAGATCGTTCTCGAGGTGGAGTTGATCAAATTGTTGTTTCTGAATCAGCTAAATGGAACAGTAAACAACAAGTTTGGGATTTTTACAATGGGACTATCTATTTAGTAGCGTCTGATCGCTCATATCGGAATATTTTACGATTTGAACATCAGCAATTACAACTACCTCGCACTCCTTTAACCTTAGCCGAAAATAGCCGAGACTATGGGGAAATGAATATTGCCCAAGCCCTAGAACAACTAGAAATAGAACGTTTAGGTGGTAACGATCAAAAAATTCGCAAACTTCAAGTGCGAATTCAACAAAAAATCGCCTTTCCCTTTGTTTGCGTCATTTTTGGTTTAGTTGGCTCAGTTATGGGGAGTAGACCTCAGCGCACCGGACGCGGGACAAGTTTTGGTATTAGCGTGATTGTGATTTTCAGTTATTATTTACTATTATCCGTTTCTGGAGCTTTAGCACAAGCTGGTATACTTTCTCCCTTAATTGGTGCTTGGTTGCCCAACTTATTTGGATTAGCTGTAGGTCTATTTTTGTTAATACAAGTAGCTCAAAAATAATAATTTAAGCAACAAAAGACTATTATTAAAGTAGTGGATTAATGATACTCAAAACGGCTAGAAGCTGGACTTTTTTATCATACAAAGAACCAAGTTTAAAGCCTCTCACCGCAACGGGGAGAGGTTTACCAGAGGGGTTTTATATTTGGTTAAACTATGAACCGTTTGCAGTATAAGAAAGAGAATCTATTTTAAAACCTAAAAATTTAACTTACTTAATACCACAAGAGAATTTGGGATATTTTTCATTTGGAAGTCTCCTCTTGAACCTGGATCTTGATAAAATATAGTTTTCGTTGATACTGAAGCCAAAATTTAAAAAGATTATATTTTCTTTCTCCACACTTTTTTATAGTCTCGCTATATTAGCAAGTAATAGGAAAAGTTAAAAAGGAGTTGACAAGAGATGGAAACCAAGCCCATGAACCCATCACTAGGACTCGCTGATATCCCCCCCGGCTATCTTAACATTATGGGGTATGTTGACCAATCAGAAGTTAATGGACCCGGTTGTCGCGCAGTTGTTTGGGTGCAAGGTTGTAACCGGGAGTGTTCTGGTTGCTTTAATCCCGACTCTTGGGCATTTGAGATTAATGATTTAGTGGCTATTGATACCCTAGCTGAAAGTATTCTCAAAAATCCCCTGAATACTGGTGTAACTTTTTCCGGTGGTGAACCATTTTGGCAAGCACCTGCATTAACAATTTTAGCTAAAAAGTTAAAAGCAGCGGGATTAAATGTCATGTCTTTTACTGGTTTCACACTCCAGCAATTACAATCTAATTCTGCCCCTCCAGGTGCAAAAGAATTATTAGCAGAATTAGATATTTTGATTGATGGTCCTTTTGTCAAATCTCTAGCAATTAATTCTCCTGATTCTCCTGTTTCTTCTAGTAATCAAAATGTCAATATCTTTAACCCAGAATTTGCAGATAAAATTACTTGGGCTAGTGATCAAATTGAAGTCCATATTCTCAAAGATGGTAATCGTATTGTTACAGGTTATCAAGGTTTATTAGAATTAGAGACTTCCAAATAAAAAAATATCCCAAACTTTCTTGTGGTGCAGGCATCTTGCCTGCTAATAATATCAGGACCGGACCAGATGCCCATTCCACAAGATTGGACATTTTTTTTATAGCGGTATGCACTTGAATGAGGTAAATCATAGCCCCCTCCTCGCTTGCACCGGAGGGGGTTGGGGGTGGGGTTCTTATATCTTGAATATTACCGTTTAAAAATGATCATTTTATTACCCACTACTGGACTACGAGCAATTAATTTCTCTTGAAAATCAACAACTTCTAAATGGATAAAATTAAGTTCTTGAGAACGTTGTAATATTTCCGTAGCTAGTTTATCTTGTTGCGATTTTTCCAATTTATCCCAAATATCATTAATTTTCAGAGTTAAATCGCTAGTACGAAAATTAGCATTAATAGGTTTTATCAGTTGAGAAACAATATTTTTGTCCTTCGTATTCTTAGCAGCAACGCTAATATCTGAAAACTGATTTTCAATTGCTGCTAGTAAAGTTTGTTCTGGTGTTAATTCTACAACTGAAGTTGGAGTCGGTTCTGGTTCTACAACTGGAGTTGGAGTGGCTTCTGGTTCTACAACCGGGGTGGGAGTGGGTTGTGCTTCTATAACTGCGGTTGGTGGGATAACTTCTTCTACTGGGGGAACAGTTGCCACTTCAGCAGATTTAGGAATAAACATAAATGTAGTTATCCCTATTGTCACCACAAAAATTACGGCAAAAATTCCTGTCAAAACCGTATCTGACACATTGTTAGAAATATTTGATGGTAAAAATAAGCGGAATGTCCTTAAAAATCCATCCCAACGCGATAAAAAATTAGTTTTATTCTGATTATCATCAGGTATTTCTGTCTCCAGTTTGACTACTGTAGTTTCTAAAACACCAATCGTTCCCCGCAAAATTTGGATAAATGTCCTTTTCCAAATTGGTTGATTTTTTTGATAGAGTGTAGACGCGGGTTCATTTCTTGGTTTTCTGCGTTTGTCTGGTGACATGGAACTTTTACCCAGATTAGCGAATCAAAAATACTTAACAATTCAAAATTCACAAATGAATATTAAACGCCGGCAATTTTTACTTTTAGGTGGAATCAGTACCATAGCAACTGGATTTATTGGGAAATTATCAACTACAAATTCTCTCATAGAAACTGCAACAGCAGCTAACCCAGTCAAAAAAGATTTATTATTGCGTTTTGTCTCCGTTGCTGATACAGGAACTGGGACAAAAGGCCAATATGGTGTAGCTAATGCTATGAATTTTTATCATCAGCAAAATCCATACAATTTAGTAGTTTTAGCTGGTGATAATATCTATAATAATGGCGAAATTGAAAAAATTAATGAAGTTTTTGAACGTCCCTATCAACCTTTACTTAAAAATGGTGTCAAGTTTCATGCTTGTTTAGGTAATCATGATATTCGCACTGATAATGGCGTTAATGAACTTAAATATCCTGGTTTGAATATGCAGGGGCGTTATTACACCTTTAATCAAAATAAAGTCCAGTTTTTTGCTTTAGATACTAATGGTAATGCTGATTGGAAAAATCAGTTAATTTGGTTAGAGAAGGAATTAAGCATTAGCAAAGCACCTTGGAAAGTTGTCTTTGGTCATCATCCTATTTATTCATCTGGTCAATATGGGAGTAATGCAAGTTTTATTAAAACCTTTACTCCTTTATTTAAAAAATACAATGTTCAACTTTATATCAATGGTCATGAACATAATTATGAACGGACTCGCGCTATTAATGGAACTACCTATTTAATCTGTGGTGCTGGCGCTGGAAATCGTCCCGTTGGCCGTTCTCAATGGACAGAATATTCCACCAGTGATTTGAGTTTTGCAGCTTACAATGTCTATGCAGATAGGATGGAAGTAAGTGGGATTGGTACTAATAATCGCGTTTTTGATCAGGGTGTAATTAAAATAAAATAATACTCAGATTACCCTCAGATCCCCGACTTCTCAAAGAAGTCGGGGATCTATATCTTGATATCTTAGTAATGATTGAGGTTGATTCCTGCTTCTTTTGCCATTGCGTCTAAGCCTTTGAATTCTAAGGTTTTGATGGCTTTGGTGGAAAGTTTCAATTTTACCCAACGGTTCCCAGCAGCCCACCAAACCCGCTTGTTTTGCAGATTAACGTGTTGTAGTCGGTTGGTGTGACGGTTGGAGTGAGAGACGGAACAAGCGTTATTGGCTTTTTTACCAGTTAATTGACAACGACGGGACATAATAAATATCTCCTAGAGTGTTATTTAAAGACAACCTTCCTATTATATCTGCAAAAAAGGCGAGATGAGTACAATTGTGCAAAATTATATCAGGTAATATGCTCGGACTACTTTTAATTGTCTGGTTCTATACCTGCGGCACGAAGTTGTGCAGCTAGTCTTTCAGCACGTTGTTTTTCCTGTTCAGTCCGTTGTTTTTCTTGTGCTATTTCCTGTCTTTTTTGTGCTATTTCCCGTCTTTTTTGTTCTACTAACTCCAAACTCCACAACAACAAATTTCCTTGTTCATCCCACCATCTTAACCATTTGCTGGAGAGGTTTTCCCTTGTACCTTCCCATATACCAAGGTATAGATTCATTTCCTGAATCCAATAACGTTGGTTTTGATTTGGGGTCTGTATTTTGTACTTTTCGCTGCTGTTATCTAGCTGATAGACTTCTAATTCTCCTCTATCTGGTTCAAAAATAATATAGTTGGGAACTTTTAAAATAGTTTCATAGAAAAACCATTTTCCTGGGGGATAAGTTGGTTTACTAGAATATTCTGTGCCGTCAGTATCGGAAATAAATTCCATGACTATTGCTGGAATATCTCCCTGTAGTTGCGGTGTGTAACTCCGAAAGACTTCTTGCTTTGTGCCGTTAATTTTAGGGATATAAGCCCAATCAGGAGCTTTAACAACAATTTTGCCATTTACAGTCGCGCAGATACCGTAGTTGGTCGAAGTGAGGCAATTGACAGGAAGTTTACCAGCGAGTTGGAGGCTTTCTGTTAGGGCTGCGGCTTGGGCTGGTTGGTAGATGTTGTCCACTGGATCTTCGGGAAGAATGTAATCATCGGGTAGTTTTTCCCAAGTGATTTGGTAGTCTTGGGTGGTGATGATCATGATGGGTTTTTCCTGTATTCAGGTTGATAAATACTTATCTCTATTATAGAACTTACGCACTATGCAAATTAATCATCAAAATAGCTTGTTTCGGGCTTGGACTAATTATATTTTGACTGATAAATTAACTGTGGGGTAGGGGTTTAGCACTGCTAACCCCTTACCATAAATGTGGTTTCTCTTGCTATGTATATTTGGTGCTTTCTATCAATGGGTGAGTCCTAAATTCATTGAAATTGTTGGACTCTTAAAGTTTCCATCCCCTTGCGGGGAAGTGGTTTTGGAAAGATAATTTTTCGGCGTTGCTGAAACCAAGTATGAATTTAAATGTAGAGACGTTCCATGGAACGTCTCTACAAGGGTTTGGATATCATCAAAAATCATTTTCATACATCAAATCAGCAACGCCAATTTTTCAAAATGGAGAAAAATAATTAATGAAGCGTTTCCATCCCCTCGCGGGGAAGTGGTTTTGGAAAGTTTTTGAAGGTATTCGTTTGTGACCAATAAATGAGTTTCCATCCCCTTGCGGGGAAGTGGTTTTGGAAAGGGTTCACTTCTGGAAACTATATACAGCAAGGGTTTGAGATACCCAAAACGACGCACCTCGGAAAAAAGAGAAAAAATTTCCTGAAATTCGTTGATCTTGGATGCTGAAATGCTTACTGTGTAAGGCATCGACGTAGGTTAACGAAGTTATTAGGTTTTCAAGGTTCGGAAGAGGTGCGTCGAATTGTTGATACATAATGCCCAAAAGTATACTATTTGCAAGGCTTTTGTCAAATAAAAAAATTCCTTCTATCTTAGAAATCTTGTAGAGACGTTCCATGGAACGTCTCTACATTTTTTGTTTATTTGCTGACTTGTTCTGTGAGTTTGGTAAGTACGTCGTTGGAACGTTCTACAAAGGATTTCATTCCATCTGCATCAAAGCCCTTTTGAGAAATCAGTGCCAAATCATAAACGTGCTGACACATCATATTAACTAATGGACTAGATGTTGATTCACCATTGTCTTGAATAATACTACCCTGACTGAGATTCACCAGGTTTTGAATTAAGGGATGAGCAGTATTGATCAGTAAAATATGATCTTCAGGAAATTCAACGTTTTGCTGCTGCATCATAGCGCTCATTTCCCGCATCCGGCGCAAAAATTCGGGTAATAATACCATTGCAGGTGGTGTTCCTTGAGGGTCATCTGATTTTAAGGATTCCGTGCGGATGCTGAGTTTTGGCTTATTGAGGGCTTTCTCAAATAGTTCTTTAATGACTTCTCCTTTGGTTTTGTTGGTGGTGGGGTCAACAATTTCGCTGGTTTTGTCATCAAGGAGGGTATTATCCAGGTCAGAGTCTACCCGTGTAAACTTCACATCCCGATATTCTTGTTCTAGGAAGTTAATGAAGTGGGTATCAATGAAGGAGTCCATAAATAGAACTTCCAAACCTTGATTTTTGTGGAGTTCAATATAAGTGGCTTGACTAGCTGCATCAGTGCTGTAAAATACCTTATTTTCGTGACGTTCTTTGTTACGTTCTAGGTATTCTTTGAGGGTGGTGTAGGGGATGCTAGTGGTGCTAGTGGGCGTAACATCTTGCCACGCGTCACCTTCAGCAGATTGGACTTCAACGGCTGCGGTGTCGGCTGCTGGAGCTTCTAGTTTGGCTGTGCTGCGGAAGATGATGATGTCTTCAACTTGTTTCTTGAATTTGTCATCGTTGAGAACGCCAAATTTGACGAATGTTCCCAAATCTTTCCAAGCAGTTACGTATTGTTCGCGGTTGTCACGGTATAATTCTTTGAGTCTATCGCCGACTTTTTTGGCGATATAATCTCCAATTCTCTTAATAGTGCGATCGCCTTGCAATGCACTTCGAGAAACATTTAAAGGTATATCAGTGCTATCAATTACCCCCCGCATAGGCATTAAAAACTGGGGAATAATTTCCTCACAGTTATCACTCACAAACACCTGATTGCAGAATAACTTAATTTGTCCCTTAGTCACATCTACATCTGGACGCATTTTCGGGAAATACAAAATCCCATTAATCACAAAAGGATAATCCGTATTCAAATGCACCCATAACAGAGGTTCTTCTTGGAAAGGATATAAATAGCGGTAAAACTCTAAATAATCTTCTTCTTTGAGATTATTGGGAGATTCACGCCATGCAGCTTTTTGTTTATTTAAAACTTCCCCATCCATCTTAATGGGAACTGACATGAAATCACAATAAGTCTTGACAAGATTTTTGATTCGTGCTGGTTCTAAAAACTCTTCTTCTTCCCCTTCTAAAGTGAGGATAATCGTAGTTCCACGACTGGTACGAGGAGATTCATCTAAGATAAATTTAGGTGAACCATCACAACTCCAACGGACAGCTTGTGAGCCTTCCTGGTAAGATAGAGTATCAATTTCTACTTGTTTTGCCACCATAAAGGAAGAGTAGAAACCCAAACCGAAATGACCGATAATAGGTTGATCTGCCTTACCTTCATACTTATTAATAAATTCTTCAGCACTAGAGAAAGCAACTTGGTTTATATATTTTTTTACTTCCTCTGCTGTCATCCCAATGCCATTATCAGTAATGGAAAGGGTTTTGTTGTCCTTATCAATACTAATTGTAATTTCTGGTTCGCCAATTTCGCCATTGTATTCCCCAGCGCGGGATACCATGTTTAACTTTTGGATAGCGTCTACCGCGTTGGATACCAGTTCCCGCAAGAAGATTTGATGATCTGAGTAGAGAGACTTCTTGATAATTGGGAAAATATTATCGGTATGAATACTGATGTTGCCTTGTTCTAACATATTTATCCGTCGGTTTTATTTGCTTTAGATAATTCTGAAAATCAATTTTCCGTGATTTTATCGCTTTTGGGGTCAGGAATACCTGCTGATTATGATTCGGATTACACTACCATCTGTGAGGATTTAAATTTATGATGATGAAAGTACGAGAAGTCATCAATTTGCTTGAATCAGATGGTTGGTATTTAGCAGGAACAGAAGGTAGTTATCGCCAGTTTAAACATCCAACAAAATTAGGTAAAGTAACTGTATCAGGCAAAATAAGTGATGATGTCCGCAAAGGAACGTTAGCAAGTATTCTCAGACAAGCAGGACTCAAATAATGGATAAATATCTGATCGTTTTAGAAAAAACTGCAACAGGATTTTCCGCATACTCTCCTGATGTATGGGGTTGTATTGCTACAGGTGAAACACTGGAAAAAACTTTAAAGAATATGCGTTCAGCTTTGGTTTATCATCTTCAAGATAGCGAATCAGTTCCCCAACCTCGTGGTATTGATGCCTATTTAGATGCGCTACGTGAGTCAGAGGGTGAGGAATTTTATTTAACGCATATTGATGTGATTCCTCTAAGTATTTTAACTCAAGAGGCTGCAAAAAACAGATTGTAGTAATTATTGAATCGCCCCCTAACCCCCAATTTTGGGGGAACAAGAATTTTTAAAGTCCCCTAGAATTCAAGACTTGGGGGACAAGGCAGACAAGGTGACAAGGGAGGAAAACCGGACAAACGAATGGATGATTGGTCACAAAACAACAAAACAACCCATAAACCGAGTATTCTGTGGATAAAATCCTCCTCCTCCTTGTCTACTATCCTTCCTTGTCTTCCTGGTCTTGCCCCAGAATTGGGGGATTTAGGGGGCGAAATAGTCCGATACGAAGACAGGTAGGAATTGTGCGTACACCATATCAAAGTCTCCCTTTTTAAGGGAGATTTAGAGAGATCTAAAACTTTTGATCCCGAAAAGAGAACTTTTTAAACATCCTCTTCGGCTGAAAATATAGCTAAACAAGTGTTAGCAATATACCAAGAAGATTAAATAATCAACATCCAAGTACGCACGCGTCGCCAAAATTAAAGAATAAAAACACTTGACAGATGATTCAAAATCTGTTATCGTAGACTTGACAAGGAAGAACTATGTTGCAAATTAAAGAATTAAACGCTAAGGCCATCCAACAAGATTTTGAAAATGTTAGGTTTTCTTACGTCTACTCAATTTATACTGTCTGTGGAATCAATCTAAAATCCAAAATTGAATGACCCGTTTTATCCATGACCAATTTGCCAAAGACTATTTAGAGGAACTACTTGCACCTTTTGGAACAGTCGAAGCACCCAGTGATCTAGCTGAAGAAATCAGAGAAATAGATGTATTGTTTTCTCCTACAAACACAAAAACCGCCGACATCGAAATATTAGGATTGTTAGGCAAACTAATAACAACACCCGCTATCTTTAAACCTTATCGCAATCCAGCCTCAAAAGAAGAAATCTGTAATTGTCTGTTAAAATTATTAGAAGTAAGAGGTGCATCACAACGAGAAGCCAACCGTAACAAAAATCCTCAAGCTTCAATAGAAACAACAAAGTTATGGATTCTTACACCCACAGCTTCACAAACTCTATTATTGGGATTTAAAGCGACAGAAAACACCCATTGGCCAGTAGGAATATACTTTTTAGCAGATTACTTGAATACAGCAATTGTCGTCATTCATCAATTGCCACGTACTCCTGAAACCCTATGGTTAAGGCTATTAGGACGAGAAACAGTCCAAAAACAAGCGATTGATGAATTAAGAAAATTACCACGTAATTATCCATTTCAAAAAGCTACCATAGGATTAATTTACAACCTCCAAAAAACTTTAAATATTAATAACAGTTCAGACCCAGAAGATAAGGAGTTGATTATGCGTTTAACCCCATATTACCAACAAGATAGAGAACAAGCTATACAAGAAGGACTACAGCAAGGACTACAAGAAGGAGAAGAACGTCTAGTTATGCGTCTCATTAATCGCCGATTTAGTGAGGTTGAAGCATCATTAATTGAACGAATTCAATCTTTATCTGTGGAACAACTAGAGAATTTAGGAGAAGCATTATTAGACTTTTCAGAAGTTACAGATTTGGAAAATTGGTTAAAGGAACAGAAATAAACACCCTCTAAGATTGCAGAATTTTCATTAAAACTAGCAAAAGATCCGCCAAATCCGCTGGAACACGATATAAATCAAGGTCTTGTGTCACTATACGAGACTGACGATCAAATTGTCCAAACTGCCAGATATTACCCGTAGAAACTGCACCGTGTAAGATATTTTCTGTTGATTCAATCCATTGGTCAAGAGCAATTAATTCAATAGACAATTGTAAAAAGCCTTTTTCTAAGTCTTCATTTTTAGCTTCAATGACCAGAAAAACTTGATCATTCTGCAATAAATAATCTAGAGAACCTTTTAATTGATTATTAACAACAATAGGATATTCAACATTAAGAGTAGCTTGAGTATAATGTAATATATCCGTTAAGACGGGAGCAATAAGAAATTCTCGTCGTGCTATTTCACTAGTTAAAATCAGACGAGGCAAACTTTCTTCAATGCGTGTTTTTAAATCATGTAAACGATCAAGAGTATGATGAGAGTGAGGCAATTTTAAAGAGCGACGTTGCATAGAAACACCAAAATAAGCCAGAATATCTTGTGGGGCAAAGTTAAGTTGAAAATAATCAGCAAAAGTATAAGACTGATCTGGATTAATAATATTTGCTCTTGGCATAATTTTTCTACTCACTAATTTTAATATTGCTTAATGTCCTTATTTCTCGTTCCCATACTCTGTATAGGAATGAATTCTAGAAGTCTCCGACTTCCATAACAGCAGAGGCACTAGTAGTCTGTCAAATAAATTTTGACGGATAAGAAACGAACCACGTATCCCTGAAGGGACCGGAGGGATATAGGCACGTTCGCGGAGCGTCTCGTAGAGATAGGACACGAAGGAAGGAAGAAGGAAGAATCAAAATGGCAACGAATGAACCCGTCAATTAGTTCTTGACAGACTACTAGCCTTAATGATAACATTCCTAGTCAGAGACTGGGAACGAGATACTGGTAATTAATCTGGGGAGAACTTGTTATTTATTTTTCTCTAAAATCAAAAAGTAGTGATATGGAAAAGTAGGATCAATATATTCTTCCTTCACACTCAAACCAGCTTTAGCAACAGATTCTAAAATCCTCTTTTTAGGATATCCTTTCAATCCCATTTCCCAATAGTGTTCATCACAAAGTGGAGTTGTACTCCAAAATAGTGGTATTTTAAAGAGTAAATTTCTGGCTTTCAATAAAAAGGAAGTTTTGATTTGTAATGACAGGTAGTGAGTAGTATTGGGAATAGACATCACTAAATATTTCTTAGTGAATGTGGCGAGTTTTTGCAATGCTAATTCTGATTTTTGATAAGGAAAATGTTCTAGTACCTGAAATAAAACAATTGCATCAAACTTATCTTTTGGTAATGTAAAATCCTCCGTCAAATTCAAAATTATATCTGGTTTCAGGTTGGGGTCAATATCAGCAGTAGTTACATTATAGTTATTTTGTCTGAGTATTTCTGTGAATAAGGAATTAAAAATTCCAATTTCTAGGACATTTTTAACTTCATTACCTAATGAAAACAATAACCGCGACTGATGATGATAACTAATAAATCTCTCCTTAGAAAGATATTGCGAACTTGTAATTCCTAATGAAGAAATCAATTCCATGTAAAACTCCTACTTGATTATTAACAATTCATTTAAAGTTTTTTACTAAAACTTAACCCAGTTTCAACTTTATCAATGATGATAGTATCACCCGAAACAAAAGTATTTTCCAGTAACTTGGTAGCTAGAGGATTTTCTACCTCTCGCTGAATAGAACGTTTTAATGGACGTGCGCCGTAAACTGGATCGTAACCAGCTTCTACAAGATGTTCACAAGCGGCTTGCGATATCTCGAAAGAGATTTTCTGTTCCTTGAGGAGATTTTCCACCCGTTTCAGTTGAATACGGATAATATGCCCCATTTCTGAACGGTTAAGAGTGTGGAAAAGAATCAGATCATCAATGCGGTTCAGAAATTCGGGACGGAAGTGACTTCGCAAACCTTCCATAACTCTATTTCGCATCAAATCATACTTGGAATCGTCACCAGCTACATCCAAAATATGTTCACTACCAATATTGCTAGTCATCACTATGACAGTATTTCGGAAATCTACGGCTCTACCTTGGGAATCAGTAACTCTACCATCATCTAAGACTTGCAGCAAAATATTAAATACATCGGGGTGAGCTTTTTCCACTTCATCTAAAAGCACAACCGAGTAAGGATGTCTGCGAATTGCTTCGGAAAGTTGTCCCCCTTCCTCATAACCCACATATCCGGGAGGCGCACCGACAAGACGGGAAACGGAATGTTTCTCCATGTATTCGGACATATCCAAACGCACCAAAGCATCATCAGAATCAAAGAGAAACTGAGCTAAAGCGCGAGCGAGTTCGGTTTTACCCACTCCAGTTGGTCCCATAAACAAGAATGAACCAATAGGTCGAGAGGGGTCTTTCATCCCCGCACGGGCGCGACGAATCGCCGCAGAAACGGCGGAAACGGCTTCTTCTTGACCAATTACCCGTTCATGTAAATGACTTTCTAGTTGCAGTAATTTTTGCCGTTCTGATTCTAAAAGCCGATTTACAGGGATTCCTGTCCATTTAGCCACGATTTCGGCAATATCGGCTTCTGTAACTTGCTCGCGCAGCAGGGTAGAACCTTGGCTTTGCATTTGTAATAGTTGCGCTTCTTTAACTTCTCGTTCTCTCTGCACTCCCTCTAATTTACCAAACTTGAGTTGAGCAGCTTTGTTTAAATCATAGTCCCGTTCTGCTTGTTCAATTTGTACCCGCAGTGCGTCTTCTTCTTTCTTTAAACTGCTAATAGATTCTAAAATCTGCTTTTCCCCTTGCCATTGTTCATTAAATATTTGCTGTTTAACTGTTAAACTGGCAATTTCTGCCTGAATCCGTTCTAATCGTTCTTTAGTTGGAGAAATACTCTGTTCTTCTCCAGATAATGACAGCTTTTCCATTTCTAGCTGCATCAAACGCCGGTCAATAGTTTCTAATTCCGCAGGTTTAGATGTAATCTCCATTTTTAATTTCGCTGCGGCTTCGTCTACCAAATCTATCGCTTTGTCTGGTAGAAACCTGTCAGCAATATAACGCGCTGACAAGGTTGCCGCAGCAACTAAAGCGGAATCGGAAATTTTCACATTATGATGTACTTCATAACGTTCTTTTAAACCTCGCAAAATCGAAATTGTGTTTTCTACTGTTGGTTGATCTACATATACTTGTTGAAACCTTCTTTCTAATGCCGCATCTTTTTCAATAAATTTGCGATATTCATCTAAGGTCGTTGCACCAATACAACGCAACTCACCCCGCGCCAACATTGGTTTAAGTAAGTTCCCCGCATCCATTGAACCTTGTTGATTAGAACCAGCCCCGACAACGGTATGTAGTTCATCAATAAAGAGGACAACTTGCCCATTTGATTCCGTAACTTCACGGAGGACATTTTTTAAACGGTCTTCAAATTCACCTCGATATTTTGCGCCAGCAATCAGACTACCGATATCTAAAGAGATCAATTGGCGATTCTTCAGAGACTCAGGAACGTCACCATTAACCATTCTTTGTGCTAAGGCTTCAGCGATCGCAGTTTTCCCAACTCCCGGCTCACCAATTAAGACAGGGTTATTTTTGCTACGTCGAGATAAAACTTGAATTACCCGCCGAATTTCATCATCTCTGCCAATAACTGGATCTAATTTTCCTGCTTTTGCTTGTTCTGTCAAATCTCGTCCAAATCTTTTTAAAGCTTCTTCAGGTACATCCGCTTCAACTTTTGTTGATGCTTTTATTTTTGGACTATTCCGAGCAGATTTAACCCCCAGTTCTACCTGAGCAATATCTATATTTAAGCTTTTAAATAACCGTCTACCAACACGTTCATCATCACCAAAAGCTAGGATTATATGCCCTTCTGAGATTTCCTCTTCTCTCATTTTGGCTCTAATTTCATCGGCTTTATCGAGAAGCAAGTCTAAATTGCGTCCCAGGTAAAGTTGATCACTTTTACCAACTTTGGGTTGACGTTGGGTAAAGGCTTCTAGTTGTTGTTTAAACCGGGCTGAATCAACTTCCGCATGGGTGAGAATGGCTATAGCTAGGCTGTTAGGTTCTTCTAAAAGCGCAAGAATTAAATGTTCAACTTCTAATTGTTGTTGTTTATAAGCACGAACCACATCTTGGGATTTTGTTACCGCTTCCCAGGCTGTATCAGTAAATTTATCAGGATCTGTAGGCTGCATTTGTAAAATTTTAGATTTTAGACTTGTAATTTAAGTTTAGGGGGGGAATTGGGTAATGGGTAAAGAAGTTCTCTTCCTCCCCTCTACCCTAAATTATTCTGGAGTTTTCAATTGAATCAATTCAACTTTATAACCATCTGGATCTTCCACAAAAGCAATGACTGTAGAACCATGTTTCATGGGTCCTGGTTCTCGGACTACTTTACCACCAAGTTGTTTAATCGTCTCACAAGTAGCGTAAATATCATCCACACCCAAAGCGATATGACCATAGGCATCACCTAAATCATACTTTTCTACGCCCCAGTTATGGGTAAGTTCTAAAACTGTGTGATCACTTTCTTCTCCATAACCAACAAAAGCCAGGGTAAATTCTCCACTGGGATAGTCTTTCCGTCGAAGTAACTTCATTTCCAGAACTTCACAGTAAAATTTCAAAGACTCTTCTAAGTTACCTACCCGTAGCATGGTGTGTAGTAATCGCATATTTATCCTTAATTCAATTTCTATATTTTATCTCTGATAGGGAATTTTCTCGAAGGCTGCGTTTAATTCTGCTTCTGATTGCTCAATCGTTGGTAATTCTATATTAACTAATTTCAGCTATAGTTTGTGATAAAATTGGTTCTAATTTCAGATGGAGGAAATAATTATGATTTCATCACCTTTGATATTACATTTTCCATCATCAATGCCAATTACAGATGATCAGTTTTTTGATTTCTGTCAAGAAAACCGAGAATTACGCATTGAAAGAAATAAATTTGGAGATATATTAATTATGTCTCCAGTAGATTCAGAAACAGGAAATCGAGAATTTCATATTATTGGACAGCTAAGTGTTTGGTCAGAAAAAGATGGAACGGGAATTGGTTTTTCTTCCAGTACAGGTTTTAAATTGTCCACAGGTGCAGAACGTTCTCCTGATGCTGCTTGGATAAAATTAGCAAGATGGAATAAACTTACATCAGCACAACAAAAAAAGTTTGCTCCTATTTGTCCTGATTTTGTCATCGAGTTAAGGTCTGCTTCTGATAATTGGCAGCTTTTAAAAGAGAAAATGCAAGAATATATGCAAGAACCAGAAATCCAATTAGGTTTATTAATTGATCGGAAAAATCGCCGAGTTTATATTTATCGTCCTGGACAAATAGAGGAATGTTTAGAAAATCCCGATACTGTGAGTTGTGAACCTGTTTTGCCGGGGTTTGTTTTGAATATGGGGAAAATTTGGTAAACAAAATCAATCAAAGGACATCATTATGCTTTCATCTCCCTTAATGTTACAAATGCCATCATCAATGACAGATGATCAGTTTTTTGAATTTTGTCAACTAAATCGTGATTTACGCATTGAGAGAAATCAATTCGGAGATATATCAATTATGTCACCAGCAGGTTCAGAAACAGGAAATCGAGAAGGTAAAATCATTCAACAATTAATGAATTGGACAGATGAAGATGGAACAGGAATAGCATTTTCATCAAGCACAGGATTTACACTTTCCACAGGTGCAAAACTTTCTCCTGATGCTTCTTGGATAAAATTATCAAGATGGAATAAACTGACATCAGCACAACAAAAAAAGTTTGCTCCTATTTGTCCTGATTTTGTGATTGAATTAAGGTCAGCTTCTGATAATTTGCAGCCTTTAAAAGATAAAATGCTGGAATATATGCAAGAACCAGGCGTACAATTAGGTTTATTAATTGATCGGAAAAATCGCCGAGTTTATGTTTATCGTCCTGGACAAATAGAGGAATGTTTAGAAAATCCCGATACTGTGAATTGTGAAGCTTTTTTACCGGGGTTTGTTTTGAATATGGGGAAAATTTGGTAGTTATAAAATCAATAATAATTCATCTTTGATTTAGCTATGCCACAGTACGATTTATATCATAATCAAGTTAAAAATGCTCTTTAATTACATTATTTTTGATCTAATTCAGGAGGTAATTGTACAATGGATAAATCATCTGCGGATTATTGATGGTAAAATCTGCATTGAATGGGATGGTACGGAAAGGGGAATAACTGCGGAATTATTGGAATTAGGAGTAATCAAGGATGATATTATTTTAGGGTTTATTCGTCCTGAATATCGGCAGTTTACAGACTTTTCTGTAGCTTAATATAGGGTTTTGATTGAAAATAAATAATTTATTCCGCTAAAAAACGTTGTGAATAGTATCCGTTTCATGAGGATTTTGTGATTAAAAGCTGATCATAAACTATTAATTTATACTATCTGCATTTGGTTATACTCAAAACGGTTTAATCATTTGATTCTATAGTAGGGGTAAAGCAAGAGCTTCATTGGTATCAACTTAAGTTAAAAATGCCTTATTTGTTGGCTTCCACACCCGAGTTTCCCCAAGAGTCATATTTGGCGTACAATGCTGGAATTGATTAAGATTAAGCAACATCAAGTTAAAAACAGTATCTTATGCCAGCATTTTTATTAGAAGTCGGTACAGAAGAATTACCCGCAGGTTTTTTGAGTGATGCTATTATACAATGGCGATCGCACATTCCCCAAAGTTTAGAAGCTCACAGTCTCCCAGAAGCTGTTGTCGAAGTCTATGGAACACCCCGACGGTTAGCGGTTCTCATTACAGGTTTACCTTCCCAACAAGCAGACAGAGAAGAAGAAATCAAAGGACCACCCGCACAAGCAGCTTTTAAAGATGGACAACCCACTAAAGCCGCTACTGGTTTTGCGACTAAGCAAGGTGTAGATATTTCTGCTTTAGAAATTCGTTCCACAGAAAAAGGGGATTTCGTCTTTGTTAACAAACAAATTCCCGGTCGTCCCATAGCTGATATTTTAACTGAACTTGTACCCCAATGGGTATGGAATTTAGAAGGCAAGCGGTTAATGCGCTGGGGACATGGTGACGGCAGATTTTCCCGGCCAATTAGGTGGTTAGTCACATTATTAGATAATGAGATTCTACCACTACAATTAGAGAATGGGGCAAAAGTTGTGAAGAGCAACCGCATTTCTCGCACCCATAGAGTATTACACCCCGAACCTGTGAGCATTGACCAAGCTACAGAATATGTCAATACCTTGGCTTCTGGTTATGTTAATGTAACTCCAGAAAACCGAGCCGAAATCATTACAAATCAAGTCAAAGCAGCCGCAGCAAAATTAGGCGGATATACACCAATTTACCCCGATTTACTAGCAGAAGTTATCAATTTAGTTGAATATCCCACCGCAGTTATCGGACAATTTGAAGCAGAATTTCTCAGCTTACCAACGGAAGTAATTACCGAAGTCATGGTAAGTCACCAGCGTTATTTTCCTGTTTTCAAAAATGCGGAATGTCAGGAATTATTACCCAATTTTATCACAATTAGTAACGGAGATCCTGCTAAATCCGATATTATTGCAGTCGGTAATGCCAGAGTCATTCGAGCGCGGTTAGCTGATGGTAGATTTTTCTATGAAGCTGATTTAGTCAAACCCTTAGAAAGCTATTTACCCCAATTAGAAAAAGTCACCTTTCAAGAAGATTTAGGTTCGGTTCGTGCCAAAGTTGAAAGAGTAGTTAAAAACGCCGAAAAAGTTACTACTCAATTACAACTAAATCCAGACCAAACCCAAAATATCAAAAGAGCTGCATTACTCTGTAAAGCCGATTTAGTCACGCAAATGGTGTATGAATTTCCTGAATTGCAGGGAATTATGGGACAAAAATACGCCTTAGCGAATGGCGAAAATCCAGAAGTATCTCAAGCAATCTTTGAACATTATTTACCTAGAAATGCTGATGATATTTTCCCCAAAACTCTCACAGGTCAAGTAATCGGTTTAGCTGATAGATTAGATACTTTAGTTAGCATCTTTGGCTTAGGTTTAATTCCCTCCGGTTCATCAGATCCTTTTGCATTACGTCGCGCTGCAAATGCCATCATTAATATTACCTGGTTGGGGAATTTGCAAATTAATTTATCCACCTTGTTAGCAGAAATAGCCACAGATTTCGCCACAACTTTTAACAAAGATGCCAAATCCTTAATTAAAACCTTGCAAGAATTTTTCCTGCAACGGATTCGCACCTTATTACAAGATGAAAAACAGATAGATTACGATTTGGTAAATGCGGTTTTGGGAGAAAATGATCCAGAATATACAGAACGGGCATTAACGGATTTATTAGATGTCCGCGATCGCTCTCTCTATTTACAACAAATCCGCCAAGATGGTACATTAGATAAAATTTACGAAACCGTCAACCGTTCTACTCGGTTAGCAGCACAGGGAAATCTAGATTTGCAAACATTAGCACCAGAATCTTTAATTAATCCCGAACTGTTCCAGAAGAAATCCGAATCTGCATTTTATAACGCTTTACTTGAGTTAGTTCCTCAAACCCAAGCAGCACAACAAAACCGGGATTATCAACTATTAGTAACCGCACTAACGAAAATCGCTCCTACCGTGGGTACATTTTTTGATGGTGAAGATAGCGTTTTAGTCATGGACGCAAATCCCGATATTAAGCAAAATCGCTTAAATTTACTGGGATTATTGCGAAATCACGCCCGTGTATTGGCGGACTTTGGCGCGATAGTCAAAAATTTGTAGCCTAAAGCAACAAAAAGTTGTGTAATTTGCACCAATTAACGCTACTATAGGGAAGCTTAACCAGGGATGCTTATACAGTCTATGCCAGAAGCGTTAATTATTGGATTCGGAAAGTCCGGTGTTGCTGCGGCAAGATTGTTGAAACAGGAAGGCTGGGAGGTTGAACTTTGCGATAGTAGCACCTCCCCAACCCTCCTCAAACAACAACAAGAACTCGCCAGCGAACAAATTACCGTCAAATTAGGAAACACACCAGAATTTACTAATTCTGATTTATCCAAACTAATAGTTGTCAGTCCCGGAGTCCCCTGGGATATTCCTATTTTAGCCAAAGCGCGAGAACTAGGCATAGAAACTATTGGCGAAATGGAACTGGCTTGGCGATTTATGCAGGATATCCCCTGGGTAGGAATCACCGGTACAAATGGCAAAACTACCACCACCGCTTTAACCGCCGCCATTTTCCAAACAGCAGGATTAAACGCTCCCGCCTGTGGTAACATTGGTTACGCGGCTTGTGAGGTAGCAGTCCAAAATCCAAAATCTAAAATCCAAAATCGCCCTGATTGGATAATTGGTGAACTTAGTAGTTATCAAATTGAATCTTCTGTTACTCTAGCGCCACGAATTGGGATTTGGACAACCTTCACACCAGATCATTTAGCTCGCCACAAAACCTTAGAAAATTATTATAATATTAAAGCCAAATTATTACATAATTCCCAAATCCAAATATTTAATGGTGATGATGCTTATTTGAGCAAGTTAGGATTAACTCATTGGCCAAATGCCTATTGGACAAGTGTTAAGGGTGAAAAATTTCTAATAGGTGAAAAAGGCTTTTATATCGAAAATGGCTGGGTAATGGAAAAAATCAGCGCCACACCCCAACTCATTGTTGAGGTATCTGCATTGCGAATGGTAGGGGAACATAACCAGCAAAATCTCCTCATGTCCGTAGCCGCAGCCAGATTAGCAGACATAGATATTACTGCTATTTCCCAGGCTGTCCGTGAATTTCCCGGCGTTCCCCATCGCTTAGAGCATATCTGCAATTGGCAAGGCATTGATTTTATTAACGATAGCAAAGCCACCAACTACGACGCAGCTGAGGTCGGATTAGCCTCTGTGCAAAGCCCCGCCATTTTAATCGCTGGTGGAGAAGCCAAAGCCGGAGATGATACCGCTTGGTTAGCCACAATTCAAGCCAAAGCCGCTGCTGTCTTACTGATTGGGAATGCAGCACCAGCATTTGCTCAACGTCTGCAAGAAGTAGGGTATGGTAATTACCACATAGTTGAAACAATGGAAAAAGCCCTATCTATATCTGCGGAGTTAGCTAAAAAATATCAAGCCTCTGTAGTATTATTATCTCCAGCTTGCGCTAGTTTTGATCAATATCCTAATTTTGAAATGCGTGGGGAAGATTTTCGGGAATTGTGCCAAAAATATCTAACGTAAGTTGCTAGTTAGAGAAATTGTCAAAAATGGCTAACGCCAGGCTACGCGAACAGGATGAAAACAGGGATTTTATCACCAATTGCCAGCCTTAACTAAATATCTAGCAACTTGAGTTATTAGGATTATAAAATTTAACTGCGTGACAGCTTACCAAATAGTTTTAATAGTGGTTAAAGCTTGAATCTTCAAATCACGAGTAACTAAAGGAATACCCAAAGAAAACGCCGTAGCTGCAATAATTCTATCAGGCATATCAGGAACTGTTACCCGATTAATTTGTCGAATTGTACCTGAAATATTACGATCTAAAGGTACAAGTATAATACCTATATTGGGATCATCTAAAGCATTTAAAATTCGTGTTAATACCTCTTCGGCAAAGCGTCCCTTCTCAACTAAATAAGCAATTTCTATAACTGTGATAGCTGAGACATAAATAGGATTACCTGTATTAACTGCTTGTTCTAATGCTGTTAATGCGGTTTCTGATAACCTCTGTAAATCAAAAACGTACCAAATTAAAGTATGTGTATCTGCAACTACTGATGTCATTAAATTATATCCCTTGGAAAATTACCCCACATTTCTTGACGCGCTTGGGAAATATCTTCTTCACTAATATCTACTTTTAAATCAGCACATAATCCTCTAACATTCTGTAAAGGAGATTGGAGAGTCATTTTTTGAGATAAAAATTCCGCAAAATCTAATAATTCCTGTTGTTTATCAACAGGTAAATGGCGTAACTTTTCTAACACAGCTTGCTCAATATTCATCTAAAGTTCTCCTGATTTTACTGCCCAATATATATTTCTGACTTTACGTTATTCAACTGAATTATTCTGTCCCACAAGTTATTTTATTTGTATTGAGAAGCTAGGGAAAGCAAAGTAGATTGAATTTCATGTGAAATATCGTAAGATAAGTTGGCAATACCGCCACCCACAGCGTATTTATGTTTGTTTTTGATAGGAGTCTTATTTTGCCATCCCAGTATATCCCATCCATTTTCCAGCATTTGTTGAATCTGAGCTAAATCATCTTTTACCACTGTTATATGATCTTTTCCATCATAGTTTGTATTAGTCATAGTAGTAATGGGAGCTATCCGAATTTTACCTTGTAAATGCTGATAGTTTGGAGTATCTAATAGTTTTTCCATATCAGTCATCACATTAGCCTGATTTGCTCCTGAAGTTCCTGTTTTATATTTACCTTCTGTGTAGGTTTTTCTAATAGTTTTAGTCTGGTCATAATTGGCAGAATATATGATAGCAACCCCAAAAGAACCTTTTTTCAGCAAGGTATCGGCTTCCTGCAAGATTTTTTCTGCTTGGCTTTTTGCAGAAATATTATTACCATCTTGGCTATACGGGAGATAAAAATCAATAAACTTGCCTTTTTTAATCATTGGGTTTTTGATTTTTACTAATAAAAATTCTACAAAATCTAATACTTCTTGTTGTTTATGAGGAGGTAATTTCAGTACCCTATCTGTGATAATTTGTTCAATACTCATTTTTTTCTTTCTGACTGTTTACTTGTATTACTTATATATTTTACCACATATTATTTATTGTCTAGCAGATACACTGTAACCTCACTCTCTCCTCACTTGACTGACATATTCTAAACATTCTTCAAAATCGTCTCCTGCCCATTCAGGGGATGTTTTTAGAAAATCTAACAATGATCCTACAGTATTTTGATGCTGTTTTTTTTGTTGTTCAATTTCTAAAATTGCTTGAGCTTGAGCAAAAGCCACTAAGAACATTTGTTCTAACATAATCATCACCACTTTGTTAATTTACAGATTATTATATTATTGTACATTAACTTTCACTTTGGTAGCTGAATTATGTTGCTATCCATAATAGAGAGTAAATTTCAATTTATTGATCCTGCTGTTTATTAAATGAATATCAATATATTAAGTATTTAATAAGCGTGTCACAGTCTTTATTATATTCACCCAATAATTTTGCTGCTTCAGGTGCAGAGGTTGAGATTTTCAAATTTCTCTCTTGAGAAGGATTCTGAAACTATAAATAATCTGTACGATAGACTATATATTTTACCCTGAGTGAAGTTGGGCTTGGCTTACCCTCCAAGCCTTTTTATTCTTTTACCAATTACCCATTATCAATTACCCATTCCTTCTATCATCTCAGGAGAAAGTTCTCTAACTGTCCGCAATGGAAATAGACGAGTTGAGGAAATTTGAGCATAATCGGAAGTTAGAAAGGGAGCATATTGACTAGCTTCAGGGGTTAACTGTGCTGCCATTGCTAGGGTAATACCTTTGAGGAATTTCCGCACGTCTTTCGCTTTTTCTCCAGTTACTTCTTTGTTCAAGATGGGTGGTTTTCCTTCTTGATATGGAGTGATGCTAGGATCTATCACACTTAAATGAGTTGCACCAACTACACCCACTAACCATTTTGGAGAGGGAATTTTCGCAAAACCCATAACTTGTTCGGTTAATGCAGGGGTGATTTTATCTGCGGAACTGGAGAGAATTAATGTGGGAATTTGCACCTTTGTTAAACCAGTTTCCCCAAACATGAAAGACGTGGTAGGATTGAGAGCGATCGCTTGCTTAATTCTAACATCTCGTAATTGATAGGTTTTTTCTGGTAATGCTTGCGCCACACACTGAAGACCTTCACTCAAGTTAGTCTTACCTAATTTCTGCTGACAGCGTTGTTTCAAGTTTTCGATTTGTAATTCACCCCCAGCTAATGCTAAAGCCGTTCCCCCACCAAAGGAATAACCCACAACCATAGCGTTAGTAGTTGCCAATTTTCCCTGTAAAGGATTATTAGCTGTTTGGTTGAGTTTTTCTAATTCATCAAGAACGAAACTGATATCACGCGGACGGTCTAAAAATTCTTGGGGTTCAACCAGTAGTTTTTTACCTTTGCTGACTACTTTAGAACTGGCTTCATTACTGCCAGGATGTTCTAAGGCCGCAACCACATAACCATGAGAGGCTAAATGTTCGGCTAAGTAGCGCAAGTCAGTCCGAATTGAACCGAAACCGTGAGAAAAGACAATTAGAGGTTTATTTGCAGTTGCAGCAGTGGAGAAATAAACATCTAAGGGAATTTGCCGTTGCCGCTTTTGGTCATTGAAATTTAGCTTGATTGTCTGTACCTGTGCGCTTCCTGCTTGAGTGGGATCTAGAGAAGAGGCAACTTTGATATCTTTGGGGTTCACTTGGGGTGAAAGACCAAACATAAACCGCTGAGTGCGGATAAATGCACCACTCATACTCTGTGCTACGGTGATAGCCTGGGGTAAATTAATTTCTAGATGTTTGCTGGGATATGCAGCAATAAAACTCAGCACAGACAAACCTTGTGGAGAATTAGCACCTAAAACCAATCCGCCTCTCATCGCCTGCAATCCAGCTTGATCCTGTCGGGTAATAGCTGTAGAAACATCGCCTAGGATCGTAGTCCCAATTTGAGTATTGATTAATCTATCTAAAGTAATAACATTTATGGGAATACGGATTTTTAGTCCCTCCACCAAGAAACGACGTTGTTCTTCCGTCATTCTCTTAGTATAAGTTCCTAAACTAGCTGGTAATTTGCTAGTTTCTATAGACTTTTTCAACTCTTCTAAGGATACAGATTCCTCTAAAGACCCATAGCGAATCACAACTGTATCTGCTGCACGTGCAGAGGTATTAACTTCCAAAAACGGTGTCAGAGCAATTGCACAAAATACACCTGCAAATACCTTAAAATTCTGCCAGTTTTTCTCTGTGAACATCTTTTATTGCATCTCAACTTAGGAAATTCTACCTGATTTTACGATTTTTACCCTAAATTCAGAAACTCCATTTGTGAATCAGCAAATCCTATATAGGAATCACAAATGATATTTGAAAAATTTTAATTAGTGTAGGGTAGGCATTGCCCACTGATAGGTGTAGGTTTTTGACAAATATTAGTTCTATAGATACATAGAGTCCGGCTATTAATTATTTTAATACCGATAGGTTTCCCAATGATCTGTACTATGACGTGCGCGACTGTAATTACTCTTATTAAGCTTTTTTTCAGGTATATTGAAAGAAATTAATAGGTTTTCCACTACATTGGCCAGGTTTTCCCATGATAAATCTTCCCGCTGCAACACTACTTTTAATTTTTCTAATGCAGTATTTGCTACCTGATTTATTTCTGCACCTTCTAACGAATCATTAATTAAGTCACTGATATGTAAAGGATCTTTTTGTACAGCTATAATTCCCAGATGTACTGCTTGCTTAATTTGCTGACTAAACTCAGTTTTTGCGCGAGCTAACTGCCGCTGCCAACCTATTTTACTTGTTGCATACAAGGATGGTAGACGATTCAAAGCATAAGCAACTACGTCTGGAGATTTAATTAGTTGAGCAGTTTTCATGGGCAATAATGGAATTTGTTTATTAACCTCTTCTGTCACTAATAATTCCATGACATTGTAAGATTTAATCCCAGTATCAAATTTAGAAGTTATTTGGGAAGATTGAGAATGTAATGAGGGGCGTAGTATTGTCATAATTAAAAATTTATTTGAAGTTAGATTTAGTCAAAAATGCTGAGTAAAAATCTTCTAGATTTCTTCTGCGTCTGCATCAGATTGGTATTTATACGTAATAGACTATTTTAGAGATTAAATAGATTAATTGTCAATAACAGATTTACTTAGTTTAAGTAAAGTCTTATTGAAATCTTTAAATTTTCACAATCTTGCTTTAATTGATTCTCATTGGATAAATTAAAAAGATAGCACCGCAGTCCGGCACTAAAAACTAACAAAGCAAATTACACAGGCTTTTTGGGAAATTTTCAAGGTAATAGTCAAGGAATATAGAGATTTTTATTGCTTAGAAAATGTATAATTAGGGACTACTGAGGTACTGAAGAGAACCAGAGGAGAGTTAAAACTTTTGTCCTGTATAAATAGATCGCACCTCACCGTTACGACGAATAATAGCTTCACCGTTACTGACTTCTACTAATGTCCAACCTGTAGCACCAATATTTTCACCTAGATTAATTCGGCGACTAATACCATCTACTTTAAACAAAGCCACAGATTTATTACCTAACTCCAATAGTCCCTCTAATTGTGCAGAGTAGATAGGTGCAGAAACCTGTTGTGGTTTGTTATCGGGTTCTTTTACTGGTGCAGGTGGAATAATAGGCAATTTTGGTGGTGCAACTTTCAGTGGCTGAGAATTAACCGCTGCTGGTTTTAAATTAACCTGTGTCGTTTTTGCTATAGGTCTAGTTGCTGGTTGTATAGGTTGTATACTATTAATAGGGAGATGATTAACTACTAAAGATGAAGATGAAGGTAACGTTGGTGGTATAGGGACTGCGGGAACAGTTGGTATTTGATATTGGGGTGCAGCAGACTGATAAACTGGAATATATATACGCTCAACTACATTAGGGGGATTGAGCCGATTAGTAGCAGTTAGTATATTGTTTGCTGCTACAGGCAACGGCAAAGTTTCAGTTGGTTGGGTATTTGGTAAAGCTAAGGCAGTTGTTTGGTTAAGATTAACAGTAGGAAACCCTGGTTTAGCGATTGTTTTATCATTAGTTATTCCTTCCTGTTCTATAACTGCCAAAGCTTCCAACATATAATTTACTAGTTCCAACTGAGGGTCTGTTGTTACAGACATTGGTGATAGTATTTGGGAATTTGGCGACCTTGGGGAAGTGAATTTGGCATTTATTGTAGTTAATAAATCAGACTCCGTTAAGTACAATATCCCTAATGAGGCCACTGTCAAGCCTAATCCCATGAATATGAGTTTACTTAAATCACCGGTTTGTTGTTTTTTCGTAGTCGTAATTGCCCTGACAGTAGGAGAATTAACTACCAGTGTTGTAGCTTGGACGTTTTTAATAGGTTCATTAGACTGTAATGGGCGATTAAGTTTTGATGGTAAAATTACATCTGGCATTTGAAATGTCATGGTTTGCACGGGGATAGATTCGTTCCTGTCCCTATGATAATTCCGCTTACTTCGACCATCTAAAATGTTGTCAATATCATTAAAAAGTTCGTCCATTAAGCCTTCAGCATAGGTTTCTATCGTCCAAGGCTCGTTGTTGACTAAATCTATGGCTAAGGCCATGGTGGTGCTATCAGATGCTTCTGAAACAAGTAAATCAGTGCTGGATTTGGGTAACATAGGCTTTTTCGGTTGTAGCTGAAAATAATGGGTAAACAAAGTTTCTACTGCGGTGGAAATCAACTACCTTTTTTAATTAAACAGCTGATTTTTCTTGCCAGAGTCCAGGATTTGATTAGCTGATGGTATTAGATTGTACTCTGTTATGGAAATTTTGGTGATATTTAGTTAAAAAAATTTATAGGAGTCAGGAGTCACCGAGTCAGTAGGGGCAAAGCGTGAAATTAGGGGCAAAGTAGGGGCGTATTGCAATACGCCCCTACTTCTTTATCTACGTTTTATATAGCAGAGTCTTGTTTTTAGATAGTTCTAAATATATCAAGAGAGCGTTGATATCGGCTGGGTTGACTCCACCAATTCTTGCAGCTTGTCCAATGGTGAGGGGTTTAACTTTGTTGAGCTTTTCTCTAGATTCTTTAGATAGAGTTTCAATGGTTGAGTAGTCTAAATCACCAGCTAGTTGGCGATTTGCTTGACGGGCAACTTGGTCAATTTGTTGTTGCTGTCTGGCTAAATAACCAGCGTATTTGATATCAATTTCTGCTCCTTCTTTTTCCGCTTGTTTGAGAGTGGGGTTGTCGAGTCCATGACGTTCCAAATCAATGTAATGGATGCCAGAACGACGCAGTAAATCAGCTAGGGTAATAGAGCCTTTAATGGCTTGTTGGGTATTGTGAGCGATCGCTTGCCCAACTGCCTCATTCTCTTTTATTCTAGTTAAATGGAGGCGTTTTTTCTCTGCTGTAATCTGTTCTTGTTTGTTAGTATACAAATCCCACCGTCGGTCGTCAATTAAACCAATTTCCCGTCCTAACGGTGTCATGCGAATATCAGCATTATCAGAACGCAGCAATAAACGATACTCTGAGCGACTGGTGAGCATTCGATAAGGTTCGCGTAAATCCTTCGTACATAGGTCATCAATTAAAGTGCCAATATAACTTTGCTCACGGGGGAAAATAATCATTTCCTCACCCTTAACAAACCGCGCTGCATTGATTCCCGCTACCAAACCTTGAGCAGCAGCTTCTTCATAACCGGTAGTCCCGTTTACCTGTCCCGCACAAAATAACCCTGGGATTTTCTTTGTCATCAAGGTGGGATAACACTGAGTTGCGGGTAAATAATCATACTCTACCGCATAGGCAGGACGCAACATTACACAGTTTTCTAAACCTGTCAAACTCCGCAACATGAAAATTTGCAGCGTTTCCGGTAAACCAGTGGAAAAACCTTGGATATACAATTCAGGAATATCTCTGCCTTCTGGTTCAATAAAGATTTGGTGACTTTCTTTATCAGCAAAGCGGACAATTTTATCTTCAATACTCGGACAATAGCGTGGTCCTTTTGCTTCCACCCAACCACCATAGACTGGGGACAAGTGCAAATTTTCTTTAATTAAACGATGAGTTTCTTGAGTAGTGCGGGTCATGTGACAGGGCATTTGTTCCCGTTCTACCCAAACTTCCGGGTCAAAACTGAACCAACGCACGTTTGTGTCTCCCGGTTGCAGTTCCATTTGACTGTAATCAACGGAACGCTTATCAACCCGTGCTGGTGTGCCTGTTTTCAGTCTGCCGGTTTCAAATCCCAAACGGTTGAGTGTTTGTGTCAACCCTTCCGCTGCAAACTCTCCTGCGCGTCCTGCGGCCATTGATTTATTCCCAACCCAAATCTTGCCACCTAAAAATGTGCCTGTGGTGAGAATGACGGCTTTGCAATGAAAAGATACGCCAAAATAAGTTTCTAAACCAATGATTTCATCATTAGCGTCTAAAATTAAATCTGTTACCATGCCTTCTCGAATTGTCAAATTTTCTTGATTTTCGACAATTCCCTTCATTACTGCCGCATATTCCCGTTTATCCGTTTGCGCCCGTAATGCCCATACCGCAGGACCTCGTGAAGAATTGAGGATGCGTTTTTGTAGGTATGTCCGGTCTGCTATTTTGCCAATTTCTCCACCCAAAGCATCTATTTCATGGGTTAATTGGGACTTGGCCGGGCCACCCACTGCGGGGTTACAGGGTTGCCAAGCGATTTTATCTAAGTTTAAGGTCAATAGCAGAGTCCGACAACCGAGGCGAGCAGTAGCAAGCGCTGCTTCGCAACCGGCGTGACCTGCACCGACGACAATCACATCATAAGCGTCTCGGAATTCAGGGGAATTGTGCATGGTCTTAGTTAGAGAATTAAGTCAGTTAGGAATTATTATCTAATTTTAGTGGATGTAGGGGTCTATTGGCGGTTGGATGGTAGTGAAGGCGTTAAAAAAATTACTAGTACCGCTTTCTTATGAATTTAGAATTTAGAATGAATACAGCATAAGCTTTTCACAAATTCGGAATGGTTCATTAACTTACGCCGGACTGTACTAGTACCGCTTCGCGGAAGTCAAAAGTCAAAAGTCAAAAGTCAAAACTAATATACAGTAGGCTTTTTGTCGATTGAATATGGTTGCTTTATTTACGCCGTGATGTACTAGTACATTTTTAATCATAAAAGCTATTTAGAGACTTCCAATTAAAAAAATGTTCTAAAAATTTTTGTGGTGCGGGCATTCTTGCCCGCTAATAATACAAGGAGGGAACCAGATGCCCATCCCACAAAATTGGATAATCTTTTTTGTGGAGTTCTCTTAACTCAATTTACTGAATTTATTCGTAATGTTACCAACTACTGTAAAATATTCTTCTGTAATCAAATTTAAACATTATAGGCGACTAATGCAATATAAAAGGTAAATAAGGCAGCTTTTGGATAACTACCCCTGTTAAGGTGGACTGAAAAATGAACTATCCATTAAAAACTGACTAACTATGAATTCTTGGTTCTGGGTGTAAGGTTGATAATAATTGACTTTCCACCTCAGCTAATTCATCTAGTCTATCCATGACTATTTTTCTGTCAAAATAGGTATCTGCTAGTACCCAGTAAATGCCAAAATGTCGGGCTTCTGATGCCATTAAACTGCGATAAAATCCGGCTAATTCTGGTTCTGGACAGTTAGCAGCTAATAACCCTAAACGCTCATGGCTACGGGCTTCTATTAAGCCTGTAACTAGCAGAGAATCTAAAAATCGGTGGGGTTCTTGGTTAATAACTTGAGCTTTTAAACCAGCACCATAGGGTGGTGGAGCTAATGGTTTAAGGGGAATACTACGTTTTTCTAACCACTGGTTAACTTGTTCTAAGTGTTCTAATTCTTCTTTAGCGATCGCTGTTAATTCTCTCACCATTTTAGTATTAGAAGGATACCTAAACATCATATTTAACGCGACTCCAGCGGCTTTTTTTTCACAGTGAGAATGATCTAATAATATAATATCAAGGTTAGCGATCGCTTGCTCTACCCAAGCATCACTGGTAGGTTGTTTGAGGGCGTTGATAGTGGGTAAAGGTGAACTCAGCACGGGGAAAATAACTCCAAATTGAATAATTAATTTTAATCTAGGAAAAAAGAGCCGTTTGCCGAAACATTTTTATAATACAGTAAATTATACTATTTATGAACAGATACAAAGGGTAATTTTAATAAACTGATAACATTAAAATCTCTGGTTTCTTCTGGTACACCGAATTTGATTGTTTCTGGTTGTGGTGGATAATAACGAGATTGAAATATTATATCCCATATAGTTAATAAGCTGGTGTAATTACTATTTAAATATTTAATTAATTGGCAATGATGAGCGCGATGATAATTAGGTGTAACAATAAAATAACTCAAGAATTTATCTATTTTGAAAGGTAGAGCAAAATTACTATGATGAAAAACTAATGATACAGCAAATAAAGATTCATAAAATATCCAAGCATTGGGTGTAATTCCCAATAAATAAATTAAGCCAATTTTGGGAATATTGGAGAAAAATACTTCTACTGTATGAAAGCGATAAGCTGTGGATATATTCATCCATCTGTCTGTATGATGAACTTTATGAAACTGCCAAGCAAAACTCCAATTGTGGATTAATCTATGCCACGTATACATATACAAATCAAGCAATAAAAAAGAGAGAATAAAGTGCAACCAGGGTAAGTTCAGATCATAAAAAAATCCCTGGAATAAAGTCGGCTTCCACAATAAATTTAATATTAAAATAACGGTAACATTAATTACTAGAGCATTAATTAAACCTAAAATTAGATTGTGAATAAATCTTTTAATGGGATTTTGACGATATTGAAAAAAAGGAACTAAGGTTTCTAGTATGCCAAATGTAACAATACTGCTGACAATAGCCAGAGATTTATATTCCATTTTTTTTATGTCCTGATAATTTTGGCATAAATAGTTATTCCCTCGGTATTTAATAATCCTAACACCTTGTTGGAGATACTAATTAATTAACTTTGATAAACTTAATTTATTCACCCAATCCCTAGTACCGCTTTCTTATGAATTTAGAATTTAGAATTTAGAATGAATACAGCATAAGCTTTTCACAAATTCGGAATGGTTCATTAACTTACGCCAGACTGTACTAGTAGTCTGTCAAATAAATTTTGACGGATAAGAAACGAACCACGTATCCCTGACGGGACTGGAGGGATATAGGCACGTTCGCGGAGCGTCTCGTAGAGATAGGACACGAAGGAAGAAGGAAGAAGGCAACGAATGAACCCGTCAATTAGTTCTTGACAGACTACTAGCTTAAGAAAATTTTGTTAAAAATCCTAATAATCGCTTAGTTTTTGGTGTGAGTAAAGTTTTGCGGTAAGCGTCTGCGGCTTTTTTAATTGCTTCTGCTTGGGTGGGGTAAGGATGAATTACACTACTAAGTTTACTTAACCCAATTTGATGAACAATGGCTGTGGTAATTTCGGAAATCATCTCCCCTGCATGATTAACAACGATTGTTGCACCCAGGATTTGGTCTGATCCTTTTTTGTGATGAATCTTCAGAAAACCAGATTCTTCATGATCTGCGATCGCTCGATCTATACTTCTAAACTGAATCTTAATAGTTTCTATTTCTATACCCAATTTTTCCGCATCACTTACATACATTCCCACATGGGCAATTTCCGGGCTGGTATATGTTACCCAAGGCATCACTAAACTACTGAGTTTAGATCTTCCCCAACCAAAAGGCGAAAATAGAGTATTTTTAATCACAATCCGCGCCGCAGCATCTGCCGCATGAGTGAATTTCCAATTCATGCAGATATCGCCAGCGGCGTATATTTTGGGATTTGTGGTTTGCAAATAATCATTCACTTTTACACCCAAGCTCTGATCATATTCTACACCTACTGCGGCTAAATTCAAATTTTCCACATTGGGCGCACGTCCCACACCAACTAATATTTCATCAACTGTCACCGAATCTCGTTCACTATGCACAGAAAAATATAATCGTTTTCCTTCCGTAACAGTCACCACTTCTTCTAACTGACAATTTAATACTAAACGAATACCTTCATCAATTAAAACTTTTTGCAAAATTTCCGCTGCTTCTGGATCTTCCTGATTTAAAATATGTGAACCTCGATGAAATAATGTTACTTCACAACCCAAACGTTGGAATGTTTGTGCTAATTCACAACCGACAGGACCACCACCAATTATTGCTAATTTTTCTGGTTTTTGAGTTAGGGAAAAAACTGTTTCATTTGTTAAATATCCCGCTTCTTCAATTCCCCGAATTTTTGGTTTATCAGCCCGCGCACCTGTCGCAATCACAGCTTTTTTAAACTTTAAGGTTGTATTAGCAACTTCTATAGTATTATTACTTGTGAATTTTCCATCACCTAAAAAAACATCAATGCCTAAATTTTTAAATCTTTCCACAGAATCATGATGACTAATACTCGCCCGAATCCGTCGCATTCTTTGCATAACTTTGGCAAAATCTACATCAAATTGCTGGGAAATATTAATACCTAAATCCTTAGCTTTTTTGATTTCTTCTACTACACGAGAAGAACGAATTAAACATTTAGAAGGGATACAACCAAAGTTTAAACAATCTCCTCCCATGAGATTTTTTTCAATTAATGCTACTTTCAAACCTAAATCTAAACCCGCAGCCCCCGCAGCTACAACTAATCCCGCAGTTCCCCCACCAATTACTACTAAATCATAACAATCAGCGGGTTGGGGATTTACCCAATTATCTGGATGCACATTTTTGAGTAGTTTTTGATTATACTCATCCATTGGTCGGATTGTAACTCTGTTAAATTCTGATGTTGACATTAGTATTACCTCTGGATTATCAAAGTATGTTTGTGATTATGTAATCTTTAGTTGTAGATACATTATTACTCCCTTCCTACTAGAAGAATATGGATTAAATGAACCACAAAGGAACGAAGGACACGAAGGAAGAAAGAGGAAGGAAGAAGATAGGTAATCTTACACTGGGAAGAGAGGATCAAAAATTTGTCAGTTTTACATTTAACAAATTTTCTCTTATTATATTATCTGCCTGGCAACTACACAGATAAAACCCCCTTAAAATCCAGAATTTTTAAATTTCTTCTTCTAAAGCTTTTTTGGCTATTTTCGTGACATAAACTGTGACAGCAATTGTCGCTATCAATCCAATAATTTGAATTACCCAGTGTAGGATCATATTACTAGGTTGATTTTCACTACCAATTAAGGCTATATCTCCTGCTAAAGATCCAAGATAAACATACATAATTGTTCCAGGAATCATCCCCACTGAACCCATAAAATAGTCTGAAAAAGAAACGCTAGTAATTCCTAAAGCATAGTTTAATAAATTAAAGGGAAAGAGGGGAGAAAGTCGCATTAATAAGACAATTTTTAACCCCTTTTTACTTACGGCTTGATCAATAGTTGCAAATTTTTTGTAACTAGATATTTTTTCTTTTACCCAACCTTTAGCTAAATAACGTCCTACTAAAAATGCTGCTGTAGCTCCCAATGTAGCCCCAATAAAGACATATAAAGAACCCCACGTTATACTAAAAATTATCCCAGCCCCCAAGGTGAGGATTGATGCTGGTAAAAAAGCTAAAGTAGCTATAATATAGATACCAATAAATACTATTCCTCCTACAGCACCTAGGCTATTAATCCACTGTAAAGTATTTTGTAAAAATTCTTGAAGATTGAGAGAAGATAGGTGAATCAATTCTTGTGCTACAGCAACATCTATTTTTGATAAAAATACAACCATCATAAAAATTATCTACAATTTTGGGGAGGAATACCAATTACGAATTTGCTGGGGGGAAACACCGAGTAAATAAGCAATGACAATAATTTGATTCAAAATGGTGGTTTGGATAATTCCTTTTTTTAACCATCTCCGAGGTGAAGTAATTACAGGTGTTGGTAATAGATAAATTTTTCCCATAGTTTTTAATTTTCTGATCAATTCAAAGTCTTCCATAATTGGTATTTGGGGGAAATTACCAACTTGCCCAAATACATCTTTAGTGAGGAAAATACCTTGATCACCATAGGGCATTTGCCATAGATGCGATCGCCATTTTACACCCAATTCGACCAAACGCAACCCCCAATTCGGAGCATTTATCCGTAAAGCAAATGCACCAGCAACAATTCCCGGTTTTGCTAAGGTTGTCCGCATCATTTCCTCAAAATTTGTCGGTAAACGAGTATCTGCATGGAGAAACAGCAGAATTTCCCCACTAGCAGCCATAGCACCCACATTCATTTGATTAGCACGTCCAAGAGAAGAAATAAGGACTTTAACATTTAAGGATTTAGCTATGAATAATGTTTCATCCTTTGAACCACCATCAACTACAATTATTTCTACATTATTACTAAATTGACTGCTAATAATTGTTTCTTTAATATTACCCGCTTCATTGAGAGTGGGAATAATAACAGAAATTAAACCGTTGTTAATATTGTGATTTGTAATTTCTGCCATCATATCATTTTCTAATTTAATAAACTACAAAATCATCTGCGTTTATCTGCGTTTATCTGCGTTTATTTTCTAGTACAGTACGGCGTAAGTTAATGAACCATTTCGAATCTGACAAAAAGCTTATGCTGTATTCATTCTAAATTCTAAATTCCGCCTTGCGGTACTAGCGATCATACCTCACTTGAAGAGGAAATTCCTATATAGTAGTTAAGGCTGTTTTTTTAAATTATCTAAAACACCACTACGAATCATCATTTGTGGCCAAATGAATATAAAAAATCCCATCCAAATTGATAGAGGAATAGCCACTAAAATTGTCAGCCAAATAATTTTAAATATTAACCAACTGCCAGTAATTAATGTGACAGTAGTGAGGATAATTGACCAAGGCTGACACCACCAAGGTTTGATTTTCCAAGGACTAATTGTTTGTTGTTCAGACATTTTTGTGTTTAAAAAATTATGTTTATGAATGCAGGAGTAGAAAGAAAGTAAAAAATGGAAAGCAAGAAGTTGAAAAAATAATTTATGGCTGGTTTACCTACCGTCAGGATTCCACTTATCTAGAGATATGTATTGATTTTGAATTAAATCCAAAGCTTCAATAACACCACTAGGACTCAATACACGAAACCAGTAAATTGGACTGGTACTTTTATCGGAGTGATTCTCAAACACTCTAATTACATAATAAGCTGTATCCGCAGTAGGAGAACTCTCAACCATTGAGGAAACCCGGATACTTCCTCTGGATAGTTTTTGAATCTCCCGCGCTTTTCGTTGCACTTGTGGTAGATTTTGGACTAAATCTAGAGCTTTTTTTGCATCCAATTCAGAACTTTGTAGAAAGTTGGTGTTATTTGCTTGAGCTAGAAGTTGAGCAGAAGCAAATGTCTTGTGACTCGGATTTGTAAAACCCTGATCCATAGTAGAATGTGGTAATAACACTACAACTAATGAAGCCAGTAAAGGGTAATAGGTGACTTTTTTTATGGAGTTACTCCTAAGTATTTCCATTTGTTTTTTTGAGCTTTTATCGTTGTACATCAGTATTATATCAGTAGTGATCCCCATCTGTATAAATTTTTTTAAAATCAAATACAACTAGTAGAGCGCAGCGGAACAATTAAATATAATATGGGCAGGCAGGATGCCCACCCCACAAGAATATTATACTTATTCTGGAGTGGGCTTGGTGGACCTACAAGAGTCAACAATATTATTTTGATATTTATTTGGTTCCCATCTACTTACTTGATCAAATTTCTAAATTTTACATTCCTGACGGGAGCAGTAAGCTCTATTTTGAATTTGTTAATTTTGAATCAAATTTTACATAATAATTATTCTGAGACGATTAACTTTAAATTAACGGAAATATTGCATCATTAAGAACTTTTTTACCTTTTTTTCCTATTCGTTTTTAATAATAAAGTATTAGTAACTTTGACTACTTTTAGTATTTTTTAAAGAGTTCCAAATAGACGGCAAAACATATCATAATTTTGTTACATATTTGTTAAGAAAGGTTACATGACTCTTAACAAAAGGAAATATTTTTTATGGTTGTTCCCAGTGAGAAAAATGCACCATATCAGGTTGTCATCATTGGTGGTGGCTTTGGTGGACTGTATGCAGCAAAGGCTCTTGGTAAAACAAATGTAAATGTTACTCTCATTGATAAACGTAATTTTCACCTATTTCAGCCACTTTTATATCAAGTTGCCACAGGTACGTTATCACCTTCTGATATTTCCGCACCATTGCGATCTGTATTCAGCAAAAGCAAAAATACAAAAGTATTATTGGGAGAAGTAAAGAATATTGATCCCAAGGCTCAACAAGTTATTTTGGGTGATGAAATAATACCTTATGATACATTAATTGTGGCCACAGGTGCGAAACATTCCTATTTTGGTAAGGATAACTGGAAAGAATTTGCTCCGGGTTTAAAAACTGTGGAAGATGCTCTAGAAATGCGTCGGCGGATATTTTCGGCATTTGAATCAGCAGAAAAGGAAACTGATCCCGAAAAACGCCGGGCTTTCTTAACTTTTGTGATTGTGGGGGGAGGTCCCACTGGTGTAGAATTATCGGGAGCGATCGCCGAATTAGCTTACCAAACTCTCAAAGAAGATTTCCGCAACATCGACACTTCAGAAGCGAGAATTATCCTATTGCAAGGGGGCGATCGCATCCTCCCACACATTGCCCCAGAATTATCGAAAGTAGCAATAGAATCTTTACAAAAATTGGGTGTGGTTATTCACACTCAAACCAGAGTCACAAATATTGAAAATGACATCGTTACTTTCAAGCAAAACGGTGAATTTACAGAAGTTCCTTCAAAAACTATCTTGTGGGCAGCAGGTGTGCAAGGTTCAGCTTTGGGAAAAATTCTCGCAGAACGGACAGATGTAGAATGTGATTTCTCTGCCAGAGTAATCGTAGAACCTGACTTGAGTATCAAGGGTTATAAAAACATTTTTGTAATTGGAGATTTAGCCAATTTCTCCCATCAAAATGACAAACCCTTACCAGGTGTTGCACCTGTCGCTAAACAACAAGGAGAGTATGTAGGTAAACTCATTAAACGACGGCTTCAAGGTCATACTTTGCCAGACTTTCGTTATACTGACGTGGGTAGTTTAGCGATGATTGGGCAAAATTTAGCTGTTGTAGATTTAGGTTTTATCAAACTTACAGGTTTCCTCGCTTGGGTATTTTGGCTAATAATTCATATCTACTTCTTAATTGAGTTTGACACTAAATTATTAGTAGTAATTCAATGGGCGTGGAATTATATTACTCGCAATCGTCGTTCTCGGTTGATTACAGGTAAAGCTGTTAGACCAAAAAGTGTTAACAATAGCAGTCATTCCCCAACTACAGAAAAGAAGCAGCCAGCCAAACTCTAAGAGGTTGTTTGATAGCGAAGCGTGGCGTTAGCCATAAAGTTTTAAGTGGTGATTTTAGTCACTTATTGATCCCCCTGACAGGTGTAGGTTTTTAATATTCTCTGTAAAGGCAAGACCAGGAAGACAAGGAAGGATAGTAGATAAGGAGGATTTTATCCACAAAATACCCAGTTTATAGTTTGTTTTATGACTAACAATACATTCCTTTATACGGATTTCCTCCCTTGTCCCCCTTCTCTTGTACCTCATAACACCGGGAAGTGCTGTAAAGGTAAAACTCTGTTGGAAATGGCAGAGTCAGATCCTTCTCTGAAATATGTTTGCGACTATTACCTAAATATTGCTGATCAGATTCTCGCTCAACCTGAAGGTGTCGTTCCTAACGATGTTCCTGATCGTAAACTTTTTTCTCTATTGTCAGATTTTTATCTCAATCCAGTAAAAGTACAACCCAGAAATGCAGAAGAGGAATTAAACTTGATGATTGTATAAAACTTTTTACCTCTGGAGATGGACTTATGGCTTTCTTTGATAGTTTTACCGATTCACTCAAACAAAAGTGGTTGCAATTCTTTCAAGCAAATCGTGAATGGATTACGCTCCAGATGACTATTGAATCAGTTTATACTCCTGATGGCGGCAAGCGTCCGTCTTCTTACCTCATTCTGGGAGTCATCAATGCTCTAGAGCCGAAATTAGCCCAGCTAATGTTTCCCTTTGCCAAGCTGAATCCAGATGCGGATGCTTTAATTGAAGTTCTGGATTTACATTTTGACCCCGATATTGCCCTTGGTAATCGTCTTAGTCCCACAGTAGAACCAGAAATGTACTTCCGTCAGCCGGCTGTGGTGATGGCAGATATTTCTGAACCAGAAACGCAGTCTTTCCCTGTCTCTGGTATCGGTCTTAATGACTTGGGAAACGAGACACAAGCAACTTGGGCTATAGAGAGAGATGATGATGGCTTTGGTCATATTTCTTTATCTGATGAAGATATTGCTCAGGAATCAGAAGGATTATCCAGTCTAGAAGTAGTGAATGATTTCGGTCATGCCTCCTTTGCTCCCATTTCTTTAACTGATGAAAGCGATGATCAGAAATTTAATCTCCTTGCTTCAGTTGATGAAAATGCTTTTGGGGAAATACCTGATGATGCTTTTAATGGGCTGGATCTATCGGAAGAAAGTTCATTTAATGAACTGAATACATCTGAAGAAAATGGATTTAATGATGTAGTTTCGGACATCTGGGGTGATGAAACTTCGTTGCTCAATGGTGACGACAATTTGGAAGAACTGCCATCTGAGGTTTTTAATGAATCAGAAATGGCTCGTCTCTTCCCTAACAATTAATTGTTGAAAGCGGGTGAGAGGGAGGTAAAAATTGACTATTAATAATTACCTATCTCTCATCATTTATTTTCAAATTTAAAAAATTAACGGGAGAATATAAATATAAATGCTGCTCAACAGTCCGAAGCTTTAATTTTTGAATGTGAGACTGAAAATTATCATACTTTTTGGACGATTAGCTGCGTTGCGTGGTTACAGCACTTCCAGGTGTTATGAGGTACAAGAACCCCACCCCCAACCCCCTGACAGGTGTAGGTTTTTAATATTCTCTGTAAAGGCAAGACCAGGAAGACAAGGAAGGATAGTAGACAAGGAGGATTTTATCCAAAAAATACTCGGTTTATGGGTTGTATTGTTACCAATCATACATTCCTTCTCCGTTTTCCTCCCTTGTCACCTTGTCTGCCTTGTCCCCCAAGTCTTGTTCTCAAGACAATGTAAAAAACCTACACTTGTCAGCCCCCAACCCCCTCCGGTGCAAGCGATGAGGGGGCTAAGATGTACCTCATAAGAGCGGAAACTGCTGTAATAATTTGAAGGATTTGGGTTGGGATAAGTTGGGAAGAGAAGAAGCGAAGATTTAGGTTTTTTCCGCAATTTTGAGGACGGGCTTTCGGGTTCGTTCTTTTTTTTATCCCACCCAAAGGCGCAAAGGAAGAGAAGTGTTAAAATTAGTGAATTATTTTTAAGGCTTCAATCTCATGGAAGTTATAAAGTTATCTCCTCAAGGAGAGGTAATTATTCCCCAGTCTTTAATAGAAGCTTATCATTGGGATGTGGGTCAAGAATTTATTATTATTGATATGGGTAATGGAATTTTATTAAAGCCTAAAAAGCCTTTTCCTCTAACTAAATTAGAGGATGTTGCAGGTTGTTTAAAATATCAAGGTGAACCTGCAACCCTTGAAGATATGGAAGATGCAATTCGTCAAGGTGTTGAGGAAATGTGGAATGATTGCGATTGATACAAATATAATTGTCAGATTTTTAACTCAAGATGATGAATTACAATTTCAAAAAAGTAAAGACATTTTACAAACTCAAGATGTTTTTATTACAGATACGGTAATTCTTGAAACGGAATGGGTGTTAAGATTTAGGTATAAGTTTAAGCCTGATGAAATATGTATGGCTTTAAGAAATTTGTTTGGTTTACCTAATGTTTATCTAACTAATCATAGCTTAATTAATCAAGTCATTGAATGGCATGAAAATGGTTTAGATTTTGCTAGCTAAAATAGGAGCAGAATTTTTAGATCCTATTGTTGGTGTAGGTATTTTGATTTGGGATTTGTGGGATTATAATCACACAGTAAGCGTCAATAGACCTATTTTGCGCTCATCTATATTAGAGTATTTAGATCAAGTTAAAGATTCCCTTCTAAATAACCCCGTAAATGGAATTATGGTATCAATTCATGAATTGGAATATGGCATCTTAAATTCAGTACAATCTGTTCAACATCCTAGTTAATTAATTATATGTCGTTGTTGAGTTTTACTGTTGCTTAACTCAACCTAAAATTTTATAAAAAACATAAAAAGAGCATTAGCGAATCACTCCAAAGTAATCGCAATTTAGTTATAGAATTAAGGACTACGAACTTTAACAAATTAAATGAGTGGAATAGAGAGGGAACTAACTTTAGATACTAGACATAGAGCCAAGCATCTCCCAGACACACCACAAATGAAAAAGTTATTACAGCGAGAAGGGTTCTCTCATGTTTTTAACGATGAAGCGACAATGCTCAGGGTAGCACAAGCCATAATAGAAAATGGCGAGTTCACAGGCATCATTCGTAATCATGAACGATATGGACTCTATTTTGCCAGTGCAATTGGCTATAGAATAGAGATTAATGGCAGTCGAATTCCTCTGCATTATGGTGAAATAAAACTCATTGGAGATAAATATCATGTCATTCCTCGCACCCGACCTAGCTAATAATTGGCAGTTTACAGAAATATGGGTTGACTCCACATCTGTACCACCCTATATTTTGATGTTGCTTGGTGACGATAAAAATAATTTTTGCATTTTAGATCCCACGGAAAATTACAAACTTGTTTTTGCTTGTTCCAGTTATGAAGAAGCAAAACTTTGGTTACTTGAGGATGAATATGAGCGCGTGGAAGGACGAGTTTTAGCTGAACAAATGGCTTAATTTATTGAAAATTTTTTCCTGGTTTTAACAATTTCAGTAGCATTATGTCTAACAATTAAATTTAACATTGAAACACATAACAATGCTTAGTTAATTATCCTGATTAGTGTTGTATCTTGACAACATAGTGAAATATTTTTTAACGTTTGCGTAGCGTGTTGGATAAATACCACAAAGGACATCAAAGAGCGATCGCTCTTTACGCATTATTTGGATTAACAGCTATAATTCCCTCAGAGGCATAGGAATATAAAGCAATTTGGCTATAGAATTGATATTAGAGAACTCCACAAAAAGAAATACCCAATAGACATCTCCAGAAACCTAACCCCCCCTTCCCCCCTTCCCTCCAAGGGAAGGGGGGTTTTGAAGCCTCTCCCCTTGCAGGGGAGAGGTTTGGAGAGGGGTTGATTTATACATTAAAAACTTTTCAAACACCCTCTAAACAGGATCATTTATTTTGTGGCTTACTCTTAGTGGAATAAATCAGAAGATTTTACAATAAACGATAAAAGTCAGATTACAATTTAGGTTGATTCGCTAATTAAGGCATTAATATTTTCATTACATCCTGTTTTTTTAACTTTTAATACCACATTATATTTCTTTTTAAATGATTTTGCTTTAACCTGAATTTGTGCTGATGTTATAGGACATCTAGTGGTGATAATATAGCAATATTTAGGAACATTTTTATAATCTTGAGATACAAGTTTAATTGTATTTTCAATTTGTGTAAATGCGTGTTCTACATCAGAACCTTTTAACTCTATATATATTTCAATATAAGGTTCATTGATAATTAATAACCAATCACATTTAACCCCATTAATATTTAAACAACCATCTACTTGAATTTTCGTAATTTCTATTAATTTTTCATTAGAAAAAATTATTTTACTACTTTTCTTTTCTTCTACTAAAATATTTTTATGGGTAATTGTTTCAGAACATTTATCTAAATCCACTAATTTTATTCTCCAAATTCAAGTTCTATTAATTTTTCAAAAACTATACTAAAATCGTTAGATACATCATCAATAATATTCGTGTCAATTAAACTATTTTCTTGATTAATTAAACTTTCAATCATGCCATTTTTGATAGTGTAAGCACCAATATCATTAATATCTAAAATTTGATCTTCTGGAACTATTTTAAACAAATCTACAAGTAAATCATTTCGTTCAGGTTTTTTCTTTAATGCTTTAAGAGTATTTCCAGCTTGAATTAGGTTATTAAAAGCTGTTAAGATGTAAGGACTGTGGGTCGTAATAATAAATTTATGTTTTCTTTCAGTTGTATTAAAAACTTGACTAATTAAACTCACAATATGTTTTTGAGATATAGGAAATAAATGTGCTTCTGGTTCTTCAATAATAAAGATGTGATGAGATGAAGTGAAAAAAGGTAAAATTGCTAATATCAGTGCCATAGGTAAAGCCTCTTGTTGTCCAGAAGAAGAATGAGACAAATTTATTTTTCTTTCATCATTACTATATATCCAGTCTTCCCCTTTTTCATGAATATATTTACCAACGATTATTTTGTTCACTAATTCATCAATATCATCCTTGTATTCTAATATCTTAATATCTTTTCTGGCTTGATATAAGTTTTTAGCCCTTTCATAGGCTGAACCAAATTCTTTAAGAAAATAGTCAATAGTAATATTTCCTGATAAAAAAGAAAATACATTACTTTGGACAACGGCAAAAAATGATCTCCCTGCGGGGATAAAAGTCAATAAATCAAGATTGCTGATATTTTTGCCTGAGAGAATATATTTTGAAAATATCTCATCTACAAATTCTCCTATATTTAATCGGCTAATATTAGAGGAATTATCTGGAATTTTATCTCTATAATCAATAATTCTTTTGGTGTATTCAGAAAGTAATTTTCTTCTAATATTAATTAAATATTCTGAATATTCTAAAAACAGACTATATTTGTTTTTGCTGACTTGTTGGGTATACAAGCGAATATAATAATTTTCCACTTTATAAGTTATATCAAATTTTTGAAAATTCCAAGAATATTCAGGAAATATTTCCTTAAAATTATTAATAATTATTTTATCAAATTCACTTTTTTTTTGATTTTTTACAATAGAATTTCTATATTCAATTAAGAAATTTTTAAAAAAATAAACTAACTTAGCAAGTACGCTTTTGCCACTGGCTTCTTGTCCAATAATAATATTTATTTTGGATAAATTAAATTCAATATTATTGATGTTAAGAAAGTTTTTAACTGTTAGTTTTTCCATAAGTCTATAAGTAAAATTTGAAGATTTAGAAGATAGTTCTATTATTAAAAGATAAATTAATGATAGATTATACATGATATTGTACTAATTTAAAATCAGCATAAATATCATGTTAAGTGGATCATTAAATTAATATAGTGTGTGATGGCGCATGAAAATTGAACCATTAGAGTAAATTATGCACTCACAACTGCCGCACTTCTTAATCCTTGAACAGTAAAAATTACCTGTTGGGCAACTTGATCAATTTCCTCAACTGTATTAAATCTGCCAATCCCAAACCGTACCGAAGCATAAGCTAATTTATCTGAATGTCCCAAAGCTTTCAACACATAAGAAGGGGCAACATCATTAGAAGAACAAGCAGAACCGGAAGATACAGCTACTACTGATTGTAAACCTAAAGAAAGTGCTGCACCGTCTACACCTTCAACACTAATATTTAAGTTTCCTGCTAGTCGTTTTTGAGGATGTCCATTTAAATAAATTCCCCCTAAACTAGATAACTGTTTCCACAATCTTTCTCTTAATTCTATTAATCTTTGATTTTCTGTTTCTTGTTCGGCCATTGCAATTTCTACAGCTTTCCCAAAACCGACAATTTGCGGTGTATATAAAGTCCCCGAACGCATTCCTCTTTCATGTCCTCCCCCATGTTGTTGAGAAGCCAGTTTGACTCTAGGGTTACGTCTGCGGACATATAAAGCCCCAATTCCTTTTGGACCATAGACTTTATGTGCTGTGAGAGACATTAAATCAATATTCATCTCTTCCACATCTAAAGAGATTTTACCAATAGCTTGGGCTGCGTCTGTATGCAAAATAATTTGTCTTTGACGGCACATTTCTCCAATTTCGGCTAAAGGTTGTAAAACCCCAATTTCATTATTTGCAGCCATCACAGACACTAAAATTGTATCATGACGTAAAGCTTTTTCTAACTGATTTAAATCAATTAATCCATCTTTTTGCACAGGTAAAACTGTGATTTCAAAACCGAGACTTTTTAAATATTCACAAGGATCTAAAACTGCTTTATGCTCCGTGGCAATAGTAACAATATGTTGACCTTTTTGGAAATAAGCTTCTGAAATACCTTTAATAGCTAAATTATTTGCTTCTGTTGCACCACTGGTAAAAACAATTTCTTCGGGTGTAGCGTTGATTGCGTTTGCTAAAATTTCCCGTGTTTGTCTAATAGCAGCTTCAGATTCCCAACCGTAAACATGACTAATACTAGCCGCATTACCAAACTTTTCTGTAAAGTAGGGAATCATTGCAGCCATTACCCTTTCATCAACGGGGGTGGTAGAATGACAATCGAGGTAGATAGGACGACTGGACATAATTAATTCAGAGTTAATTCAAAATTTGACCTAGTTTTTTTAAGATACGAAAAACTTGATAAAGTTCGTTTTCTCGCTTCCAAAGTGTAAATTTATCAGATAAACTATATTGGGGTTGATTGATTTGTGATAATTTTAGAAAAATAAAATCACTTCCATTCATTACCAATCCAAACACAGGTTTTGGAGGATGAGGATTACTCAGCATATAAGTAAGTGCTTGAGGTATGGCTTCTGAAAGCGAAAAAGCACTTCGTTTAGATTCAATTACTAATAACCATAATTGTTGCTGAATCACTAAAACATCAATTCTGCCTCTGATAATTGTTTCTTCATCTTCTACTGTAATTTCCATTGATGATTCACTTCTAATAAAGAAAGGTTCATCATAAAATCCAGCTAAACTGAGTAAGGGAGATAAAACTACTAATTTTACTGTTGCTTCCGATAAAGGAGGATATTTAACTAACCGAAGAAAATGAGATTTTACCCTATCTAGATATTGTTTTTCTAAATCAGAGATTTCTGGTAAATTTTCCCACCATTCACTAAAGAACGCTTCATTATCAGTTTGTTGTAAACTGAATTTTTCTTCTAAATAGGCAATACCTACATTTTGCGCTTGGATGAATTGAACCATAAGTAAGAATTCAGGAGTCAGGAGTCAGGAGTCAGGAGTCAGGAGTTAAGAGTTAAGAGTTAAGAGTCAGGAGTTAAGAAGAAAGAAGGAAGGAAAGAAGAACATTTTTCTTTTCTTTGCTCCTTATTCCTTGTTATATCAATCATAAGAATACCCGGTAAGTGTGAAACTCAGCAGCTTTAGCCCTGAGAGGGAAACGACACGGGCGATTTTAACCGCATTGAATCTTTTTTCATTACCGCCTTGGAGTTGGTAAATTCGGTGTACTTTTGTAATGTACTTTCAACGGGACAATTACCGATTCAAATTTCCCAACTCTGTACGCATAATGTGTTGCTCCGAAGAGCCTCCCTTTCGGGGTAATGTTAGCTAGATGCCTCCGGCACGCTTACGCGAACGACCTGTTATAAGAGCTTGTTTTGCTTGCAACACTGTTCCAGTGACCTTAGAACTGTTTAATCACAAGCGACAGAGCAGGGAACTAGCTATGCCTGACGGCACGCTGGCGCGAACGCATTCCGGGGTGTCGTGACTCAAATAACGGCTACCATGAGACTATGCTCAAGGTGGTCTGGTCAGTACGGCTTGCTTGATTACTCTTGCAAGCCCAGTCCCTTTAGGGCTGGGTTACTGACTCTATATCCTGAATCCTTACAACCATAATACAAATAATAGAATTGATATTTCTATTGTATAAGGTTTGAATGGTAATATTATTTCATTAAGA
>JANMEE010000207.1:0-7754 GCA_031376645.1 Dolichospermum sp. OTE_75_concoct_329_sub | reverse complement strand
CCCCGACATCAATGCCGTTGAAAGGGTTGGCAGTGCCTGTTTGCGCTAGGTAGAGAGGATTGGTTGCTGTGCCTGTGTTATTGTAGTACCTCAGCGTCCCGTCAACTGATCCGACCACAGCATCCAGGTCGCCATCCCCGTCTATGTCCGCAAAGGTGGGATTACTGTATTTATTGGAGCCGACAGTAATGCCGTTCAAGGGGTTGGCAGTGCCTGTTTGCGCTAGGTAGAGAGGATTAGTTGCTGTGCCTGTGTTTTTGTAGTACCTCAGCGTCCCGTTCCGTTCTCCGACGACAGCATCCAGGTCGCCATCTCTGTCTATGTCCGCAAAGGTGAGAGCGTCTCTCAGCCCGGTAATAAAGCCGTTAAGGGGGTTGGTAGTGCCTGTTTGCTGTAAGTAAGTAGGACTGGTGGCACTGCCTGTGTTCTTGAAGTAATTCAGATTTACGTCAAATTCTCCGACAACAGCATCCAAGTCACCATCTCCGTCTATGTCCGCAAAGATGGGTTTGCCCTCATACCCGACATCAATGCCGTCGAAGGGGTTAGCTATGCCTGTCTGTTCGTTGTAAGTTGGCATAATTTTGGTGTTGTTTTTGGGTGAATAGTGGGTGAGCAATTAGTAAGCGTGAAAATTTCCACAAACCATTTTCAATGTCATTCCCGCAAAAGCGGGAATCCAGATTGTCTTATGGAACATAAGTAATTTCTGGATTCCCCTGAAGAGGGGAATGACATGAAAACAGGATCAATCATTCTATAGAGTTCTCTAAAGCAATACCTTAGCCAAATTACGAGGGTGAGATGATAATGCTTTAACCATGAACTCCCGTTTCTCGCTAGGCTTGGCAAAAACAATCAACCCTAAAAATTCCTTAAAGGTTTCCGACAAGGATTTTTTAAATGTATTGACGGTAGAATAAGGGTTTTAGATTCTAAACAACCTTTTTCTCGAAACGCTTATTTATGCTTATTTTTGCCGTTTTTGCCAAAAATTATCAAGGCTCTTATTTTGGCTACAGTATTGCTAAAGAGGTGTCTATAATTCAAGCTGTTGCCAAACCGCCTGATAAACAGACTCTAATTCAGAAATCCATTGCTGGGGTTGAAATAGAGGCAATTTTTCTTGATCCTGTAAAACAGCCCGTAGAGCCTTCAAAGCTGGGGGGTTTTTAGCTAGGTATACAGCTTGCTGTTCATAGCTAGATAAACTATTGCAGATTAACTGTTGCAAACCTGCCGCAGCACAAACACTAGCAGCCATGCGGGAAGCAAAGGTTTTTCCAGGACAAGTCAGTATTGGTAAACCTACTGATAGAGCCTGAACTGCAGTAATACCCCCATTATACACATAAGTATCCAAAAATAGATCAGCAAGGCGATAAGTTGCCAAATACTCAGCCAGGGGGAGTCTAGGCGTAAAAACCAGGCGTTCTGGCTTAATTCCTGCCTGTTGAGCAGTTTGGCGCAGGGTCTGACTTACTGAGGGTAAGCTCTCTATGAGCCAGAGTACGGAGTCGGGTACTTGCTGTAAAATCTGCATCCACGAATGAAAGCATTGAGGATCAAATTTATCGTAACGGTTGAAACAACAGAACACAAATCCATCTGCTGGTAAGCCAAAATCTCCACGACTGAGGGGACGCTGGGAGATTTCTAAGGGTGAAGCAACAAAAGCATGGGGTAGTTCTAGGACTTGTTCTGTGTAGTGTGGGGCTAATTCTGGGGGAATTAACCAACGGTCTGCGAGGATATAGCGGATAAATGCCGCACCCATTGTGTCAGGATAGCCCAAATACTGGATTTGAATTGGCGCTGGCTCTAGCGCTAAAATCTCTGGACGAGAGTGGGTAGTGTAGCCTAGCAAATCAATTAAGATATGAATGCCATCTGCATAAATACGACGAGCTGCGGCTTCGGGGGAGAAATGGGAGAGATTGACAAAAACATCACACCCAGCTTGAATTTGAGCAGTATACTCATCGTTAGCATCAACTAAGCTATAACCATAAACCTCGAACTTTGTCCGGTTATGGTACTGGAAAATTTGATAGAGGAGTAAACCAACAGGATGTTCCCGAAAGTCTGCTGACAAGTACCCTATCCGTAATTTTTCTACTGGTTGCACTGAATGGGTAAAGGCACAGAGGGTTTTGATATCTTTCATCGCTCGGATGATAGGACGAACCCAAGCTTGGGCTACAAATTGATGCAGTTGGAGAGGAAAGGGAAAATAACTCAGAAGATGTGGTTGCAAGCCTGTGGGTTGTTTTTGGTTAAGATTGTCAACAATACTGGTGTGCAGGGTTTGCATTCGCTGGTCATAGTTTTCCCAGTCACACAAACTCAATTTTAAATGTTCCAGTTGATAGAGAATATAGGTTTCATTTGGGTTAAGAGCTAATACCCGTTCATAACTAGCTAATGCTTGAGGTAGTTGGTTCTGTAATTTAAATACATGACCGAGATTAATATGAGATTTGATGTGATCAGGTGCGTAAATGAGGATTTGCTCAAAGCACTTTTGCGATTGGTCAAGTTTTTGTTGGAGCATAAAAACACAACCTAATTGATGTATTGCATCTATAAAGTTGGGTTGAATTTTTAGGGCATTTTGGAAACAAGTAACGGCTTGTGAAATATCTCCTACCTGGAGGAGTATATTTCCTAGTTGATAGTGAATTTCAGCAATATCTGGTTTTAAATTCAGTGCTGTTTGCAAAGAATTACGGGCTTTAAGCAAATTGCCCTGGTTTGCTAACAACTTACCTAAATTGAGATGAGTTATGACAAAATTAGGTTGAATTTCGATAGCTTTTTGATAGGCTAAAATTGCTTTTTCGCTCTGGTTTTGTAATTGCCAAATTGCGCCTAAATTACAATGGGCAGCAGCGACGTTGGGGTTAATTTCTAGTAATTTATCATAAGCGGCGATCGCTTCTGTCCATTTCCCTATAGTTTGCCAAGCATTACCTAATTGGTTATAAGCAGCTAGATAATCCGGTTGTAAATTAATCGCTGTTTGCCAACACAAAATTGCCTGTTCTAAATCTCCCTGTTGAGCCAATTTTTTACCCTGTTCAAATTGGAAACGAGCGGCTGGATTAATATAATTAACAGGTGGTGAAAATATTTTTCTTCCTGTTTTTAATTGATGATTAATTAAAATTGGTGTTTCCCATCCTAATTTTTGTAAAATTGGTTCTAGAGCTTGTTTGGTCAAATTTGTAGGCGTGTAAATCACCTCTATTTGTCGAGCATTTTCTTTTAATAATTCTCGTTCCAAAAATACCATCATCCGGCTACAAATCCCTTGTTGACGATAAATAGGAGCAACAAATAAAGAAATTAATTCAGCTTGGAAATTTGGTAATATCTCTGCAATGGCAAAACCCACCATTTCCCCATTCATAGATGCCGAAACCCCTACTAATTCCCCTCGTTGCGGTTGGGTTTGCCAGCGTTTTTGTAAACTAGGAAAGGTGTAATCATCATAAGGTGCTAAACTTTCAGCATTGAGATGGTATACCTGTTGAAATTTAAAAGTAGCCGCTTGAAGTATTTCTGAAGACTCTAAACGAGGAGGTTTAACTCTAGGTTTGCTGGTAACAATGCCTTGAGAACCAGGAAAAGTAATCAATCTTTGGATATCTTCAGTATCAAAACCCAAGGCTTGAGGTTGACGCACACCGGGAATAACAACCACATCAAATAGTTCTTCTACTACAGTCTCAAAGCGTACCCAATGGACTATTTGACCATTTTTGATGTTAATGATCAATAAACCACATTCAGCAACTTTATCTTCCGCTCTCAAGCGGGTTTCTAATGCCAGTCCCGTGAAGTTGCGGGATCTAAGTTTGGACATTCCTACCAAAGCGTAATTACCCCAAAATGCCAAACCTCTGACAAAACCAGGGCAGAAGGTAATGGGGACAAATTTATTCTCATCTAAATAGCCTAATTCTCCTGTTCCCGCATTAAGTAGCCACAGTTTATTTTGATACCACCGGGGCGAATGGGGCATAGATAGGTTGTTAACAATAATTTCGTTGCTGGGTATGTGGATGACAATACCACCATTCAACCGATGATCACGCCAACCTGCGGCATTATCTGTGGCGCCGCAAGCTGTGACATAAGTGGGTTGTCCTCCTACCATTGCTAACCCATTCAGATGACAACGATCCTCTGCTACTAGTTTGGTAATAAACGGTGGTTGCCAAACTGGAGCAAAACTATAACCAGGTTTTAGGGTTGCTAAACAGCTAAAATCGGTGTTAACAAATAATGGTGTATCTGTACTATCTAGTACCACATCATGAACATTGAGATCCCCTGTGGTGTAACTTTGACTGGGTATATAAAGGCGATCTGATTCTTGGTGTGTTTCCCCTGATAGTAAAGAATTATCTAGCCGCCAAATTTGATACCTGCTACTCATGTACAAACTCTGATCATGAGCATACAAACCCATGGGTTTATCAAATTGCTGTTCGCTAACAGTTAAACCGATTTTTGGGTTACTACCTAGAAAAATCAAGCGATTGGTTTGATAGGTGGTGAAAGCTATGCTAATATGCTCTGATTGCAACCATATCGAAAGTTCTGGGGAAGCACTGATTGAAAGTGAGGAAGTTATCGTCATGGGGTTAGTTTTGAATTATCTAGCACTTATACAATGTACACATCAATCATGATATGCCTTCACCAAAATACCTTATTTCAGGCAGCAACTAATTCTATTTCGACCAATAAATCAACCGTGGGGTAGGGATAAAGCAAAAGCTCATTGGTGTCAACTTTATTTTATTTTATGATATTCAAATATGCACAGAAAATTCAACAACAACAATCCTGTAAATCCTTAAATCCTGGACATCCTGATTCTGACAATTACAATTTCATTATCCCACCAATAACCTACAAATTACGAGAATTTTCTGTCTGAATCAGGATAACCACCGATTAGAGGATTTTTAGGATTGTTGATGAAAAATAGCGCTTTTTGGATAAGTGAGAATATACTGTTATTATAATCATCATTTTTTATCTTTTAATCCGTACAGAAAATTCATCAACAACAATCCTGAAAATCCTTAAATCCTGGACATCCTGATTCTGACAATTACAATTTCATTATCCCACCAATAACCTACAAATTACCAACCCAACCTACAAGATAAGCGATTTCTACGGAGCGCTTCGCTATCGCACTAACTTAATTGAGATTTTATATGTTCAGAAACTTGTTTTAAAATTTCTTCAATATCAACAGGTAAATATGGAAAAACGGAATCTTCAGAACCATCATGTAGATGATGAGGATAGGTTGCAATTTCAGGATGATGAGGTGCGTTGTCCCAACGTTTTATTAGTTCTCTATTTTCAGTTTGCCAATGGAAACTATATTTAATTATTTCTACTTGTCCTGATGCTATTTTAAAAAATTCAAACATTTCTAAAAAGCTACCATCTTTTAATGTCAAACGATAACGCCATAGTCCTTTATCAGTTTGTACTTCTTCTCGAAGAATAGTTAAATTTACGACTCCTGGACAAAGTGCAATTACAGATTTTATCCATGCCAAATAATCATCGGCATTTTTAACATTTTTCATAAAGCTTGTTCTAATTTATGGATTTTTTGTAAAATATCTTGGCGTAGTTCGCATAAGCCAAACCACTCAAAATAATCCATTTCATCCCCTAAAATTCCTGAGTTAAATTGTTCTACGAATTGTTCAGAGGTGAGTTGATATTTTATCTCAAATTGTTCTAAATCAGAGTTGTAAATGGCTAATTTTTGACGATGACGGATTAAGATTACATTTAAAAGTTGTCCAATAATTCGTTCTAATTCTGTGTTGTCGCTACAGTTTTCACTCAGCAATTCTAATTTTTCTAATGTATTCATAATTATATATACCTTTGGTGATGTTCTCAAATGGTGCTAATTATTAATTTCCAGAAGATGGAAAACGCAAACATAACAGAGGTCTTACTTGTTGAATATTTTCAAAATCACGATCATTATGAATTAGGGTTAGCTGGTTTTCTATTGCTATTTGGGCAATACAACAATCTATACTACTTCTAACAGTTAACCCTTGTCTTTGTAAATCATAATAAATTCGTGCAGCGAAAACCCAAGTATTATCAGTTGCTTCAAGATAGTCTTGTTCTTGCAGGTAGGTTTGCAATAACATCCACTCCCTTTCATCCCGACAACCTTGTAATAATTCCATTTGGGTAAATCGAGTCAGAAAGACATTTTCATCTTTTATAAATGTCTGGAGATTTTGACGTGCAACTCCTGTTTTATTGCGTAAAACATTTATCCAAACGGAAGTATCAATCAGAAACATTTCGATTTTCTCGTAATGCTTTGTAGTCGTAGTCAGGAGTAAATTGAATTTGTCCACTTAAATCTAGTAAATTCCGTTTTTTACGAACGCGAATTAGTTCTTGTAATGCTAGATGAATTAATTCTTTTTTGGTTCGCACGTTAGTTAAACGAAATGCTTCTTCTAGTAACCCGTCGTCAAGTTCAATATTGGTTCGCATGATATTTAGGTAGATTATGTGTATGTATATGTGTATTATACACTATTTTGTCTGAATCAGGATATCCAGGATTATAGGATGTACAGGATGTGGTTATTTGATTGTCCATAAAATATAGAGATTTTGGGATGATAGATAAGTTATCAGTTAAATTATCCGCTGTTAGTTTTTGACTATTACTGTAACTGGATTTTATAATCTTCAAATCTTCACAGACAATTTATCAATAACAATCCTGTACATCCTTAAATCCTGGACATCCTGATTCAGACAATTACAATTTTATCATCCCACCAATAACCTACAAATCACAATCCTGTAAATCAATGAACACACCCAATCCTCAAAATCTAAAATTAGACGAAATTACATATATAATTAATGGCTGTGCAATGAAAATACACAGAACTTTAGGAAATGGTTTTCAGGAAGTTATTTATCAAAGATGTCTGGAAATTGAACTTAAAAAATCAGGGTTAAGTTTTGGAAGAGAGGTAGAACAAACAATTTATTATGAGGGAATTGAAGTAGGAACACGAAGGGCGGATTTTATAGTTGAAAATAAGGTTGTAGTGGAGTTGAAAGCGGTTATTTCTTTAGAAGATGTTCATTTAGCGCAAGCAAAAAACTATTTGGTAGCTTATAATTTTCCTGTGGGTTTGTTGATTAATTTTGGTGCATTAAAGTTGGAATATAAGAAGGTTTTTAATCCTAGATTTCAGGGTTAATTTTTCTGAATCAGGATAACCAAGATTTGAGGATTTTCAGGATGTTGTTGTTTATTTGATGTGGGGATTTTTAATCTTTTTTGTCTGAATCAGGATTTCCAGGATTTGAGGATTTATGGCTAACGCCACGCTTCGCTATCAGGATGTAGTTGTTTGATTGTCTATAAAATATAGAGATTTGGGGATGATAGATAAGTTATCAGTTAAATTATCCGCTGTTAATTCTTGACTATTACTGTAACTGTATTTTATAATCTTCAAATTTTCACAGACAATTTATCAATAACAATCCTGAACATCCTCAAATCCTGGACATCCTGATTCAGACAATTACAATTTCAGCATCCCACCAATAACCTACAAATAACAATCCTGAACATCCTCAAATCCTGGACATCCTGATTCAGACAATTACAATTTCAGCATCCCACCAATAACCTACAAATAACAATCCTGAAC
>JANMEE010000191.1:0-15313 GCA_031376645.1 Dolichospermum sp. OTE_75_concoct_329_sub | reverse complement strand
AAGCGACAGAGCAGGGAACTAGCTTCGCATTCCGGGGTGTCGTGACTCCAATAACGTAGTCAGTTAAGACTTAGGCTGGTCAGTATAGCTTGGTTAATTTCTCTTCCAAGCTCAGTGGCTTAAGCCCTGAGTTACTGACAGTTGCACATTATATATATTTTCAATAAGTATATCACCAAAATTGGGGCAAAAACAGCTATTTACGGACGATTCCTAGGTCGCGCTTCGCTATCGCACTTTATCAATCTAACCTACCGGCGATTCCTAGGTCGCGCTTCGCTATCGCACTTTATCAATTTCTCACGCTGCTTTCGCTAGCGGCATGAATATTTCAACGGATTCAAACGGTACAGATATTTTGTCTTCTTCTGTCCGTTCAATTAATCCCAGTTCTTCCAGGCGATTTACGTCTGTGTGTACGTTTGAATAGTTTCTTTCGGCTGTTTTTGCCAGCGCGTAAATACTGCATGGCTCTATTTTGCTTAAAGTATCAAGCAAATCAAGTCGAGCAGGCGTTAGCTCGCTAAAAAGTGATTTTGCAGATTCAAATGAAAGTCTAAAATTTACTGGCTTTCCAATTTCGGAGTCTTTAATTTGTTGACGAGCGGCTCGGATTGCAGAACCACCCTTGGCTACTTCAATAATTGCTTTCATGATTCACTCCAGGTTTCAATGTCTTTTTCAAAATCGTCAAGCAATTTATCAATGCTTGTGAATTTGTAATCTATTTCGTGTGAGTTTATATGTTTATGATCTCCTTTTTGTGCGTTCGTTGTCATATCGAATTCTACATTTTCCATTCTGCCCGTAAAATAATCTGTATTTGTATTTATGTGTGCTTGGTGGTGTTGGTTCTGGTAATTTCCATATAACAACCTCGACGATTGATCCGTCGTCATTAACTTCTTTTGCTTTGGCGATTAGAGTGGCCTTCATATATTGCATTGTAGCAATATATATAACTTCTGTCGAGTAGCAATATTATGATCCGAACGGCACAGTTGAGCGATAGCGTAAGCGCTGACTTGTCAGTTCGCGGATTACACCTAACCCCAAAAGGCAATCGCAATTTATCAATTCAACCTACAAACGATTCCTAGGTCGCGCTTCGCTATCGCATTTTGTCAATCTAACCTACGAGTGATCGCACTGAGAGCTATAATGGTTTCAGTTAAAAGATTACAAGAGATAGATTAGTAAAACCTATGAACTAAATGTTAAGAAGTGCAGAATGTGAGTCTAACTTTATCTGCGTAAGTTTTGATTAAGTTAATTTAATTGATTTTTTGAGATAAATTACTCTATTTCCCAGTCTTGCAATTGTAGTTGGGGAATACGTGAAAATTCTTTAGTATTATGTGTAACTAAGATCAAATTATTCGCTAAAGCAATAGCCGCAATTTGTAAATCGTAAGCCCCAATAGGTGTTCCGTTAGCAGCAAGTTGGGCGCGAATTTCTCCGAAAATTAAAGCAGACTGGTCATCAAAAGGCAAAGACACAAATTGACTCAAAAATCCTTGCTGTAACGTCAGATTACGCTCTGGGTTAGCACTACGAATTGATCCGTAAAATAATTCGCCCTTCACAACTGAACAAACAGTAATTTCTGAAAGTGGGATATTATCCAGCTTTTGTTTTAAATGAAAGTTTTTGCCCTTGAGATAAATAATACAGGCATTAGTATCTAGCAGATAAATCATCAAAATAACTCTCTTTCTGCTTGTTCTGGCTGTGGATGTCTGATAAATGTTTCATCTTGAATACAACCATAAAAATCACTCAATTTTGTTGTTGTTTTTGTTGGTGATGCTGATTCATAAACAAGAATAATATCTAATTCCGTTCCTTCTGTTGTTTCGGGTAATTGAATTTGTAAAAGTCCATTTTTACCAATTAGCGATCGCACTCTCATACTTTGCATAACTACTTACCTCTTTTGAATATCTGTTCTTTAAGTTCTTGTAACAACATAGATAGCTCCTATACTGGAATTGTTGTCTAATATATGTTGTCTATTCAGTATATTATAAACGATCTCGCTTTATAAGTCTAATTTGAGCGATTCCTAGGTCGCGCTTCGCTATCGCACTTTATCAATTATTAGATCTCTTTATGCAGAAATAGCCATAGGTCTTACTGCGGGTCTATCAGCGTTATTAGGCAAACGAAGCGAGCTTGCTGACAATGTTGCTATTGCTACAGTATTACCAAGCATATTAAAAAACTCGACACTGTAGCCTGTTTCTAGCCCAATTACATGATGTTGCTCAACTATAGTTCCAACATCACCAGCGTATAAACCTTCTCCAGGAAGATCATGCAGTAAAATTATGTCTGAATAAAGGGGAAAATTCATCGCAGCCTCCAATGTTGTTAATCGGGAACTAAGGTGATCAAACGAGGAAAGTCTGTGCCAGTATCTATTTGCCAGACTGTCTTAACAAGAAGCAATCTGTTGATAGGAGTTAGTAAATTGGTGCTGATTTCATATCTGATACCATACGGAGTTTCTTTAACTACATTAACATCTACGGTTAAATGAAACTTGCGGATATCTTCTTCTAATTGTTGCCAGTTATCAGGAGAATAGCCAAATCGGATTAATAGCCTTGCTTTTGAACCACCACGCTTATGATCAGTATTCAGTAAATACTCAGTTAGTTTGGATGGCTCAATTACTGCAATATCACTATTTGGAATTTTCATGTATCTGATTACAGTAACTTTAAAAACTTATCCCACACTAAATTCGTCACGATAAACAATTGTTCTACTCCAATAACTTGATTATACTCCCTTCCCAATCAAGGAATAGCTATAGAGTTGACACCAGAACAGACTGATTTCGCTCAATTAATGTCTAATTCTACGCTGGGAAGGGAGTAGCAAACTGAAAACTGTTGTTACAAGAGGCTTTACTTAATTAATTATAACCCAACAAGCGATTCCTAGGTCGCGCTTCGCTATCGCACTTGATCAATCTAACCTACGAGCGATCGCACTTTATCAATCCAACCTACAAGCGATCGCACTTTATCAATTTAACCTACAAGCGATCGCACTGTTATTTTTCCTTGATTATCCGATTCTCCACACTGTTTCAACAGGAATCGAACTCTTTAAGCTCTCGATAAGAAGAGAAATCTGTTTTTTAATAAAACCCATTCTTGTTGGAGTAATTTCAATTGAGTCATGCTCTGAAAAATCTCTTATTATTTCGCATCTACTTACATCCCTTTTAGCCTTTCCCTTATTGTGAACAATGGAGTTCCTTAAAAGTCTTAAATCGCCCATAATTGGAGCAACCAATTTTTGATTATCTCCGATTTTAAGTTTCCTTTTTATCTCTTCTCTGTAACACCCTTCCCATATCTCAAATATGTAAACGATGGTCATTCTACTAGCAAACTGATAATTAATGCCATTGCTTGAATTTCTATCTTTTAGATTAAATAAAACATTAGAGGGGTCTATACCTGTTTCTTGCAAAACTGGAGTTCGCAATTCATCTAATCTTTCTTCCCCAATCGCCTGTCCTATTTTTTCTAAAATATCAGTTGTTTGGTTAGCCATATCTAAATTTTGCTGACACCCTGATATTAAATCCAAATAGATTTGAATTGCCGTCCTTACCTCCTGAAGGAATTCATTACATAAATTAACAAGTTCTTCCTGCTCATTCTCAGACAAGTTGCTCGATCCTACATATTCCATAAACTACTCTTTATAACTCAATTGTCAGATGATTGTAATTTAATACCCAAAACCTGAGTATACGCGCCTCTAGATTGAGTTACACCAATTGTCCGCTGTGCTGATTCTATCATCGGACGGCGCAAACTCACAACTATAAACTGCGCTTGTTCTGCTTGTTGTTTAATCATTCTCGCTAATCATTCCACGTTTGACCCATCTAAAAACATATCCACTTTGTCAAAGGCGTAAAATGGAGAAGGACGATAACGTTGTAGGGAGAATATAAAACTTAATGCAGTTAAGGATTTCTCTCTCCCAGACATAGAAGCAAGCCGTTGTACAGGTTTACCTTTGGGGTGTGCGACTAGGTTTAAGCCACTGTTAAAAGGATCTTCGGGATTATCTAGTTGTAAATAACCGTCACCATCGGAAAGGATAGCAAAGATTGATTGGAAATTTTCGTTAACTGCGTCGAAGGCTTCTTTAAATGCTTTTTGACGGAGGGTGGTAAAGTTTTCAATTCTTAACAATAATTCTGTTCTTTCACCTTCCAAAGTCTCTAATTTTTCGGTAAGTTCTTGGAGACGACCTTGGACTTTATCAAATTCTTCCAGCGCTAACATATTTACAGGTTCCATTGCCTGTAAGCGCTTGCCTAAACTCCGCAATTCTTTTTGTAAGTCCTCTAAATCAACTTTATTGGGAACTTCTGGGAGGGGACTGGGTAATTCTGCACCTAAATCTCGCAATTGGTTTTGCAGTGCTGTTAAATCTTCCCGGCGTTTTTGTTGGGTTTCTTGGAGTTTCTCAATTTCCCATTGTAATTGTTGTTGACGCAAGAGGAGCGATCGCACTCAATCCGCCGTCGTTCTAATTGATTTTGAATCACATCCCAGTCTAGGTGAGCTTGCGACAATTTTTTTGGCTTTTTGCCAGGCTTTTTGGCGTTCAGTTTCACTCATTTTTACTGCGGCGATCGCCTGTTTTCCAATCTGCAAGATTTGACTGAGATAGGTTGTTAAGTGTCCGGCTATTTGTCGGTTGCGCCAGATTTGTCTGTTACCTTTGGCTACCATTGCGGCATTATTGCGATCGCAATAATGCCAGACATTCTGCTTCTGTTGTGTCGTTTTCAATTTGTATCCTAAATTCAGCAATGCCTATTTTTTTCCTGAATACTCATTATTCATTACCAACTTTTTACTCAAAAGTTCGATAGCCGCTTGATATTGAACATCTGTCTTTGTGCCGATTTGCTCCCGGTTAAGTGATGGTTGAGGAATAATTTGATCAGGCTTAATTCCCAACTTATTAATATCTCGATGGTTAGGAGTTTCATATTTAGCAATTGTCACCGCCAAACCAGAACCGTCGGATAATTCAAACAAAGATTGAATTAAACCCTTACCAAAAGTCGTTTCCCCGACTAACTGGGCGCGATGATTATCTTGCAATGCACCTGCGAGGATTTCGCTGGCGCTGGCAGTTCCTTGATTAACTAGAATAACTAAAGGATCTGTTGTGAGGGCAGGGCCAAAGGCTTCATAAGTTCCCTGAATGCCTTGACGATTTGCAGTATAAACGATTGTGCCAGAGTCTAACCATAAACGAGCGACTTCAATTCCAGCTTGTAAGAGGCCACCGGGATTATTTCTTAAATCAAGAATATAGGCAGACGCGCCTTTTTTTTCTAAAATAGAAATAGCTTGTGCCAAGTCAGTAACAGCATTGGCACTAAATTGACTCAAAGCGAGATAGCCAATCTTAGTTCCTTCAGGGGATAATCGTAAGTCAGATACAACAGGATTAAGAGAAATGCGATCGCGCACCAAGATAACTTCCTTGTCCTGTTCTCCTTCTCGGCCAATTAGAAGGGTGACAACGCTGCCCATTCGTCCCCGCATTTGCGCCGCAGCTTCATCAAGAGTCAAATTCTCTGTAGATAAGCCCTCAATCTTCAAAATGCGATCGCGTGGTTTTAAACCCGCTTTCTCGGCTGGAGAATTTTCAATAGGTGTAATTACTTCCAAAACACCAGTTTGGGGATTGAGCATAATTTGTAATCCCACACCTGTTAATTCTCCAGAAGTGCTAACTTGCAAACTGCGATATTTCTCAGGTTCAAGAAAACGGGTAAAAGGATCATCTAGGCTTTTAAGCATATCCTGAATTGTGGCATAAGCAGCTTCCTGGTTAGGAAAACGACTCTTTAGAGCTTTTTGTCGCACATCAAGCCAGCTTTGATGGTTAAAAGTCCCATCTAGATAAGAGCGATTTACAATTCGCCATACTTCATAAACTAGCTTCTGTTCTGGGGTAAAAGCTGAAGCTGGAGGAATATATCCGCCAAACACCAAGCAAAAAAGCAATAGTAGTAAGCATCCTAGCCGCCAAATCCGTTTGTAAATGAACCCTAATTTCATTGCCATCTCAGACTCAAATTCCCTAAAATTTTCTGTAATGCTCAGTTGCTGATGAAATCTATCTCTCGACTATGTTACTTTTTTTATAGAAGAAGTGAATTCTTCTCATAAACTTGCTAGTCCAAATTTATCTAACAGGAGTCAGGAGTCAGGAGTCAGGAGTCAGAATGAATTCTGTAGGACACTGCGACCCTTAGACAGATCCAGTGCATCACTGGTAGACGAATAAATGGGTTTAATAAACTCACAAAAGCGTAAGTTTGGTGGTGCCACAATTCAGTGGTGGGACTGAATCCTCCACTGATTGATTCTGACTCCTGAATTCTGACTCCTGAATTCTTCTTCATGAGATCCCCATTCTTCGGTGATCAACGATAAAATCTTCTTTGGGGTCAATATTTTTAACGTTGGCTTGCAAAGACGACAAGACAGGGAGATTTCCTAAAAATAGGGTGAGTTACACCCAAATTCACGCTCGTGGACAAATAGAAGCCCATTCTTTTGGAAGAAGCGAGAAGCGAACCCTCTAACTGAGGTTAGTTGAATAGTCAGCCACGATTAAGCTTCGCATAACAAAACTTATCAACCGCAATCTATTTTTAGGACATTAAGATTGTATGGCTAACGTTTATGACTGGTTTGAAGAACGCTTGGATCTCCAAGAAATTGCTGATGATATCACCACCAAATACGTTCCTCCCCACGTTAACATTTTCTACTGCTTGGGTGGAATTACCCTAGTGTGTTTCCTCATCCAATTTGCAACTGGATTTGCGATGACATTCTACTACAAACCTACTGTAGCCGAAGCTTTCTCCTCCGTAGAGTACATCATGAATGAAGTCAACTTCGGTTGGTTAATTCGCTCCATTCACCGCTGGTCAGCCAGCATGATGGTATTGATGATGATTCTCCACACCTTCCGCGTTTATCTCACCGGTGGCTTTAAAAAGCCCCGTGAACTGACCTGGATTAGTGGTGTTATTCTTGCAGTTATCACAGTTTCCTTTGGTGTAACAGGCTACTCTCTACCTTGGGATCAAATTGGTTACTGGGCTGTAAAAATTGTGAGTGGTGTACCAGAAGCAATTCCCGTAGTCGGCGTTCTCATCTCCGATTTATTACGTGGTGGTTCTAGTGTTGGTCAAGCTACACTCACCCGCTACTATAGCGCTCACACCTTTGTTCTCCCTTGGTTAATTGCCGTCTTCATGTTGTTCCACTTCTTGATGATTCGCAAACAAGGTATTTCTGGACCTTTGTAATTCAAGTTATTAGCAAACAGGCACAACTTACGTTTCCAGATCATCGGACTTTGTTTTAAACTAAAGAGAAAATAACTTGTAAGTTGTAGACATCCACTCATATCTGAAACCTGAGCTAGTTGCCAGCAACAAATTGCCTGTATAGCTGATAGTTTTCACCAATGCTTTAACTTCACTTCAGCCGGAGAGCGCATTTAAAAATGTCAACGCAAAAACCACCGGATCTGAGCGATCCCAAATTGAGAGCCAAACTTGCCCAAGGCATGGGTCACAACTACTATGGTGAACCCGCTTGGCCTAATGATTTGCTGTATATATTCCCTGTCGTAATTATGGGTTCTTTTGCCTGTATTGTGGCTCTAGCAGTTCTAGAACCCTCTATGATAGGTGAACCAGCCAATCCTTTTGCTACCCCTTTGGAAATTTTGCCAGAGTGGTACTTATATCCTGTATTCCAAATTCTCCGCTCACTACCTAGCAAACTATTAGGTGTGTTAGCAATGGCTGCTGTACCCTTGGGGCTAATTATCGTTCCTTTCCTGGAAAACGTGAATAAGTTCCAAAACCCTTTCCGTCGTCCTGTCGCCACAACGGTATTTCTTTTTGGTACTCTTGTTACTATATGGCTAGGTATAGGTGCTGCACTTCCATTAGATAAATCCTTAACTTTAGGATTGTTCTAAGATACTTCTAGTTCACACTAAAGCTGCTAGCGTCTGTGATTTTCAAGAGCGTATACGGGATAATATCTAACAAATAAATAGCCATCAGTCTTTGATAGTCTACTTGTTCCTGATATTTCCACAGAGATATGCTTTTGAATATCAACAGGCGTTAACTATTCTGGAATTTTGGAAAAAAGTTTTGAGATTAGTGATCAAGATGAAGTTAAAACCAAAATATCTCCCATCTAAAATCACTAGTACAGTCCGGCGTAAGTTAATGAACCATTTCGAATTTGTGAAAAGCTTATGCTGTATTCATTCTAAATTCTAAATTCCGAGAAAGCGGTACTAGCCAAATGTTCTAAGTCTGGGATATAAAAATTTTAATTTTTGGATATAGGGCAATTATTCACAAGAGATGAGGATATGAAGTAATGAAACAACAAAAGACACAACAAAACTTTTACCCCTATCATCTGCAATAATCACTATTCCCAAATGTGAAATTATCAAATCAACAAATAACCCAAATACTGTTCAATTACTTTCTATTCAAGTCACGGTCAATGCCTAGCATAGTGCAGCAAGACCATCGGACGGTAAGGAGCGATCTTAAGCTCTTGATCCCAGTACAACAATGGTTTGAAGAATTCTGTCAGCAATATTTACCTAAATATGGTTGGTCAGACAGCCAACTTTATCGTCTCAATCTAGCTTTAGCAGAAGGCTTTACCAACGCAGTTCGTCATGCTCATCATTCTTTACCACCGGAAACAACTATAGAAATTCAAGTGAGTTTATGGACAGATAAGCTGGAAATGAGAATTTGGGATTATGGAAAACCATTTAATCCTGATGTGATAACTGAGCCAGAACCAGGAACTTTACAAGTAGGTGGATATGGATGGTTTTTACTCCGCCGCTTGGCAGATAAAGTTATTTATGAACGTGATTCAGATACTAGAAATTGCCTGTTGATTGTCAAATATTGTTTAGAAGAACAACAACATTAGGAACTAGTAACGCTTTCTTTAGAATTTAGAATTTAGAATGAATACAGCATAAGTAGTCAAAAATCAAAATAATTAGAGATTGAGCTGTTTCCGCAATTTTTAATCCTTGGTTGATTTACACTATTATCTAATAGTTGTTGTTATCAGGTGACGTGAAAGTAACTTTTTGCCCCACCAAAAATAATATTTAAAGAAGAATTAATATTCTATGATCGTCTATACTAAACACGGTTAAAATATGGACTTTCAGAGGATTATAAAAAAGCTAGATGTGTAAGTGTAAGGGTTTAGCACTGCTAAACCCTTACCTATAGAATCAAATGATTAAGCCGCTATATCACTTTGCAAAAAAGCTTGATAATTGTCTGTGTAGAAGTAATGGCTTATAAAATACCTGTATTATTTGAGAATCATTCAGAACAAAAATCGCTATCCTAGAATTAGCAGCACAAATTTAAGACATGACCTTCAAAAACTTGCAATTCAATTTTGAGAAAATCCGCCCTTGGCTGACCCTGTTAGCAATTGCCTGGCTATTAGCATCATTGGGCTTGGGCTGGTTAGTTAATTCCTTAGTAATTATTTTGGGGTTATTGTTTTTTTTACCTGTGGTAGCATTTTTTGGGTTTCGCTGGTGGTTACAAAAAAATCTAGTCACCAATAACTGTCCTGTATGTGGCTATAAATTAACAGGGGTAAATAACAGCCAAGTACAATGTACTAACTGTGGTGAACAGCTATTAGTTAAAAATCTTCAATTCCAACGCTTCACACCAGAAGGGACAATTGATGTGACAGCAGTTGAAGTTCAAGCCCAATCACTGGACGATTAGCACCGCAAGGCGGAAGTCAAAAGTCAAAAGTCAAAAGTCAAAAGTAAGATGGAGTAAGATGGAGTAAGATTTTTGGCGATTGGGAATGGTTGTCTCATTTACGCAGCAGTGTATTAGTAAGTTGTCAGTTGTCAGTTGGAATTTAGAAGGGTGAATTAATTACACTTGCCCATTGATCTAGATTTTTGAGAAAACGTGGCTGTTGTAGTTCAGAAAGCCAAAGAATCAAGGCATCCTCATTGTTATCCTTGTAATAACCTCGTCGTTTTCCCGCAGTTTTGAAACCAAACTTTTGATACAAAGAAATAGCAACGTGGTTAGAATCACGGACTTCGAGAGTAGCTCTCTCCAAACCAATATCAGTAGCACTCCGCAGCAGCGAATACAATAAAGCTGTTCCTAACCCTTGACCATGATATTGGGGATGAACAGCCAAAATTGTAATGTGTGCTTCTTCTAAAATTGACCAAAAGCACCCCATTCCTAATAATTCGGAGTTATTAAAAGGGGAAAATAAACCCAAAAAATGACTATTAGGACTTTCTAACTCCCGCAGGTAGCCTTCCATAGTCCACAACCCATCAAAACAGGCTTTATCTAGTTCCAACAGTTCAGTTAAATTGTCTGTGGTTAAAGATTGAATTTTTAAGTCGGATGAAATCACAATTTTTGAAGATTGAGGAAGGTTAATTACCAATTATCAATTGTCCATTACCAATCAGAGGGTAAACTGGAAATTAGGACATATACTCATGCCCTGATTTTTCACAAAGAGAACTCTTATTAGTTATGGTATCGACTTATCCCGTCGAAGTTCAACTTTCTGGCCGTCAATATTTACCGCCAACAAATGGTGACAGTGCTGATATTTCTCCTAACCAACAACTCTTACCCTTGACAGCAAGAGTTAATGACCATGACCACCTGGAAATCGGTGGCTGTGATGTCACAACCTTAGTTGAACAGTTTGCTTCACCTTTATATATTCTAGATGAAGAAACCCTGCGAACAGCTTGTAGGCAATATCGAGATACATTCAAAGAATATTACCAAGGGGAATCGCAGGTACTCTATGCTTCTAAGGCATGGAGTTGTTTAGCCGTTTGTGCCATTGTGGCTTCAGAAGGGTTAGGAATTGATGTAGTATCTGGTGGCGAACTTTATACTGCGCTAAATGCGGGTATAAGTCCTGATAAAATATACTTACATGGAAATAACAAATCTTATGATGAGTTAGTTTTAGCAATTCAGTCTGGATGTACTATTGTAGCGGATAACTGGCACGAATTAGATATGCTGGTGAAGATAGCAGAGGAGAAAACAGAAAATTCTTCTCTTTCACCGATTCGGCTCATGCTACGCTTAACTCCTGGGATAGAATGTCATACTCACGAATACATTCGTACTGGACACTTAGACAGTAAATTTGGTTTCGATCCTAATGATTTACAAGAAGTGTTTGCTTTTGTAAGCAAACAGCCTAGTTTAAACTGTGTGGGGTTACACGCTCATATTGGGTCACAAATTTTTGAACGTCAACCACATAGGGATTTAGCCGCTGTGATGGTGCAGTGGTTAAGAGATGCGGCTAAACATGGCTTGAAGGTGACAGAATTAAATGTTGGTGGTGGGTTAGGGATTAAATATACAGAATCTGATGATCCCCCAAGCATTGTTGAGTGGTCAAAGGCAATTTGTGAAGTTGTACAAGCAGCTTGTACATCAGAAAATCTGCCTTTACCAAAGTTACTTTGTGAACCAGGGCGATCGCTTATTGCCACATCTTGCGTTACTGCTTATACTGTGGGTGCTAACAAGGTTATTCCTGAAATTCGCACCTATATAGCGATTGATGGCGGAATGTCAGATAATCCCCGTCCTATTACCTACCAATCAGTTTATCGGGTGGTAGTTGCTAATAAAATATCTGATCCTTGTACCGAAATAGTTACTTTAGCTGGTAAACATTGCGAATCAGGAGATATTCTGATTAAAAATGCCCAACTGCCAAAAACTGAAGCAAATGATATTCTCGTAGTTATGGGAACTGGTGCATACAATTACAGCATGGCATCTAATTACAATCGTCTCCCTCGACCGGCAGCAGTTGTAGTGGCAAATGGCGAAGCAAATTTAATTTTGCAGCGTGAAACTTATCAAGACTTGATTCGACAAGATTGCCTACCGGAAAGACTGAAATAGTTATTAGTCCTTGGTCATTAGTCATTAGTCATTAGCTAAGAACTAAGAATTAATGACTAAGAGACTTCCAAATAAAAAAATATCCCAAATTCTCTTGTGGTGCAGGCATCTGGCCCTGTTAATAATACAAGGAGGGGACAGATGCCCATCCCACAAGATTGGATCATTTTTTTGTTGAGTTCTCTAATGACTAATGACTGATGACTGATGACTGATGACTAATGACTAATCTTTCTTGTCATAAGAATACCCGGTAAGTGGGAAACTCAGTCCCTTTAGGGCTGAGAGGGAAGCGACACGAGCGGTTTTAACCGCTGTGGATATTAAAATTGAAACCAGATTTTTGATTGGAATCTGGAAACCAACTCCCATTTCTGGGGTGATGTTAGCTTCGACCAGTTATAAGAGCTTTTTAGACTTGCAACACTGTTTCAGTGACCTTAAAACTGTTTAATTGCAAATGACAGAGCAAGGAACTAGCTTCGCATTCCGGGGTGTCGTGACTCAAATAACGGCTACCCTTCCACTTACGTTCAGGGTGGTCTGGTCAGTACAGCTTGTTTGATTACTCTTGCAAGCTCAGTCCCTTTAGGGCTGGGTTACTGACACTACGCCAGGACTAAAACCTCAACGTTGTTTCACAGGAGTCGGGATTTCTCCGTACTAGGATGCTTCAACACGTAGATATTTTTTGTTCTTACTCACAATCTAATTTTAACATAAAATACCACGGGGATTATAATCCCTCGTGTCGCTTCCCTCTCAGGGCTGAAGCCACTGAGTTTCCCGCATACCGTGAGGTCTTATGAGAGATTCGTGGAAGCAATGGCTGATAAACCTGGGAGATTGGTCGCAGTCCTTGCTCCTTGGGACTCTGGACATGATGTTGGTGCTGGCACTGACATACATGATCCTGGTGATTATTAGTGAACGGCGCACATTATGGATGGTGCGAGGGTTTATAGTATTAATGCTTTGCTCGGCACTCAGTGGTAAGTTAGGATTACCTTTGCTAAATTTTGTTCTCGAAAAATTGGTGATTGGTTGTGCCGTGGCTATGGCTGTAGCACTGCAATCAGAATTTCGCCGCTTTTTGGAACAATTGGGACGTGGGGAATTTTGGCAGTTGTTTCGTAACAACGCTAGTGCAATTCCTAAATCGGATAGTGTTATTGATGAAATTGTTGATGCAGTTAAAGAATTATCAAAAAATCGTATTGGCGCTTTACTAATTTTAGAAACCACAGGACCCATTGAAGAACAAGATTTTTCAGTTCCAGGTGTGAAGCTAAATGCTGAAGTTTCTAAAGAACTAATACAAACTATTTTTCAGCCGAAAACTTTGTTACATGATGGAGCAACGTTAATTCGTGGTTCACGAATTGTATCATCTGGTATAATTCTACCACTGTCAGGACGCACTGCCTCGCGCCAGTTGGGAACACGCCATCGGGCAGCAATGGGAATTACTGAAAGGGTCGAAAATTGTATTTGTGTTGTTGTATCTGAAGAAACGGGTTCTATTTCCTTAGCGGAAAAAGGAACTCTATATAGACCACTTACTATTAAAAAGCTCAAAGAGTCTTTAGAGACTCGATTTTCCCCAACTGTAGATCGGGAGGCTCATGCACCTGGTCTTTTAAGTTTAGTTCGTCAACTTGGTGATCAATCACTCAAATTAATTTCCCGGTTACTGGGATTACCTTGTCTTCGACACGCTACCCGTAGGGATACGACCGCTTCTCAAGATAAAAAATGACAACACAACAAACTGAATTGCAATATTTACCCCCTGATTTAAAACGAGAATTACTACCACAGCACGTTGCCGTAATTATGGATGGCAATGGCCGATGGGCAAAACGTCAAGGTTTACCTCGGATTATGGGTCATAAAGCCGGTGTAAATGTTCTTAAGGATTTACTACAATGTTGCAAGGATTGGGGGATTAAAGCACTAACTGCCTATGCTTTTTCTACGGAAAACTGGAAAAGACCAGAAGAAGAAGTGGAATTTTTAATGACTCTATTCCAGCGAGTTCTGCGGCAAGAACTGCGGGAAATGATGGAGGAAAACGTGCGAATTCAGTTTGTGGGTAATTTGTCAGCTTTGCCACAGGCACTTCAAGCGGAAATCTCTCTTTCTATGGCAGAAACTCAGGATAATCGCAGTATCCTGTTTACTATTGCTACTAATTATGGGGGTAGAGAAGAGATTTTACAAGCTTGTCGAGCGATCGCTCAAAAGGTCAAAGAAGGTTTACTCAAGCCTGAAGATATCTCTGAAGCAGTATTTGAATCTCATTTATATACAGCCGGATTGGCAGATCCAGATTTATTAATTCGTACCAGTGGGGAAATGCGATTATCAAATTTCTTACTTTGGCAAATGGCCTATGGAGAAATTTATATTACTGATGCTCTCTGGCCTGATTTTGACCGTCATGAGTTTCATCGCGCTTTATCTACTTATCAACAACGAGAACGCCGTTTTGGGAAAGTTTAGGGAATTGGGAATTGGGAATTGGGAATTGGGAATTGGGAATTGGGAATTGGGAATTGGGAACTGGGAATTGGGAATGAATCCAAAATTCCAAATTAGATTATGGTCCGGCAAAAACGGCTTCCTCAATATCTTCTCGACTCAGGGAATATTTAAAGGAACGTTGAATATCTTGAGTATTTTCTCTTGATTGAGAATACCGGACGGTAATTTGTTCAGTATCTAACCAAAGTTCTGCTTCCCAGCTAGATCGTTGAATGTGCCAACAATGTAGCTGAGTTTCGTCTTGTTCACAACCTTGGTTTTTTAGCCATTGTTCGATTTGTGGTAAAGGATGACTATATAGGGGTGTATCGGCGGGAAGCATAAGTAATTCAAAATTATTGGTTATTTTTAGAGTTGACACTCTGCGCTCTAAAGAGACGCAGATTCTATAGAGAGTTTCAGTCTATATCCCTCAGTTATCCCAGTTTCAGGCATTGCCTTAATATTGGGTTCCTGCCATGATTTCGTTTGCCATTACTGGCGAAATCATATCTGACAGGCGTATACTTTCCGAGAGTCCCCCGGTAGGTTTTTATGTCTTGTACTGACAACTCAATCATACCACAATATTGAAGGCGAATAAATTCGCACGAGTCGGTTTTCCCCTTCGGTCTGAAGACGCGAAGCTCCCAACCTTCCCGTGTTCCTCTGGTGGGGATTATCATCTC
>JANMEE010000171.1:0-1573 GCA_031376645.1 Dolichospermum sp. OTE_75_concoct_329_sub | reverse complement strand
TCTTATGGATAACAAATGCTAAGTCACTGTTTGAATCATCGTTACGGCGAACCAGCGAAATAAGGCTGTCTGCGCTGGTAGTCCCAAAAGGGCATAGGAAAATAAGGGTGGTATGAGGATTTTAGTCGACATACCTACGTTACCCAAAAACCCGGTGAAGAGGTGACATCCTAACAGAACAAAACAAAGGTTGGATGCCGATATCAGCAAATGCTTCGACCGCATTAATCACGATGTACTTCTCAAGAAACTAAATACCTATCCAACCCTACGAAGACAAATTCGAGCTTGGTTAAAAGCTGGTGTTATGGATGGGAAAAGCCTGTTCCCAACCATCGAAGGCACACCACAAGGCGGGGTGATTTCACCTCTACTTGCGAACATTGCCCTACATGGAATGGAAGAACTGATTATGGGATTAGCCCCAAAATTCGATATGAAGCGACCCGACAATACTCAATTGAGTGTTAGAGATAAGCGGAAATCGATTTCATTAATCAGATACGCAGATGACTTTGTAATAGTTCATGAGAGTCTAGAAGTCATAAAACTGTGTAAAACAGAGATAGAGAAGTGGTTAAGTGACATTGGGCTAGAACTAAAACCTAGTAAGACAAGACTTGCCCACACTCTGAACAAACTAGAAGACGAAGAACCGGGATTCAATTTCTTAGGATTCAATGTCAGACAATTTCCTGTCGGAAAATACAATTCAGGGAGTAAAAGCAGAGGTGGTTTATTAGGTTTTAAGACTATTATCACTCCCAGTAAAGAAAGCCAGAAAAGGCACTATAGAAAAGTGGCTGAAGTAATAGATAATTCGCGTGGGTTAGACCAAGCGACTTTGATTATGAAACTCAATCCCATTATACGGGGTTGGTGCAATTACTTCTCTACTGTTGTTAGCCAGAAAATATTTGAAAGGCTATGGCATTTAGTTGTCTGGAAGCTTCTTAAATGGGGTCGTCACCGTCATCGAAATAAAGGTAGAGGGTGGATACGCCTTAAATACTTCAAAACCGTAAAAGGCAATAACTGGACATTCGCCACCAGGGAGGACAAAAATCCTCTAATGCTTATACAACATAGTTCCACTGAAATAAAACGCTATGTAAAAGTCAAAGGGATAGCATCCCCTTATGACGGTGACTGGATTTATTGGAGTTCAAGAATGGGTACACATCCCGAAGTGTCTACGAGAGTAGCAACACTACTCAAAAGGCAAAAAGGAAAATGCGCTCATTGCTGTAACTACTTCACAGATGGAGATTCGATTGAAGTTGACCATCTTGTTCCTACATCCCTTGGTGGACGGAACTCATACGATAATTGGCAACTACTCCATCGACATTGCCATGATAAAAAGACTGCCCTTGATGGTAGTCTCGGTAACAAATTAGCACATTATTAATGCTAAACCTAAGCCACCTGTAGAACCCGTTAATTTACGGGGAAAACAATATGTTGGCAATGACGTTCTGATGACAACAGCCGTTTTACTGAGGAGCGGAATGATGGGAAACTATCACGTTCCGTTTTGGAGAGCAGTGGAGGAGGCAACTCCTTCACTGAC
>JANMEE010000169.1:0-39038 GCA_031376645.1 Dolichospermum sp. OTE_75_concoct_329_sub | reverse complement strand
CGTGTAGGTGAATGGGCAGATTTGAGTGCAGAAGAGACATTTGCCAAGATTGCCCACTGGGTTGCCCCTTGCCCTGTCGCAAATGCTACCGGATTACCTGCGATCGCCCTTCCTGTCGGTTTTGATAGTAATGGTTTACCCATTAGTGTGCAGTTAATTGGTAAACCTGCGGCTGAGTCTACTTTAATTAGTTTAGCAGCGCAATTAGAAGCCGCTAATCCTTGGATTCAACATCGGCCAAAATTTTAGATAAATTGTCAGAATCAGGATTTAGAGGATTTAAGGATTTACAGGATTTTTATGTATGAAATAATCTGAAAAACAGAAAGTTTGCAAATATCTCAATATTAAATCCTGTCAATCCTTAAATCGGTGGGTATCCTGATTCAGACATTTTAAGGGGATGTAGAAACCCCATCTTCAACGAAGTAAGATGGGGTAGTTCATTTAGCAAGTTTTTCCTGTTCACAAGAGAGAAAGAACGGCACGGAAGCCACTTGGCTTCAGACAGTGGAGGAAGTGCCAACGGCGAATTTATTCGCCGAGAATATGATACAATTGAACTGCAAGTAAGAACAACCATCTACACGAAGAAGTATTTTAATAAGGAGAAACCCCTGATTTATCTCGTCTCAGCATTTGACTGTAGCCTGGGTAAACAAGTAAAGGTAAAATATGGAGTGTAATACCGCCAAAATTTGATGGACTCACAAAAGCAAAAAACATAAAAGTAAGCGCAATTGCAATACCTGTCGTACTGGTAGTTGTTTTGAGCGTGTAGCGGGATAATTGACTATTCCTTTTAAGCAAGTCTTAAAGAATCTGTGTGTCTTTAGACCGCAGAGTGTCAAGAGCATCGACAACTAGAATTAAACAAAGTGCTGCAACTGCTTTTTCCCATTCTTGACGCACTTTTTCTTCTTCAACCCCATCAAATAAGCCCACCAAACGAGGAACAGCTTGTTCTAAAGCTGCGTGGGGTACAGGACGATGTAATTCAACTAAGTGATTAATACTTTCTTGATTGTTGAGAAAACCAACTACCCATTTTGTTGTATGATCTGGACTGTCAGGAACACGCTTAACTCCTAATTCATTTTTTAGCCAATCATAAAAAAGTGGTAAATGTTCAGCTAAAACTGCACCGGCTGTAGGTAAGGTTTTTTTGAGTAAGTTAATATCTAAACTGTCCAATTCCTTTTTCAAAGCTGGTGAGTTAAGTACCTCATTTAAAGGTGTTGCAAGTATGGATTCTATTTCTGTTGCGGAAAAATCTAGATTTTGAGTGAAAGTTGAAATTAAAGATTGCATTTTGTAAACTCCAGAGATTATCTATTAAGGTATAAAATAATAATAGCAATAATATAAGCTATTACTAATTATATGATTTATTTTGCACTGGTGTATTTACCACCCAAAACGCCAATAAATCCTAGTAATTAATCAAAAAATCAGATTTTATTTGCCACTTATTACTTGATATTTCTCTACAAAAATTAACTAATGGACAACTGATTTGGCATCACAAACAATACATACCCCACCATATTTTTTGAGAAGTGGTCTAATAGCTTCAACTATTTGATGTTCTTGTTCTTCATTACAAATAGTCATTACATAACTATTAGTGAGTGCATGACCTTCTAAGTCGTCAATAACTCGACCTCTATATCCCTTGCCTGTAACATCCTCAATAATAGTATATCCAGAGACACCTATATGATCTAGAATTTTCAAAACTTTTTGTAGTTCTAAGGAATTGATAACTATTTCGATTTTTTTGACATTTTGCACCTGATTAAACTCCTAGAGTTTTGATAATGTTGAAATACAAAGGGATACCGACAATAATATTAAATGGGAAAGTGATAGCTAAAGCCATAGACACATATAAACTGGGGTTAGCTTCAGGAACTGTCATTCGCATTGCTGCTGGTACGGCAATATAAGAAGCACTGGCACAAAGTACAGAAAATAAGAGAGCATTACCTTCAGACATACCAATTAGTTTGCTGATAAAGATGCCAATAATTGCATTAAATACAGGCATGAAAATACCAAAACCAATTAGAAAAAAACCTGTGTTAGCCAAATCTTTAATTCTTCTAGCAGCTACCATACCCATATCTAGTAAAAAGAATGATAGCACTCCATAAAATATATCTTGGGTGAAGGGATGTAATTTTTCCCAACCCTTTTCTCCTGTGAGAATTCCTATTATTACGCTACCAATAAGGAGAAATACAGAACCGTTTAGGAAAGCTTCCCTAAAAACTTCATTCCAAGAAAATTTTTCTTCTTCTCCTTCTTCTTGACTTTTAGCAAAGAATCTCACTAAAACAATTCCCACAATAATTGCTGGAGATTCCATTAGTGCTAACGCTGCCACCATGTGTCCACCAGAATCAATATTAAGAACTTTAAGAAAAGATTGAGCCGTAATAAAGGTAACTGCACTAATAGAACCATAAGTTGCAGCAATAGCGGCTGCATTATAGGCATCTAATTTCAGTTTCAAGATAAAAAATGAGTAGATAGGGACAACAGAAGCCATGAAAATGGCAGCTAAAAGAGTGAGGGCAATTTGGGGATTAATACCACTTTCATCAATTTCATATCCACCCTTAAAGCCAATTGCTAGTAAGAGGTAAAGAGAAAATAATTTGGGTAATGGTTGGGGAATTTCCAAATCAGATTGCAGAAAAATTGCCAGCATTCCTAAAAAGAAAAATAATACTGGCGGGTTTAAAATATTCGACAAGAGAACGCTAGAATCCATTTTTTATTAATTTGTTTTTGAGTTGGTGATTTGAGATTCCAGGGTTAACTCTTAAATATACCTGTTGATATAGTATTTTGTAAATGGATAGCATAATTATTAACAGTTTTCAAGGAAGTTTATTATTTATAATCCGTCCATTTTGAAAACTGGAGATTTTCCTATAGAAAAAACTACAAATTTCAACTTAGATGAGGTTTAAGATTAAATATTTAAAGGGGCGTATTGCAATACGCCCCTACAGATTTTTGGTTGGCAGGATTTTCCTCATCTAAATCCCATTGAACCGGATTATTGATAATGTATTCTCGAACCAGATTCAAATCATCCTCACTGCGAATAATAGATTCATAGTAATTACGCTGCCATAATGGTGTTCCTGGTAAATCGCGCATTTGGTTAATTTGTTTAGTTGCAGAACCTTTGAAGCCCCGTATAACTGCACCAATTGTTTGGGAAGGCGATTGCAATAGAGAATTTGACGTAGAGGCGTATTCTGACGTAGGGGCGTATGCACCCTGCGGATAGCTTACTTCAAAGCTGCTCACAAACTCAACTCAGACTTAGAAACCCGTTATGCTGCCAATTGTGTGGGTATCACCCGACAACTACAATACAGTGAACGGGAAAAAAAACGTTCCCTTGACATTACCCTCAGTCTTAATGGTATTCCAGTTATCACCCTAGAGCTAAAGAATCCACTGACAGAGCAAACAGTAGAAAACGCCAAACAGCAATACCGTCAAGACCGTGACCCCAGAGAAACCATCTTTGAGTTTAAACGCCGCACCTTAGTACATTTCGCCGTTGATACCGAAGAAGTTTGGATGACAACACGCCTAGCGGCAGAAGCTACCCACTTTTTGCCTTTTAACAAAGGATACGATGGCGGGGCAGGTAATCCACCAGACATAGGAGGACGTAATTACCGCACAACTTACCTGTGGGAAGAGGTCTTACAACGGGATAGTTTACTTGATCTCCTAGCTCGGTTTCTGCATTTACAAACAGAAGAAAAACGAGACGATGATGGGCGCAAATTCAAAAAAGAAACCATGATATTTCCCCGCTATCATCAACTTCAGGCAGTGCGCTTACTCGTAGATGCGGCTAGGGGTGAAGGTGTAGGACAAAATTATTTAATTGAACATTCAGCCGGAAGCGGTAAAAGTAATACCATAGGCTGGCTGACTCATCGCCTTGCATCTTTATACAACGACCAAAACCAGCGAATTTTTGATAGTGTCATAGTAATTAGCGATAGCGAAGCGCTCCGTAGGAATCGCCGCGTCCTTGACCAGCAATTACAAGACACCATTTATCAATTTGAACACCGTCAAGGGGTTGTAGAAAAAATTGACGATAACTCCCGACAGTTAGCGCAAGCCTTAGAAAATGCCGTTCCCATCATCATCACCACCTTACAGAAATTCCCCTTTGTCACACGCCAATTAATCAAACTAGCAGAAGAACGCAACGAAGAAAGTAGCGGTATTTTGCCTACCCGTCGCTTTGCTGTCATCATAGATGAAGCGCACAGTTCCCAATCAGGGGAAACCGTCACTGAGTTAAAAGGGGTATTAGGCGGCCAAGCATTGCAAGCAGAAGTACGTAACCGCGCCCAAGAAGAAGGACTAGAACATTTAGAAGAACTTTTCCGCAATTTAGTTAAACGTTCCCATCAATCTAACTTGAGTTTCTTTGCTTTTACCGCCACACCAAAACATGAAACTCTCAAATTTTTTGGTCGTCAAGGAGAGCCTTTCCATCGCTACACCATGCGTCAAGCCATAGAAGAAGGTTTTATCCTAGATATTTTGCGGAATTACACCACCTATAAAGTTTACTACAATCTGATTAAAGCTAGTAACAACGATCCCAACGTCGAACGCAAAAATGCTGCCCGTTCCCTAGCTCGTTTTATGCGTTTACACCCCCATAATATTGCCCAGAAGACAGAAATAATGGTGGAACATTTCAACACCTTTACCCGGCATAAAATTGGTGGTAGAGCCAAAGCAATGGTAGTAACTAGCTCTCGCTTAGAAGCAGTGCGCTACAAACAGAGTTTTGATAAATACATCCAAGAAAAAGGCTATGCGATCAAAACGCTGGTAGCTTTTTCTGGTGTAGTCACAGACGACAAAATTCAAGACAAAACCTACAGTGAAGAGGAAATGAATCAAGGCATTCGAGAGAAAGAATTGCCAGAACAATTTGCTACTAATGAATATCAGGTTTTACTCGTAGCGGAAAAATATCAAACTGGTTTTGATCAACCTTTGCTACATACCATGTATATTGATAGGCGACTGTCAGGTATTCAAGCAGTACAAACCCTTTCTCGACTTAATCGTATTCATCCCAGGAAAGAAGATACATTTGTCTTAGACTTTGTGAACGACTGCGAAGAAATTCGCCAAGCATTTCAGCAGTTTTATGAAGGAGCAGAATTAGGAATAGAAGCAGATCCTCAACAACTGTACCAACTCCAAAGCGAACTTGAGGCTTTAGGAATATATCTGCATGAAGAAGTTGAAAGGTTTGCGAAATTTATTTTAAACCGAAACAGCGTCAAAGTCCGGCTGATCATCAAGGGATGAACGCAGCACTAGATCCAGCAGTTGACCGCTTCCGTAGTTTCGATCATGAGAAACCAGAGGAAGCGAAAGTTTGGCGGAAAAAACTCACAGCTTTTCGGAATTTGTACAGTTTTTTGACTCAGATTATACCCTACCAAGATTCTGATTTAGAACGCCTCTACATTTTTTTGCGTTATCTATCATCTAAATTGCCACGTCGTCCCCAGGAAGCGCAGTATGATTTTGATAGCGAAGTCCAGTTAGAGTATTACCGTCTCCAGAAAATTAGTGAAGGTTCAATAGAGTTAAGGAAAAGTAATGCTCATCCACTTGACGGACCAAAGGATATTGGAACAGGTATTGCTAGAGAAAATACTGTAAAATTATCACAGCTAATTGATATTATTAATAATCGTTTTGGTACTGATTTTAACCAAGCCGATCAACTATTTTTTGATCAAATTGTGGAAGCTGCTGCCAATTATGATGAATTACAACAAGCAATAAGGGTAAACTCTGCTGATAAATTTGGTTTGCTTTTTAGTCAAATGTTAGAGTCTTTGTTTGTGGAAAGAGTAGATCAAAATGAAGCGATTTTTGCCCGTTATATGAATGATCGTGATTTTCAGAAAGTGGTTGCAGATTGGTTAGTTGGGGAAGTTTATAAACGGATAATTAATAGTGAATAAAATCAGATAATGTATAGTTATTGGTAAATTTTTATTATTTTTCATTTCATCCTGTAAATCCTTAAATCCTGGACATCCTGATTCTGACAATATTAAAATAGAATAAAATTCCCATCCCCTCATCCTCAACCCATAATGACACAAATCACCCTTGCAGAACTTCCTCAAAACCTACAAAACCTACTCAACCAAGCCCAAAAAACAGGTGAACCCCTCACCATTATCCAAAATGGTATCCCCTTTGCTATTATATCTCCCATTAAGAAAAGCAAAAGAGCCGTATTTGGAGCGATGAAAGATAGCGGTAAAATTACAGGAGATATTGTCGAGCCTACCGCAAATCTAGTTACTTGGGATGTCCTATTATGAAACTTTTACTAGATACCCATATCTGGATTTGGTATCTTTTCGGTGATACCCGACTTTCAGAAAATATCCAAACAGCAATCTCTGACGAAATAAATGAACTGTGGCTAAGTCCTATCAGCATTTGGGAAACTCTTTTACTTGCTGAGAAGGGAAGAATTATCCTTAAGCCAAGCCCAGAAAAATGGGTTCAAAACAGTTTACAACAACTCGATACAAAAGAAGCACCCTTATGTAACAATATTGCCATTTTAAGCCGTCAATTAGATTTAGTACATCAAGATCCCGCAGATCGTTTTATTGCAGCAACCGCAGTTTATTATGGACTTACCCTTGTCACCGTTGACGGAAATTTAACTAAAGCTACTTGTCTTAATATATTGAGTTAAACTTCCCTAACCAAGAAACAACTATACAAAAAATCTATCAACTCATAAATCCTGTAAATCCTTAAATCCTGGACATCCTGATTCAGACAAATTAACGCCCAGATACCCGCCAGATTTTGATAGTTTTGTCGAAACTACCACTAGCTAAAGTCCTCCCGTCTGGACTTATTGCTACAGACCAAACCGAGCTAGAATGACCAGATAAAGTGCGGATTTGTTCACCTGTGGCTAGGTTCCAGATTTTGATGGTATTGTCCCCACTACCACTAGCTAAATTCCTCCCGTCTGGACTTATGGCTACAGATATAACTTAAACTCTTGATGTTTCTGTCAGTTGACTAGAATTTCCTAATTTTGCTTTATCATAATTTTTATTACTAGAAAACTGCACTATTGCTAAATCTAAATTTCCTAATTGTTTAATTGTAGTAGAATTAATTTGATAAGTTTCACCATTAAATGTAGTAATAGTATATTCTCCAGGAATTAGGACAACGTGCCAATTTGTTAGCACTGTATATGTATTACCTTGTTTTTCAACAATTACTCCAGAACCATTGGATTTTCCATCAATTTTTTTGATTTTACCATCAATACGCACGGTAATTTGTTTAGCAATCTTATTAATACCACTTTCTTCTAAAGCTTTAGCTGGTGGTGCTTGTACTACTATGATTACAGAACTCATTACAGCCGCAGTTAGTCTATCGGTAAATTTCATTGTTTGCAATTTGGGATTTTATTTATATAAGTTAAACTGTCAGAATCAGGATTTCCAGGATTTAAGGATGAACAGGATTTCATTATGTACAGATTCATAATTTATAGTATTTGAGAATGAATGTAGTGAATCCTGATTGAGACAAGGGATAGAAAAGAAATTAATGATTTTTTATGTCATCCTGTAAATCCTCTAATCCTGAAAATCCTGATTCAGACAATTAAAAATTCAACAGAAATCAAGAAATCAAAAAAACATCAATCCTGTAACCCGGATTTCTCACAATTTCATATTACAACGTATCTCTGTAATCTATCGCTAACGATGCGACAGCGTTCTTGTTTAGAAGTACGAAAATAGTTACTTTGCCAAAGTAGCATTGGTTCACGTCCGCGATTTGTGCGAACATAGGTAATAGGGTCTTTAGTGCTGGTATCGCAGTCATATTTTTCCCCTGCATAGCTGGGTTGATGTACAGCTAAGGCGATCATGGGGGTGATGGTGAGTCCTGAAAGTATTTGCAAAATTGGTTTAAGTTTCATAACTGACGGTAAAAAATATATTTTGAAATAAATATTACTAATTATACGCGATTTGATGATTTTGTCAATAAATATGCTGGTATTAAATGGGAGGTCAAAATTAAGAATCTATGGGTAAGGAAGATTTTGCAATTATCAAAATATCAGGGTTTAGCATTGCTAAACCCCTACAAAATATCAATTATTCAACTGTCACGGATTTGGCTAAATTCCTTGGTTGATCTACATCCAAACCCCGGCGGGCTGCAATATGATAAGCTAACAATTGCAACGGAATAACTGTGAGAATTGGTGAAAGAATTTCCTCCACTTCGGAAACAGGAATTAAATCATTAAAGATTTCTGCCGCTTCACCATCTTTAACAGAAGTCACCCCAATTAACCGAGAATCTCTAGCTTTAGCTTCTTGAGCATTAGAAATCACCTTTTCATATACATTACCAGGAACAGCGATCGCTACAACTGGAACTTTAGTATCTAACAACGCAATTGGACCATGTTTCATTTCTCCCGCAGGATATCCTTCCGCATGAATATAACTAATTTCTTTTAACTTCAAAGCCCCTTCTAACGCAATTGGAAAATTAATTCCCCTACCAATAAAGATAAAATCTTTCGTTTCTATAAAGTCATGTACTAAATGCTCAATATATTTTTCTTGAGTTTCTAAAATCGCCTCAATTTCCCCAGGTAACTGACGTAAACCCGTGAGAATTTCCTCAAATCTTAATGCACTAATTTCCTGACGACGATAAGCCAAATCTAACGCCAAAGCGTAAAACGCCATCAATTGTGCCACAAAAGTTTTCGTTGCAGCTACACCGATTTCAATTCCCCCATGAGTATTGATAATATTTGCAACCATATTCCCCAAACTACTCTCTGGACGATTAGTAATCCCCAAAAGTCGCGCTTGATACTTAGCTTCCTTACCTTGACGGCGTTCTTTTTCCATAGACAAAGCTGCTAAAGTATCAGCAGTTTCCCCAGATTGAGTTACGCCAATAGTCAGAGTATGAGCCGTTAGCGGTGATGGTGCATAGCGAAATTCTGAAGCATATTGTACTTGAGTAGGAATTCCTGCCAATTGTTCTAACAAGTATTTACCCACTAACGCAGCGTGCCAACTTGTACCACAAGCCACAATTTGAACTTGTTCTAAATCTGCGTAAAATTCCGCTGGTAAATCTAATTTCACCGGTGATTCAGCAGTAATTTGGGCATTCTCTTCTGTCGAAAAATAAGCCTCCAAACAATCCCGAACTACTCCCGGTTGCTCATAGATTTCCTTGAGCATAAAATGTTTGAATCCCTGTTTTTCCACCATAATGGGATTCCAGTTTAGGGTGCGGGGATGCTTTTTCAAGCGATGTCCAGCAAAGTTATACACTTCCACCCCTAAAGGAGTCAAACGGGCAATTTCGCCGTTTTCTAGGGACAATATAGCGCGGGTATAAGGGGCAATTGCCGGAGTATCAGAAGCACAGAAAAACTCACCCTGTCCAAAACCAATGACTAAAGGCGCTTGTTGGCGGACTACAATCAACTCATCAGGGAAGTCAGCAGAAATAGCAGCGATCGCATAAGCTCCTTCTAACTTACTCACAGCATCCCGCACCGCATCTAAAAACACAGAAGGGGAAGCAGGATTTTCAGAAGTATGCTTTAAACATTCAGCAATTAAATGGGGAATTACCTCTGTATCTGTTTCCGAACGGAATTCATGTCCTAGAGCCTTTAGGTGTTCCCGTAACTCTCGATAATTCTCAATAATCCCATTTTGCACCACTGCTATCCGCAACGCCGTATCTAAATGAGGATGGGCATTATACTCTTCAGGTTTACCATGAGTTGCCCAGCGCGTGTGGCCAATCCCTATTTGGGCAGGATTTTCGATTTGTGCCAGTTTAGAACGCAGGTTAAGCAATTTGCCCTTAGCCCGCACACAATGCACGTCACCTTCCAAAATAGTTGCAATTCCCGCCGAATCGTAACCTCTATATTCTAATTTTTCTAGTCCAGCCAGTAAAATATCTGTCGCTGCCTGAGTTCCTATATATCCAACTATTCCACACATTGCTTAAACCACTCCGGTTTCAGGATGATTAAATTTTAAGTATAGTTGCTGGAATAGATCAGCCACTTTAGCAAGTAAAAGCAGATTAGTCATTAGTTAGTCATTAGTTATTAATTATTAGTCATTAGACATCTCCAAAAAAGAATGTAGAGACGTTCCATGGAACGTCTCTACAAGGGTTACGGGTCACGCATATTTAATTTTTGGAGATGTCTATTAGTTATTAGGTAACTTCCTTCTTCCTTCTTCCTTCGTGTTCTTCGTTCCTATATCCCTCCGGGACGCTCCGCGAACGTGGTTCATTAACTCCTGACTCCTGACACAAAAATGCTGAGGAATGAGGGAAGAATCTCAATGTTTCTCCCATTCTCAGTCCTCAGCACTAAACTACCAAGAATTTAGGGATTCTTAGTAAGCCAAGCCCATGCTGCGAGTTGTTTCAGCACCTAGATAAACGCGAATGCTCAAAAAGTCGGTGGGGCAAGCAGTTTCACAACGCTTACAACCAACACAGTCTTCAGTGCGGGGAGAAGCAGCCACTTGAGCAGCCTTACAGCCATCCCAAGGAACCATTTCTAGTACGTCAGTAGGACAAGCGCGGACGCATTGTGTACAGCCAATGCAGGTGTCGTAGATTTTTACGGTATGAGACATTGAAAAAACTGCTCCTTGCGGGTGTTCTTCTGGAGTGAAATAATCATAATCAAGGCATAGTTTACCCCAGGGCTTGATAGCTTGTAAGCAAAAGGCTACATAACTTTAAACAATGTAATAGACACCTTGAATAATTTATCTACCAAGATCGCTGTTATCTGGCTGTAATAAGCAACATAGCCATTAAGTGTTTACCCAACCAACTCTCTTTTCAAGATGACGAATTGTAAAGATATGTAAATTAAGAGTCGTTTTTGGGGAGTTATCTATCATACATAATATCATAAATCTATATATTGATTCGTCTTGATCAGGTTGTGATGAAATATTAACTTTCAGCCTCTCTCACAAATACACTCATTCTTTTTTCATCAAGTTTAAATACAACTAGAAACTACATATTTAAAACCATAGCTTTGTGAAATATACAAGTATAAGCAAAATATTACCAAAATGTTGCGATACTATACTCTATATGCAAATCACATCACATTAACTCAATTATGGAGCTAAATTCTTTACCCACTGAGGTAATTTTGACACATCCGCTTCAGTCTCTTGGTAAATTACAGCTTGATTGGACACCCCAACCGGGAAACTATCTTGATTTTGAGGGTAAAACCTACGCAGTCTTAGAACGTTGTCACAGGTATCAGCTTAAAGGAGGACGCTATAGTTTAAACAATATCGCTATTTACGTACAAAAAGCCCAAAGACCAGAAGAGCAAAGTTTAGTAGAGGGACGTTGGGTAATAGGTGATGCTACCTGTAAATATAATGCTCTTTCAGAAATAATTCGTTGTGCAGTTAACCCAGAAGGACCCTGTAAATCCTGCCGATTCTATGAAAATTAGGGAACAGGGAAGGGGGAGAAATATTACTAAGGAACGCAAATTTAATAACCTGCAATTCTGATTTAACCTGGAATGGTGGGTTACGCTGTCGCTAACACTAACACACCCTACTTTTACACTTTATTTAATTCACATTCCTAACAACTAATGACTAATGACCAATGACTAGTAACTAGTAACTAACCAATTACCTCACCCACCGTTAACCGAGTACCATTAACAAAATCCCATCCTGACTGGGGACGTTTACCAGTTAGCTGCACTTCTAGCAATAGCAATAAACCTGTCCCTGTTTGGACAATTGCTCCTAGTCCTTTAGTAATATTAACTACTTCTCCCGGTTGACCTGATATGGTTGATAAGTTAGGTATTTTCTGGATTTTTTCTTGTAACTGCTCTGGTAATTCCTGAATATACGCAGCATCTAGAGGGACAGTAGCAGTGATTTTGAATGGCTGGTTGCGAAAGGTAGCAATACAGTTAGGATAAAATCCGCGAATTTGATTGTGTAATTGAATAGCACTTTTTCCCCAATCTAAGTTATAGTCCAGCTTTTGAATCAAAGATGCGTAAGTAGCTGCTGTATGATCTTGAGGAATGAGTTGGATTTCCTGACGTTCTAGTTTGTATAGAGTTTCTATGAGTAAATCTGCACCAGTGAGCGCCAACTTTTCGGCTAAAACCTGAGCATTATCTAGTAATTGAATCGGTGTAATTGCTTTTAGGAGCATATCCCCTGTGTCCATACCCTTATCCATGAGCATAGTTGTGATCCCCGTTTCTTTTTCTCCGTTATGTATACTCCATTGAATTGGCGCAGCCCCTCGATACTGAGGTAGAATTGAACCATGTACGTTGACACAACCCAGCTTTGGCATATCTAATATCTTCTTAGACAAAATTTGTCCATAAGCAATAACTACAAATACATCTGCTTCTGTCTGCTTGAGTTGTGTTAAGGTTTCAACATCTTTTTTTACCCTTTCAGGTTGCCAAACTGGGATATGATGATCTGTAGCAAAGGCTTTGACTGGTGAAGGTGTCAGTTTATTCCCACGTTCTCGGCGTTTATCCGGTTGGGTAACTACAGCAATTACCTGAAAATCCCTATTTTCCAAGAGTTTTTTCAATGTAGGAACTGCAAAGTCAGGTGTGCCGAAAAATACTATTTTCATTAGTTATTAATTATTAATTACGAGTTATGAGTCATTAATCAATGGTAAGTGTGTTCCTCCTTACTGACAACGGCAACACCTGAAATATTCAGAGGATAATGTTGAGATTTTTGATCATCAGCAATGAATTTTCACAATTTAATGATATAGTGTTAATTATTAGTTAAGCAAAAACAACCTCAACAAACTATAATAACTTGGGTAACTAGTTCAACAGTGCTTTGGGATCGCAAACCTACCGCCATTTCCATCTACTACTGACAGGTCTTGTGTGTCTAGATGTGCTTCACAATTGGCCATTTCTCTACTAAATCAAAATTATTCAATAATTACCTCAGTTTAAAATAAATTGCATTTGCTTAATCGCAGCATTTACGAGTGTGAATCGCAGTTTATAGATTTAGGTGTGTGAATTCAATGTTTTTGTTTATTGTGCATCAGTTAATCTAAAGTTTCTAGTAATATTAGGAATCTTATTTAATTTTTGAAATATGGGTAGGTGGGCATTGCCCACCCTACAACGGTCATCTGTTTTTCAGGAATCATTCAGGATGGCTACAGATAAGTTTTAGTAGGTAAAGAGTGCGCTGTTGTAATAGCTACTGTTTTCAACAGCATTTCTATACTTTGGCTAATAGCTTCAGTCACTTGTAAATTTAGTCATGATCGTTATAGATGTGTCTAAATTTCAATTAGATTTGAATGTGGATGTTACTTAAACTATCAATAGACGGTATTCATTAACAGATGTAATTTACTGTCCACTTTAATCCAGTCTTTTTGTATATAATGTAAAGATTATGAGGGGTAAATGGTGACACTAAAATTTTTGTAACGCGATGTAACATTTGCATAAATTATTTCGTAAAAGCTTTTGGTTTGTTGATATACATATAGTCATAGCTTTTTCCATTCCTGTATAGATACTGCCCGCACTTAGCAACTGCCCCCTAGAGAGTCTCATCATGCTTAAACCCCTTTTGGTGTCAGGATGGTTCCGTGTTCAACCATTTCTCAAGTACATTGCCATTGTTATTGTAATTTCACCTTTCGCAGGAATGTCTCTTCATGCTACTTTAGCGAAACAATCAGAAGTAGCAAATATTAGTACAGGAAATGGCGAATCTCGGAAAAAATTGACAGAAAGTGCTGCTAGTAAGTTAAATTTACAATTTGCTCAAGTTAACTCTCAAACAGGAAAAATATCTATTGGAGAAGGAATACATTCATTACCAAAAGATATAGTTATTTCAGGGGCAGAAACAGAAAGTTCTCAAGTGGGGAGTAATGTTGTCAGCGAAACTGTACCATCAGTTGATGTTGCACAATTTCTAGCACAAACATCTGTTAATCAAGTTAATCCCAGTCAAAAACTAGAAAACGCGAAAGTACAAGCTGATTTAAATTCTTCAGCAAGTGGAAATTCTCAATCTAAAGAATTGGCAACATCAACAGTTACTCCCAGAAATGGAGAAATACCTGTAAGTGAACAATCAAATCAGTCAGAGATGGTACAAACTGATCCTATAGGTAGTCCCCATCCCATACCTTGGCAATGGATTATGGCTACTCAGGAAGCAGTGGGTGGTAAAGGTGGTTCTGGTGTCCGCTACTACCGGAGTATTCCTGTAATTTCTCCTGATGGCAAGTATGCGATTTATAGCCGGGTGCAAATGGAAGTCAAACCCGAAATGCACAATAGCCGAGTTAATAGCGTTTTGTTTGTGGAAGATAGACAAACTAAGCGGTTACGGGTGATGACATCAACCAGTGTGGGGATTGATCCCCTGTTAAATAGGCAAGTAAATTTACCAGTAGACCCAGATAGTGATGGTAAAATTGGGGTATTAGTGCCTGTGAGTTGGTCTGAAAAAGGCGATCGCTTTCTTGCCCGTAAATTTGTAGCTATTTTCAATACAGCAGATGCGACAGATCAGGCTGTAATTTGGAATCGTCAACAGAATCATCTCAAAGTAGTTAATCCTGTACAATCACAAGATGATCACGAAAAAATAGCTATTTTGCTAGGTTGGAGTAAAAAGCAGCCTAATAGTGTATTATTCCGTGCTGGTGAACTAGGTGAGGAAAATTGGCCTTTGTTACAAGTGGCTAATGATGGCAAAACTGTAGACATCTCAGCAGAAGGGGATCAGCCTGTAACTTTTGGCGAAAGAGGTAGCATTTGGGCAGATCCACAAGTTGCTTCTCGATAATTGATGAGACATCTCCAGAAAAAATGTAGAGACGTTCCATGGAACGTCTCTACAAAGGTTCTAGGAAATGTATATTTAATTTTCAGCAGATATCTAAGGATACAACCCCCGATCATTCAAAGCCTGGGCAACTCTACCTACGCCTAAAGTATAAGCAGCTAACCGCAGATTTACCCCTCGTGCTTGTGACTCATGAATCACCTTACGGTAAGCCTGAACCATCAAATGTTCCATTTCCCGGTTGACTCGTTCCTCATCCCAGAACAGGTAAGAAAGACCTTGTACCCATTCTAAATAACTGACCACCACACCCCCAGCATTGGCTAAAATATCCGGTAAAACAGTCACACCCTCTGCTTCTAGCACTTGGTTAGCTTCTAATGTCACCGGACCATTAGCAGCTTCCGCGACAAATCGGGCTTTGATCTGATGAACATTTTCTTCGGTAATTTGGTTTTCCAAAGCGGCGGGGATCAAGACATCACAAGGTAAAGTTAGTAAATCTGCATTACTAATGGGTGTCCCTTCGGGGAAACCGACTACACTGCGATGGTTTGCAGCAGCATAAGCTTTGACAGCGGGAATATCAAGACCATCTTCAGCAAAGATACCACCTGCACCAGTGGAAACAGCGATAATTTTCGCTCCTTCTTGGTGTAGTAATTCCGCCGCAGCCCCGCCCACATTACCGAAACCTTGAATGGCTACCCTAACTCCTGCAAGGGATTTACCATGATCTGCCAGTGCTTCACGGACAATAATCATCACACCGCGTCCAGTCGCCATTTCTCGTCCTAGGGAACCACCAATAGATAAAGGCTTACCTGTCACCACACCAGGTACGGAATGACCAACATTGACCGAGTAGGTATCCATCATCCACGCCATTTCCCGAGATGAAGTCCCCATGTCTGGTGCGGGTATATCTACGGCTGGTCCAATGTCTTTAATTAATTCACTAATATAACGGCGGCTAATCCGTTCTAATTCCCCTACGCTGAACTGTTTGGGGTCTATGGGAATTCCGCCTTTGCCACCACCATAGGGAATACCTAACAAGGCACATTTCCAGGTCATCAGCATAGCTAGGGCGGATACTTCCCGTAATGTCACTGCTGGATGGAAGCGAATACCACCTTTATATGGTCCCAAAATATCAGAATGTTGGACTCGATGTCCTGGGAAAACCCGCACTTCCCCATTATCCATTTTGATAGGAATGGAAACTGTGACAACTTTCCGAGGATGACTGAGTATTTCTACGATACCTTGATCTAGTTTTAATTCTTTGGCAGCCCATTCTAAATAGCTACAGGCTTGATCATAAGGGCAAATATAGGCTGAAGATTGAGTTTCCATAAGTGGGAGAGACGTTGTAACCATAATCATTACTCCTCATCACCGTATCTTCGTTAACTGGATTGATATGGTTAGCTTACCCTCTTTTTTTGGGAAAGATATCAATTTTGTAGTTTTCGTTACAATTTTATTTTTATGAATGTGGTATTAAATTATGCCAATATGTATTTAAAATCTCTACAATAGTCATGGTATGCAAGTCCACACTATTAAACATACTTGTATAGTAGTATATACTTGGATTGAATATAGTTATTAAATTACAAACCCTGTAGGGGTGCGGTTTTCCCGCTCTCGATTGTATTTCATCCGACTGAGAACCGCTATAATAGGGTGGTAATGTTTTTAATACAGTACAAAATATAAAAACGGTTAATAGGATATATTTAAAACATATTTAACATTTTTATCAGCAGTGTTGGGTTGCGCTATCGCTTAACCCAACCTACATTAGATATCTCCAGAAAAGAATGTAGAGACGTTCCATGGAACGTCTCTACAAAAGTTATAGGAAACGCACATTTAATTTTCACAAGATGTCTATTAATTAAATGAATGTTTCTGGTGTAAAACTTCCATGTAAACCATAGGGAATATGATGTTTAAGATGTAGTTTTGCAATTGGACTTTTTTCAATATTTTCAGCATCTAAAATGACGACATCTGAACGATGATATTCTGCATCATAAACTAAAGCTATTACCCAGCCATCATCTTCTTGTTGAGAATTTGCCCGAGGAACAAAAATTGGTTCACCTATAAAACCTTGTGGTGCTGCACTCCATAGTTGTCTGTTTTTTGATTCTAAATCAACTTTGAGAATTGCTTGTAACGGTGCATTGACCGTTGCATGATGTGCCGCAGCACTATATAGATAACGATATGATTTACCAACTTTATTTGGGTGAATAGTCGGAAATTCACAAGCCCGATGCTCTATTAACTGATTTTGGACTTGATTTGTTTCTAAATTGAGATGAAAACGCCAAAGTTGTCCAGGAGAATTGGCATCAAAATCAATTTCTCGATAATCGGTATTTGGTTCAACTTCTGTTAATGATTTATAGCAAATTGAATCAATGATAATTTCATTTTCAACTTCAAAAGCATTAACATGATGAAAAATAAACCCTGCTTCGGTGTCTAAAACTTTAAATTTTTCATTTTCGCTTTTTGCTATGCGAGGAATAATGATAATTTTTGTAGGTTGATCTTTTTGAAATTTAATACATTGACCTGCACTGGAGATTCCTAAAGCAAAAGGTATGGGATTAAAATTAACAGGATTTTGAAATAAGACACAGTAATTTTCTGTAATCACAAAATCATGAATGAAGCAAAAACCAGGAATACTATGATTTTGTTTTTTAATAATTTCCCCGTTTGTATTCAGTTCAAATATGGTAATTGTCGTTGATAGACCTGGTTTAATAGCAAAGTTAACTAATGTGCCATTGGGATCAATTCGAGGATGAGCACTAAAGGCTTCTCCTTTAGATAAAACACCATTGAAATATTCGTTTCCTAATGTTTCTAAGGTGTAGGGATTAAGTGCATAAGGTTCTGCTGCTTCCCATAATGCTAGGAGTTTTTTTCCCCAATAAATAACATTTGTATTAGCAATATGTTTAATTTTGAAATCAAAAATATTAGCTAACCAACCACCTGGTTTTTGAGTTCCAAAAACACCACGATAAAGGATTTTACCTGCTTTATTTTCTGCTAAATAACCTTCTGTCTGCACAAATCGGTTACGAAAATGGGCGCGCCCATTGGTAAAGGTAATCCGGCTAATCATCCCGTCACCATCAAAAGGATGATGAAATCGCTGCTTGTTTATATCTAATAAACCGGGACCATTTCTAAATAATGTTCCTGCTAATTCTGGGGGAATTTCTCCTTCTATATCATCAATCCAATAATCAAATTCTTCGGCAAGAGATTCATATCCTCCTTGCCAATCTTTAAGGGTATAAGACTTTTCTGATATTTGCATTTTTTTGGATTATCAAGGAATATATCACACACAGATCCCCGACTTCTTATAGAAGTCGGGGATCTAATAAATAAGATTTTAACATATATAATATATTATTTATTAACTAATTACATTATTATCAATGTCAACTTGAGCATCTGGTAGCCATTTAATAAATAAAATGGGGATTAGAGAAGTACAGTTGGTAATAATGATTAATAACCACAGTGAATCAAATTGATATTCTGTGATTCCTAACCATTTCATCATCAAAGATCCTAACCAGTAGGAAACTGTTCCTCCGAAATTCATTACAGACATCAATACAGCAAAGAATGTGGCTTCTATACCGGGAGGACAAAGCCTTGTTGATAATACTAATACGGGCATAAATACAACTTGCCCAATTACGGTGAGAATTAAACTATCACCCAAGCTAAACCAATGATCATCTATTCCTAAAAGTCTGTTAGTGTGAGTTACTAATAATAATGTTGTCATTCCTAAAGCTGTGGATATAAAAATACCCCAACTAAACATAATTCTAAAGGGAATTGTTTTAAAATAATGTTGAAAAGCCCACACCCCAACCAAGGAAGCAAAACTTGTGACTAACCGAACTTGTCCTAAAAATTCTGGTTGAAAGTGCAGTTCGTTGGTTGTAAAATAGAAAAATGCTGATTCGGCATTTGGTGTAGCTTTCCAAATAAATATAAATAATGTTGGTAACCAAATTACTTTTTGAGTAATGGCTTGGCGAATTTGTAATAATTGATTTTTTGTGTTATTACTTTTTTTAGCATCTTTATTAATAGGTTTTTCGGCAATGAACCAAGCTACAGATGAGACAATTAGAGGAAATAATGCTGTTATTAAAAATACTGTACGAGTGGTAAAATATTCTAAAAGTAAGCCGCTAAAGTAAGCTGTGCATAATGCCCCAATGGCTGAACTACCCCAACAAAGAGATTGCAAAGAACCTGTTTTAGCATCTGATTCACTTCTGGCTCTTTCAACTACGATGGAATCAACTATCACATCACTAATAGCAACAGATAGAGAAGCAAGGACAATCATAATTGTGGCTGTTGAGCTAGTATGAACGACTGTTCCTAAACATAACCAAGCTGCACAGCCAATAATTCCAGATAGGACTATGTAAGGTTTTCTATGGTAGCCAAATAAGGGTAAACTATCAGAAATAAAACCATATAATGGCTTAATCATCCAAGGCAATGTGCTAATGCCGATAATTGCTGACATTTGCGCTGGACTTAATAGTAATTCATCTTTGAGAAAGAAGCTAACGGCTAAACGCGATAACGTTAATATACCTTGGATAAAATAGATAGTAATAATTACTATTAATTCAGCACTAGGTTCATTACCTAAAAGAATTTTCTGTGTTAGAAAATCTTTAATCTTCGGTAAAGCAGGGAGGTCATTTAGCATTTAGATGAAGATTTTTGAATTTTCATGTACTTTTATATCATAGTTGATTGCCAATCATTTTGAAACAACTGTAAATAAAATCCCCAAATTCTTTAAGAAGTCGGGGATACTAAGTAGGTTAGCATTGAAAATTGTCGTTATGGCAAGGCAAGAGGCAAGAGGCACTCATGCAAGATTGAAGAGGGTTTGGGCGATTTTACTTTTCTTTACACAGATTGATTTTATTGTGTTCACCTACTTAGTCTTAGGAATAGGGTTGAGGTGAGATAGAGAAAATTAAGTCAGATTTGAACATCTTTTGTGATATTTAGCATTTTTTATTATTTTGGCTGTAAACCTAATTCACAAAGTGTTTTTGCTTCGTCAAGAGAGTAATTTTGCTCTAATTCTATCTGTGATTGTGAACACAAACCTTGTCTAAACCACTCATAGGAACGCTGCTTTTGCCAAAAAGTCTGGTTTTGATCACTTTGTCTTTTGTAAGGTCCTTCGGTGTGGGCCGTACATCCTTTATCTCTCCACCCTTTTCCTTCTAGCCATCTTGTATCATTATTACCTAAATCAATTAAATAACGTCCATTCGATTCCGAAACTGATTTAGCTACATATTTCTGAGTATTTAAACGTTGTACACATTCTACCAAATTGTTTTTTTGACACTGTGCTAATGCTGCATCAGATGAAATACCTAAATTTTTGTATTCTTTGATGCACTTGAAGATTGCTGTTTCCTGACCTTTAACTGCTGTTTGACCCAAGGGAAGGCTAATAAATGAAACTATAGCCACAGTAGTCATTAATAATTTGTTGAACTTGTTCATAGTCACACCCTAATTTACTTTCATGAGTATCAAACTTTATCAACTACTCACATATATTAGTTGTCTAATTAAATGAGTACCTGTCTTTACATAGATTAAATCTATCTGGATTATTTCATATTTTTTACACAATTTAGCGTTACATACTAACTAAAATTCATTGTACTTATACATTAATATTACTAACCTTGAAAAATATTGAGCAATGATTATTGATGTAGATTGATGTCACGAATCAGATTCAATCGAGAGATAGCCTTTTTGGGGAAAGTTGTAAACCGAATCAAAAAATACTTTTGGTCAATAGTGGAAGTTCTCACTACTTTCGCATATATATCTGGCTCTTCATCACATAAAGCCGGATCTGTTAATAATTTTAATTTAATATTACTTAATCTTTCTAAAGGATGTTGAGAATATAATTTTGCACCATGTTCAGATAGTCCCACCAATGCACCAGAGAATAATTCTGCGTCTATATGTTTACCTTGTAAAATCATATATTCAATTAATAATTCCTCACTTAAAGTTACCATGCTTTCTGCTTCTGTGGGCAAAAATAACTGATATTTCTCACCAATACCACCCACTTCATAGAGATTAATAGGGTATTTTATGCCTTTGGCTTCTACTTGTAATTCGCTATCAATTTGTAAATCAATACTTGCATCTTGATAAGTATGTTCGGAAATAAAAACCTGTCCTCCCACTGTATAGGATTCAATTCGCGCGGCTAAGTTTACATGACTACCAATAACAGTATATTCTGCCCGTTTTTGAGAGCCAATATTACCAGCGACAACTTCACCTGTATTGATGCCAATTCCCATTTCTAGAATTGGTAACTTCATTTCTTGATTTTTTTTATTCACTTGTGCCATTGCCAATTGCATAGCCATAGCACAAGCGATTGCTCTTTGGGAATCATCTTCTCGACTAATTGGCGCACCAAACATTACTAAAATTCCATCACCCATGAAATCATTAATTGTCCCTTTATAGTGATGAATAATATCTGTCATAGATTCTAGATAAAGATTAAGAATTTTCACCACTTCTTCCGGGCTAAATTCCTCAGAAATAGCGGAAAACCCTCTTAAATCAGAAACTAGAATAGTAACCTTTCTCCTTTCTCCCCCTAGTTTTAAACCAGCAGGGTTTTCTAGTAAACTATTAACTACTTCCTCAGTCAAATAGCGCCCAAAAGTCTTTTGCATATTCGCTGCGCTACCAGCCACATATTGAGTAATGAAGATTGCTGATCCTACTAATGTTAACAGTGGTGGAACTACAGGAATCCACCAACCAAATATAAATAATAGAAAACAACCACCAATTAAGATAATACCTGCTAATATAATGCTAATTGTCACAAGTTGATTACTATGGCGTAATTGCCAACTTACAGTAGCACCAATAGTTGACCAAACAAATATCCATATATATTCTTCAGGTTCAGACCAAGACTTAATTAATGGACGATCATTTAATGCTGTACTCAGTATTTGACTAATTAAATTTGCATGAATTACCACACCTGACATTCTGCGTGGGGTTGCAAATTCTTTATTAGTAAAAGGTGTGTGAAATAGGTCTTTTAAACTTCCCGTAGTCGAACCAATTAATACTACCTTTTCTCTCATTAAATCTGGAGGAATCCGATTTTCTAAAATGTCTGTTAAAGAAATATGGGGAAACTTTTCGATATTTCCGCGATAATTTAAAATAATTTGATAGCTACCATCTGTTGCGCGGACATAACTACCATCATTGGCTGTAAATCTGGGAAAAATACCTTTACCCAATTGTAAATAATTGGGGTTAATTTTTGCAGTTTCTTCTGTAATTCCCTCTGATTTTAAATATAATAATGACAATTTTAGAGATAAGCTTTCTAAAAAATCATCATTTTCTAAATATAAATAAAGTAATCCTCTTCGCACTTTACCATCATCATCTAGAGGTAAATCATTACCTCCTACTTGTTGCTTTTTCTTGAGAGTAGATGGTGGTTTAATTGGTGAATTATCTTCATTCTTAAAAACTTTTTGAATACCAATCAAGTTAGGGGTAGATGAAAATACCTTTACTAAAGCTTCATGACCAGGATTAACCTGTAAATTCCGATAAATATCTAAACCAATAGCTCTAGGTTTTTGCAACTTGATTTTTTCTAATAAGTTAGCCATTACAGCGTCAGAAATAGGCCATTGTCCTTGTTTTTCAATGTCTGTTTCAGTAATTTCTATAATAACTACTCGGCTATCAACTGGCTCTTGGGGACGGAGGAGAAAAAATTGATCTAAGGCTGTGAATTCAATAAATTGCAGCCACCCTGTCAACCTTAATAAAGTGACAATGAATGTGGCATTACTTATAGCAATTAATACGCCCCGCCATTGCCAGATTTTTTTTGTCAGCTTTTGCCTCATACTATCTATTATTAACTGAGCAAGAATTAATTAATTTTTGAGATATAATATCATTCAATCCTGCTGATTCCAAAAATTGTCTCCATTTTATTCTGACGGCTAAGTTATTTGGTTGAGTACAGCGTTGTTGGATAATAGCATTTAGTCCTTCATACCAAATTCCAGCTTCTCCATAAACATTGGATAGATTACGGGAATCAGATTTTTTCAGCTTTTGCAATAGGGAATCATCTGGTTTTACGCGTTCTACCCAAGCACTCATCCGAATATTACCACTAGAGTCTTCAGGATCACAAACCACATTGACAGACCATTTGTAAGTTTGATTAATTTCTAGTTGAGGTGCATCTTGAGGAATAGTAAAGCTGATAATTCCCGGTTCATTTGGTATGGGCAATTGTTGTTCATATAAGTTTTCAGTTTCACCATCAGCTAATATGCTAAAATTGAGAAATTTAGCAGTGGATTCGGGCATATTCCAGAAAAAAGTAGGATGTTGATCTAGCGTTAGTCCTACGAGATTTAATGGAGTTAAAGGTATTAGTAATTCTTTCTTTTTTAAACAAGATTTTCCGCGAGTAGCACCTCCATCTGTGACAGGATTACGTTTGTTATCTACACGGGGTCTAAATTTCTGACTAATTTGCCAAGTTTTAGGATGTGGGAATGATTGAGCTTGTCCTAATCCTATTTGGAAAAATAGAGTTATAGAAAAAGCTAGGAAAAATAGAGGTTTTTGCATCAAGTTCATTGTTAAATATCCTCTTGATTAATTATGTAGTATTTCAGTTATTAGCAAGGATGAGAATGTCAAAATCACGCGCTATTAAAATTTCAGCCCTATTGATATTACCATTCATTACTTTTGGGGATGATAAGTTGAAGGCGATATTTATATAATACACAGTATTAATATAGGAATTATAAATGATATTTGAAAATTTTAAGTATATTGCCCAGTATATCCTGGTTCTGGTGGGCATTGCCCACCCTACTTGTATTTCATAAATCAAATATTAGTCCTATAGCAATTTAGGTAGTAAACAATGTTTGCAGGAAAGATGTAAAATATAATATACGTGTTTAACCGACATATTATACTATTAAAAGACGAATTGCTTGTTAACTGTGTTCCTGGGATAAGTGGTTATACATAAAATATATAGATTGACAGTTTAAGCAAAGGAGCAAAGAATAGGACATCAAATCTTCAGGCATTTATTGACATTTTCTGACAATAGGTTCATAATATTATGAATATGCGAGAGTTTTGTAGTTAATTTAAAGTCAATAAATATTTTGAGTAACTGTAATGGTTCCAAATAGACTTGAATGGCTACAAAGAAAATAAACCTTTCCTTAGAAAACTTGGTAGTTCTAGAGAAAATTTGGGTATTGAACTCGTTGATAGACAATCAAGAGCCTTAGAATTACGTTCTAAGGCAATGTGGGATACCACCTTCACTAACTCAGTTGGTGACGTTATACTGGATATTTACGATATCTCAGATGTCGGGGAATGTCTCGGTTGAAAGTATCAGTGAATTTAAGTTAATTTACTTGTGAAGTAATATTACGAACCTTGGCAAAATATTGAGAAATTGTTCTTCAGACAAACATAGATTTAAGGTAGAAGCTATAGAAAAGAATTGAGGCAAGTTAAAATGAACAAAAATAATATTCAAAACTATCGGTTTGTCTGTACTTTGACTTTTGGTGATATCTACGGTCAGATTATCGTTTGGTTAATTACGATTACCATTAGCTTGGCATCAGCTTTAGCATTAATGGGTGCAAAAAGACCAGTATACGCTTTAGCTACTGTAGGTCTTGTTGTCCTCTTATCTCTACCTTTTTTACTTTTTGCCTTTGTGACGACTTTATTAAACAATATTGAACTCAATGCGGTAGAGCCAAAAACACAGACAGAATCAACACAAACTAATATTTCACAACAAAATCCCGTCCAAGCAACTAGCTAAGGGGAATTTTATCAATTTACAATTTTTCTATTACCCTGTCTTGTAGACGGGGAATTTTTTTTATTGGTGGTTAAATAATGCTAGAACATGATGTAATTATTGTTGGTGGTGGTTTGGCTGGATGTCGAGCGGGGCTGGAAATTGCCCGAATTAATCCTAGTTTAAAGGTAGCGGTAGTTGCCAAAACTCACCCCATTCGCTCCCATTCAGTGGCTGCTCAAGGTGGTATGGCGGCTTCTTTAAAAAATGTTGATGATCAGGATAGTTGGGAAGCGCACGCTTTTGATACGGTTAAGGGTTCGGATTATTTGGCTGATCAAGATGCAGTAGCAATTTTGACTCAAGAAGCACCGGATGTGGTGATTGATTTAGAACATCTGGGGGTGTTATTTTCCCGTTTACCTGATGGTCGCATTGCTCAACGGGCTTTTGGTGGACATTCTCACAATCGCACTTGTTACGCTGCTGATAAAACTGGTCATGCAATTTTACATGAGTTGGTAAATAATCTCCGCCGTTATGGTGTGCAGATTTACGAAGAATGGTATGTAATGCGCCTGATTTTAGAAGATGGTCAAGCTAAAGGTGTGGTGATGTTTCATCTCTTGGATGGACATATTGAGGTGTTACGAGCTAAGGCGGTGATGTTTGCCACTGGGGGTTATGGTCGGGTTTATAACAGGACTTCCAATGATTATGCTTCCACTGGTGACGGTTTGGCGATGACGGCTTTGGCTGGTTTACCTTTGCAGGATATGGAGTTTGTCCAGTTTCATCCGACGGGGTTGTATCCTGTAGGAGTGCTGATTTCTGAGGCTGTGCGCGGGGAAGGGGCTTATTTAATTAATTCCGATGGCGATCGCTTTATGGCTAATTATGCCCCCAGTCGCATGGAATTAGCCCCTCGTGATATTACCTCAAGGGCGATCGCTCTGGAAGTTCGGGCTGGTCGAGGTGTAAATAAAGATGGTAGTGCGGGTGGTCCTTGTGTCTATCTGGATTTACGTCACATGGGTAAGGAAAAAATCATGAGTCGTGTGCCTTTCTGCTGGGAAGAAGCCCATCGTCTCGTCGGTGTGGATGCGGTGACTGAACCTATGCCCGTGTGTCCTACTATTCATTATTGTATGGGTGGTATTCCTGTCAATACTGATGGTAAAGTCCGCAATAGTAATGATGGTTTTGTGGAAGGCTTTTTTGCGGCTGGAGAAACTGCTTGTGTGTCTGTGCATGGGGCGAATCGTCTCGGTAGTAACTCGCTGTTAGAATGTGTTGTTTATGGCAAAAGGACTGGGGCAGCGATCGCTCATTATGTCGAGAATCGTCAGTTACCATCAATAGATGAAACACGGTATATCAAGGAAGCCGAGCAACAAATTAAAACTTTAATAGAACAACCAGGACAATATCGAATTAATCAAATTCGTCAATCTTTCCAAGATAATATGACTGAATATTGTGGCGTTTTCCGCAATCAAGAATTAATGAGTCAGGGATTGGAGAAAATTGCCGAATTACAACAAAAATCTTCACAAATATATTTAGATGACAAAGGAACTAGCTGGAATACAGAATTAGTTGAAGCTTTGGAATTACAAAGTTTAATGGTAGTAGGACAAACAATTTTAACTTCTGCTTTGAATCGTCAAGAAAGTCGGGGCGCTCATTTTAGAGAAGATTTTTCTGGAAGGGATGATAATAAGTTCTTGAAACATACAATGGCTTATTATTCACCAACGGGAATTGATATTCAATATCGTCCGGTGACAATTACTATGTTTGAACCAAAAGAGCGAAAATATTAATTAAAGAATATTCCGTAGGGCTGGGGTTACTCCGCCCTTTCTGGCTATTCTAATTCTATATCAGAGATAACATCACAGTAACAACTGTCCCATAACCAGAGTTATTAATAATATTTAAACTGCCTTAATGTAAATCTAAACATTTTTTCACAACCATTAAACCTAAACTTTTACCCGGAATATTTCTGACATTTTTACCACGATAAAATAGTTCAAAGAATTGATATAGCGGTATGCACTTGAATGAGATACATCATAAGCCCCCTCCTCACAAGCGAGGAGGGGGTTGGGGGTGGGGTTCTTATATTTCACTCAACAAATAACCGCTATAAAGGATACAAACATACCATCAAAATCGTTTACAAGCGCATTTAACAATTTGTTTTAACACTGCACTTCAAATATGAGAGCTATCATCTGCCTACGGGAAAAATACAATTTAGATAAATATTGTCCAAGTTTCTACAAATTGCACTTACTCCCCCCTGAAAGAAAAAATCCACATCTGATATTATTTAGCGAACATATATATATATCGAGGATTATTTGTGACTAAAAACGATATCTGGATTACCAGAGTGCAACATAAGCAACGCCATGTTTCCCAGTTGTAGGGAAAAGCCTGGTGACATTCAGACCGGTTTCAAAAAAATATTTGATTTTAACGATGAAAATCCCAAATAGCGATAGCGCAGTAATCGAACCATCCAAGCTGACTGAGTATTTACTGAATACTGAACATAAACGTGGTGGAACAAAAGCGAAATTACTCCTCCAATTTGGCTATTCCCCCGATAATTGGCAGCAGCTAGAATCAGATATTCGTAAGTTTCATCTAACTGTAGATGTTAATCTGATTAAAGAAACTGATTATGGTACAAGATATGAAGTGAGCGCAAATCTGCTTACCCCTATTAACAGGCTACTCCTTGTTAAGACAGTCTGGCAAATAGATACAGGTAGAGACTTTCCGCGATTGATCACTTTATTTCCTGATTAGCAAGCAATATTGGAGGCTGCAATGAATTTCACTCTTTACTCAGATGTAATCTTATTGCGTGATCTTCCCGAAGATAATGTATATGCTGGGGACATTGGCACAGTAGTTGAAAAACATGATATTCCTGGACTAGAAACAGGCTACAGCGTTGAATTTTTTGATATGATAGGCAATACTGTGGCTATTGTCACATTGCCAATGAGTTGTTTTCGCTTGCCAACTTGTGCCGATAGACCCGCAATCAGGTTAATGGCTAATATTGCCTAATTTACACATTCAAAATCATCCTAATCACTGATGCAGCATATTTTCAAGGTTTATCACCAAAAAAAAACTACTTGTGCTTAGGTTGAAAATTCGGCAGTTCTACAGATGCTAAAGATTTACGTCCCTTGGGTGGTCGTTGTGGATAAATCAATGGTGAAGGAGACATATTATCAGATGTATTATCAGCTAATAACTCCGTCAAAATATCATTAGTTGGTAAACTAGATTCTGTTTCCGGGGAAACATCTAACCAAAAATCTTCCATTTCCACAGTATTTATCTGATGGTTGAAGGACGGAGAAATAATTGGTAATTCCTGGATTAGTGATAGTGAAAAATCTTCCTTTTCAGAATTTTCAGTAATACCATAAGGATCAATTTCTATTGGTACATCCTGTTGAATTATTATTTCTGGTTGTTCATGATTTTCAGAAGTAGATACTAAACTTTCTAAAACAGATGTATCAGTTTGATGAATATTTACCTCAGTTTCTGTCTCCTGCGTCGTGGCTTCATCCGGTAATGGCGTAATAAAAAACCGATGAATTATCCCTTCTAGTTGCTGATCTAGGGATAATACTTCAGAATTATCTACAGTTGTTGATTGTATAGTTGATTCATTAACTTGTGTAGGCTGAGAGATTGATTGTTCTTGATGATGTGTATAGTTTTCAGCCTTTGTTGCTGTCGGTTTAACCCAGGAATTATTGACAGAATCGTGTAGAGAATCGCCTTCTCCTGTCCAAGGTCGAATAGGTTGAGCGTTGGGAAACAAAGATCTGGCTTTGCGGGAGAATCTCGTTTGTTTGTGGATGACATCCTGGGGATGATGAATATGATCCTCTAAATTCTCATGACTAGGAATCGGAGTATCTAGACATTTTTCCAAAGCCGATTTAAATTGCATAGTCTGTCGTTGTTGACGCATTAGTCTAGCCCGCAATTCACGACAAGTATTTTCAGAGTGTAATAACTGCTGGGATTCTTGACTGTAATTAGTTTGTAGTAGAGAACATTCTCTTTCCAAATGCGCTAATCTTTGTTGGCTAATTTGCAAATTAGCTTTATAATTTTCAATACAAATTTCTTGTTCTTGAACTGTTTGGACAGAGGTTTCTAACTGCTGATACAGGGAATGAATTTGCTCTTGACCAGCAGAAAGTTCTTGATTTTGTTGGTTAAACATGGATTCCGTAACAGTAGACCGTGTTTTGTGCCACTGCAAAATCTTTTCGGCTTCAGCTAATTCGGTTTTTAACTGCTCTACCTGAGCATATAGATTACTATTAGCTGTAGTTAATTCTGTATTTAACTTGAGTAACTGCTGAAATTCTAAATTAACCTGTGCTTGTTGATCAATGTTAGGTTCTGCAATCCAGTCTTGTTGGTTGCTGTCTTCCAATTTTTCCATAACTACGGTTTCACATTAACAATCCGTTTATAGTGAGTGAAGTTGAACTATAGTTGGCCGATAGCGTGGCTTGAGCTTTGTGAAAGATAAATTTGTTACGGTCATATCGTGATTATTTACAAACACGTAGCCGTTATAGCGGTATGCACTTGAATGAGCTAAATCATAGCCCCCTCATCGCTTGCGGGGAGGGGGTTGGGGGTGGGGTTCTTGTATCTCACTCAACAAAAGAAACGCTATATTATTTATTTACACAAAGAAAAATTGACAGTGGATATTTAATAATTGTTAATTATCAGTTGTCAATTGTCAATTAATTAAGGTAGCCAATGGGGATGAAAGCCCACTAGAGGCAGTTGTTCAGGTTTAATATCAATGTTGGTATTATCAGCAATAGGTAGCAAAGGCATTAACCAAAGACTACTACTAGCAATCGGTTCACCATCATCAGTTTTTAAGGTGTTTGCGGGTAATGGTGTAGTATTATTGGCAACGGGGACTACTTGGTCAAATAAGAAGCCTAAACCGTCGGGGGCTAAACTGGTTTGCACATTGCGTTGAGCCGGAGGTAAAAGCATCAGTGGTTTTTGCTTTCCTGTTTTCAAGTCAATGGATATCAAGTAGGGTTGTTCTATGTATTGTTCTTTAGAAATAAGTTGTGTAACTAAGCAGTAAAGACTAGGGGAAGCAGAATCAAACTGACAGCTAAGAATTGAGCCTGTAGTTTTTAATAATTGTTTTTGGATGCCTTGGTTGGTGACTAAAAACAAATCTCGCGTATAGTCAGTATTAAATTTGACCATTGCTGCCTGAGAACCATCTTTAGAGAAAGCTTGGACTAAACCAAATTGCGGGAGAAAATCGAGAGGTTTACCGCTATCACCTTCTAAAGATACAATTGCTGTTCCCTCTCCTTGGGAAACTGCTACGGCTTTGCTATCAGGTGTAATCAGAAAATCTCCACCAGGTTGCCCTTGTAAACGTTTTGGGGTGGGTTTTTCGCCGGATTTATCATTGCTGGTTGATAAAGACCACAGAGCAAAGTCACCGGGATTATCTCGTTTACCTCTTTGAATAACAATGATTTGTCCATCTGCGGAGAGGTCAAATTTGAGATTTTGATATTCTTTGTTATCTAAAATTAGGTCTACTTTACCAGGGGCTTCTGTTTCCCCTCCAATTTGACTAGGGATACCTGTAGTGACTGTATAAAGTTGGGCTGAAAGTAGATCAGGATTTTTAGAAGAACGGGCAGAGAAGAGGATTTTTTCACCATTGGGGAATGGCTCAAAATCCATGATAATTAAGTCTTTGGGGGTAAGGACTTTTTTTTGTTCTTGGGTTAAGTTATAAAGTACCAACTGCCCTTGAATTTCTGGGGCAGATCCAATGTAAAGGATGACACGATTACGGGTGGCAAAGCTACCTGTAAAAGGCTGCATGACGCGGTTTTGTCCTTCTGCTTGAGAATATTTATCTTTACCTTGTGCTAATTTGACTTGGTAATTTGTTCCATAAGGGGCTGGTGTGAGCAGTGTATATACCATTCTTCTCCCTGCCCAACTGGTTTTACCAGCTAGAGGTGGATCTATTTTTAAATTCTCCTCAATGCTTTTGTAATCCATTGGGCGACTAAAGGTAAGGGAAAAGGAAAGATCCTCTGCGCCAATTTGTTGGTTTTCCCAGGTAAAGTTGCGAACACCAGGTTTGACTACATCCCCTTTCCAGATGATCAACCCGATTAGCATACTCAATAGAAGCATGACGGCGATCGCAACTCTGTCTAATGGTTGAATAAGTTTATAGGATTTGTTCATTGGTCAGTTGTCAGTTGATTACTGACTAATAACTGTAAGGATTTTGAGGTTGAGGAATTTTTTTCAGCGCGTTAGCTTTGATAGTTAATTGGCGCTTTTGGGCAATGGTTTGGGTTGTCATTTGTCCTTCTATTTCTAACCATGTATCAGGAGGGTACTGTTGACGTGAGCCTGATATTTGCACTGGTAATCCCACAGGATAGGCATCTGCGGCACAGCAAGTGAGGATAAACCGGGCTAAAAACATATAGTCTTCAGTGACGTTAGGTTGATGAATCACAAATCCCTGAACTTTTACTTTTTGTCCTATGTATGCGTCGGGTTCAGGATAGACATTTAGTGTTCGTACCCAGTCTACAAGCGATCGCTCTTCTGGGCGAACTGTAGCCCGAAATGCTTGAGGTTGGGTGCGAGTAGCACCAATTGATTCTGTGACACCCCGATCTAGTGCTGTTTGACTAGCAAAGGCACGGGGTGTAATAATTAATCCCAAAATCGCGGCTGTTAATAATAGGAAACTCCCCCAACCAGGAGGAAATAAGCTAATATGTGGAGCATTAGATACTTCAGGTCGGCGGCGGTGTTTCCAAAGTTCTAACGCTTTAAAAAAACCAATAACTAATAAAGCTATTCCCGCCAAAATGGCTAACCAAAAGTAATCAGGGTGAATCAACAGGTAAAGTTTCCCTGTCAGCCAGTATTTCAACATCAAAATACCCCAAGCCGTAATGGCTACCACATCTAACCAAGGAATGAATTTATTTGGGGCTTTAGTTTGGGAATTCAGCATTAACGTTATTTAGGTATCACAGGGAAGAAGGTAACGGTTGACGGTTGACAGTTAATAGTTGACAGGTGACAGTGAATAAGATGATTGGTAAATCATTTGATCAAATTACTAAATACATATTTTCCAATCTTCTGTTCTTAATATTCCCACCTTTCTAGGATTTAAACCCTATACCCTACACCCCACACCCCACATTTCTTTTTTGGAACAACGGACAACGGACCACTGACAACTAACATCAGATTACGTGCAGATTCAGAAATAAGGTGAATAAGAGTGTCAACAGTCCTGCTAAGGAAAAGAGATAGAAAAGGGCTTTGGGTTTAAAAATTGATAACATCAAACCAATGCCTTTGATATCAATCATCGGACCAAATACTAGAAATGCTAATAATGACCCGCTAGTAAATGTGGAAGCAAAAGACAGGGCAAAGAAAGCATCAACTGTAGAGCATATTGATACAACTGCTGCTAATAGTAGCATAGCTAAAATTGAAGTAATTGGCCCAGCACCAAGACCGAGAATTAGTTCACGGGGGGCTAAAACTTGAATGGCTGCGGCTATTGCACTTCCTAGTACCATTACTCCTCCCAATTCCCGCAATTCTTGGACAACATTATCTAAGAGGGAGCGAAGTTTCTCTGGTAAGGGTTTATCGAGGTTAGAAATTGCCGCAGCTTCACCGTAATTATTATCTATGCGTTTTGATGCTCCCGTTGTTCCACCAAGAATATATGTTCCTGATTGCAATAAACTAGGCGTACTAGTTTGGAGTTGTAGTTGAGATTGTTTTCCTCTGCGGTTTGTTTTCGGTGAAGCGGGGGGGTTGAATTTGAGATGACGGGCGATTTGTGGTTGGAGAAAAGGAACTAAGTCTGGTTGAAAACTGAAGATAAAGCCAATAATAGTAGCAATGGCTAGGGAAAATACCACTCTTAACACTACTATTTCTGGTTGATCGCGGAATGCAGTCCAAGTTGACCAAATTACAATCGGGTTAATTGTCGGTGCTGCTAATAAAAAGCCAATTGCTACTGGTGTGGGTACTCCCTGCATCAATAAGCGTCTTGCTACTGGCACATTACCGCACTCACAAACTGGAAAGAAAAGACCCATCAGGCTGCCAAATAAAGCTCCCAACAGGGGATTTTTAGGCATTTTCTCGACTAATTTACTTTCATCAATAAAGAGCAGTAACACACTGGAGAAAAATACACCTAGCAATAAAAAGGGCATCGCCTCAACTAGCAGACTGAGAAATAATGTAAAACCATTGTTCAGTTGATTCATGGGCGTTGCAGTCAACAGCGATTCTGAGTTTTAGAGTTTTGTTTTGTCATCTTATTTTATAGCGTATCCTGGAGTAACCCTGACGGGGATCAGCGATTAAACCACTAAAATTAAATCTCATTATAGTGAGGAAATTATAGCAATTCCCAATAAATTGTGAAAAAATTGCTTCTATTTTGCCTATCATTGATAAATTTATAACTTATGAACAACGGCTGAATACTTATAGGTTTCAAATTAATGATCACGTTTAGTATAAAAAAGGGGACTCACCCCCTTTTTAAATTACCGATTTACCCTATAAGCGCTCATAGGTTCTTTGATAAAGCGGATATAAAGATGCCTGAATGTAGATTTAATGACACGAGGCATGGCAAAATCTATGGGCATTAACTTTTCGGGTAATTGCCAATCTGCAATTTGTAATAAATCAGGTGATAAATTAGGGAAGTGAATATCACTTAATTCTGGGCATATTCCCAACCTTTGAGAAGCTGCAACCGTAGGAACTTGTTCCGGTGCAACTTGGAGAACTTCTAACATTGCCCTATCTAAAGCAAATACATTGGTCGAAGCTGCTAAAATTTCTAACTTTCGAGGTTCTCCCCCACTTGGTCCATTACCTTCATGACCAATAATACCATCTAAAATTGTTAAAGTTGGGTTAATTGCTCTGGCAGTTTCTACTAACATTTCTCCAAATTTATCAGCATCTTTTCCCGCTTCCATGTGCCACCAAGCTTTCATTTTGCCGGGAACACAACCAAAGAGATTTTTTACTCCCAAAGTTAGGGTTAATTGCATATGAGATTTAACTTTGGGCAGATTAATAATCACGTCTGCTTCCATTGCTTCTTTTGATAAAAGCAGATGGTTAAAATTATCATTTACTGTTTGATAACGTTTACCGTGAAATTCCACAAGCGGTAACTTGAGTTCTTCTAAAATTGGTAATAAACCATTAGCAATTGCCACACCTTTGGCACTACCAAAAGCGGGACTATCTCCTAAAAATGGATTGCCACCAACGGCAATTACCATTTCAGCAACTGCACGCACTAATTCTGGACGAGTGGTACATTCTTTTGTCGGACGAGAACCAGTCAGGAGATTAGGTTTGAGTAAAACCCGGTTTCCTGGTTTTACAAAAGCAGCCATTCCCCCTAAAGGTTCTAGCAGTGTTTCCAAGGATTCTTTTAAAGTCTCCTGTTCGTAGGATTTAGCCCGAATCAGACTAACAGATGATTGTTGTGTTGGCATGGGGAATAATTGCCTTATATTACATTCAGCATTAATACTCTACGCTAAAAAACATCTAATTTGCATAATTAAATTAAACATAACTCTTGCGGGGTGGGTATCTGGACTCCCCAGCTTATGCAACTTAAATGCTGATTAGCATATCAATAATTAAACTATAGGTGAAATTTTCTAAGTCTTGTAGGGTGGGCATTGCCCACCAGAAGCAGGATTTTGTGGTTGAGGGTGAGTAATATCTACAAAATCAAATATTAATCTTATTGAGAACAGTTGTAGTAGAGAGTTTTATGGAATACTGATTTTGCTAATATTTATTTTATTTCTCAGGGTAGATGAAACAACTAAAATCACGCGCCCAAGATTTACGCAGCTTATTTGAGAAAAGTATCACCATAGAATATGTAGCCGAACCTCTCAAAGCTGTATCGGCTGATGCAGATGCTATAGAAGTCTTACATTGGATGCAGGTACAAGATTTTGACGTGGTAGGGGTAGAAACAGAAAATATTATCAACGGTTATGTAGAACGCTCTCATTTAATCCAATGTCAGTCTGGAAAATGCAGTGATTACCAACAAATATTTCATCCCCAAGAATTAGTTGCTATTTCCACACCTTTGATGAAATTATTACCTATTTTAGCCCAAAAATCCAGATTATTTGTATTAGATTCTAACCAAGTTAGTGGCATTATTACTTATGGTGACTTACAAAAAGCCCCAGTGCGAATGCTGCTGTTTAGCTTAGTCACCTTATTAGAAATGAATTTGTTACGATTGGTTAGGCTTTATTATCCCCAAGATACTTGGCAAAAATTTCTTAAACTTGATAGGTTGGAAGCGGCTCAGAAATTATGGCGTGAGAGTCGAGAAAGAAATGAAGCTACAGATTTATTAGACTATTTGCAATTTTGCGATAAGCGAGAATTGATATTAAATCAACCAGAACTATTTGAGAAATTGGGATTTCATTCCAAACGTTCTGGGGAAAAGTTCTTCAAGTCTGCTGAACATTTACGCAATCGTTTAGCACACGCTCAAAACTTAGTCAGTGGTTCTTCTTGGCAAGAGTTGATTTCTTTAGCTGAATCTATGGAAAAACTATTAATTTATTGTGAACAAATTGAATAATATAGTCCGTAGGGTGCGTTAGCTCGTCTCGTAACGCATCGTTGATCTTGTGCGGGTAAAATCCTGAATTTTGAATTTTGAATTGTTATTGCTGTTTTGTTGAATAGACAACGCGCAGACTTTGAACTAAGATAATCAGAGAAGCGATCGCCATTAATAGCCCCCAAAACCAATAAGGTAAAAACAAATACCGCTGCATTTGTCCTGTATCTGATAATCCTAGGGGACCCGCAGTATAACTAAATAAATAATCAAGTTGATGATAGGTACTTACACAAGCTTGTACACCTAAAAATTGAATTGTAAACCCTTGTACCCAAATGGGTGCTTTTAACGCAACTCCCAATATCATCAAACCTAACAGGGGAATTGCCACAAAGCCAAACCAAGAACGCACCCAAATCAATGTAGACAGCAGTAAAAATCCACCTAGAATTTTTAAACTCAAGGAAGTTGTTTTCAAACTCCCAGAAGCGAGAATTAAACTTGCACCAGCAATAGGCGGACCCATTGGCCCCGCAGCCGCTACTAAACCTATACCAAGGTATCCCCAAGTATTACTTAAAGCATAATGAGCTACACCAGAACCGTTGGCAAAAATTTCTAATTTTTGAAATTGTCCCCCCAACATCAAAGCCATTAAACCATGACCCATTTCATGAAACCAAGTCGCTAAGATAGAAAATGGGTATAAAATATAATTACCTATAGGTAATTGCCAGATAATTGTTGTAACTACAGCCGCTGTTACTAACCAAGTTAGCCCCATTTGCGTTACTTCTGTGGGAGTTTCTTGAGTAAATAAAGATTTAAAATTTTTACTGGGTTCTCTCATTGATAACTTTCCTGTACTTAATTCCACTAATTAGCTAGATATTCTTAAACAAATGAATTTATTCCCAAGTAGCTACATTTCGCAACACAGAAGGAATTTCACCCTGTGATAAGGGAAACTCTAACATTGTTTCTTTATAACCTAAATACCCAGATTCAGTAAAAGATAAAAGCATTCGTTCAAGTGCAAACCAAACTTCTGATTCATATTCCCAATCATGATAACGTCTAGCACGTCCAGCGATGGAACGTAAAGCCCAAAAGTAGGAATTTCTGACTACAGAACCACCTTTTTTAAATTCTGGTACATCTTCATGGTGAATAAATAAAACGTTATTTTCAATTCTTGATCTCATAAATATTTCAAAAAATGGGGACGTATCAAGATAATTGAACGCGGATAAACGCAGATTAACGCGGATAAAGATGTGCCAATCAATGGATTTTATAATTCTCTCCAGCTTTACATAGATTTTGTATTTCATTTAAGTGGATAAGGCTATTAAAGAGAATTGTTAATTAGGGTTTATTTTCACCTGACTGGCTGCTTTTGTGGCCTTTTGTCTAGCTTCTTGAATATCTCCACCTTTGGCTAATGCTACACCCATACGCCGATAAGGATAAGCCGTAGGTTTACCAAATAACTTAATATCTACATCTTTTTCGGCTAAAGCTTCAGCTACACCAGTAAAATTAAAAGAATCAGATTTTTCTGAAGCTAAAATTACCGCACTTGCTGAAAATCCTAACTGTTTAATGTGGGGAATTGGTAAACCTAAAATTGCTCGCAGATGTAATTCAAATTCATTTAAATTCTGAGAAATTAATGTGACCATGCCTGTATCATGAGGTCTGGGAGACAGTTCAGAAAAAATAACTTCATCTTTAGTAATGAAAAATTCAACACCGAAAATTCCCGCACCACCTAAAGCACCAGTAACTTTTTTAGCAATTTCTTGAGATGCTAATATCTTATCTTCAGAAATAGCTGCGGGTTGCCAAGATTCTTGATAATCTCCTCTTTCTTGACGGTGGCCAATGGGAGAACAGAAAATTGTGGCTGCGTTCCATTGTTTAATGGTTAGTAAAGTAATTTCAATTTCAAAATTAATAAATTCTTCAACAATTACCTTTTGGCTATCACCACGGGAATTAGAAATAGCATAATTCCAAGCTTTTTCTACTTCACTGCTATGATTAACTACAGATTGACCTTTTCCAGAAGATGACATCACAGGTTTAACAACATTAGGAAAACCAATTTCTTCAGAAATGGTAATTAATTCTGCTAATGTAACTGCATAACCATATTTAGCAGTTCTAATTCCTAATTCTTGATGTGCTAATTCTCTAATTCTATCGCGGTTCATCGTGTAGTTTGTTGCCGCTGCTGTGGGAATAACTGTGATTCCTCTGGCTGCAAATTCCTGTAATTTTTCAGTTCTAATTGCTTCAATTTCAGGAATAATAAAATCGGGCTGATGTTTATTGACTACTGCTTCTAAATCATCAGCACTTAGCATAGAAATAACTTCTGTACAATCAGCTACTTGCATCGCAGGAGCATCGGCATATCTGTCAACAGCAATGATATAATTGCCTAAACGTTGAGCCGCAATGACAAATTCTTTCCCTAGTTCTCCTGAACCAAGAAGCATTAATTTTTGAGGTAGTTTGAGCGCCTTAATCATGAATTAAATACCGCAGATGTTGATTTAAATATCTTGTCATTATTTTACATAGTTTGGGGATTTTTGCCGAGGAGGTTGGATAAAAAAACGGTAAGATTATTAAAAATACTCTTGACAAGTTTCCAAGTTTCGGTTATTGTTTAAGTATAGTGGAAATCTGTGTGCCCATATATAAGGGGTTTTTTTCCCAAGAATATTTTTGTCTGAATCAAGATTTCCAGGATTTGAGGATTTTCAGGATGTTGTTGGATGATTTTTGGTGGGGATTTGGGGATTTTATTTTGTCTGAATCAGGATTTCCAGGATTTGAGGATTTTCAGGATGTTGTTGGATGATTTTTGGTGGGAACTTGGGGATTTTATTTTGTCTGAATCAGGATTTCCAGGATTTGAGGATTTACAGGATGTTGTTGGATGATTTTTGGTGGGGAGTTGGTGATTTTATTTTGTCTGAATCAGGATTTCCAGGATTTAAGGATGTACAAGATGTTGTTGGATGATTTTTGGTGGGGAGTTGGTGATTTTTATTTGTCTGAATCAGGATTTCCAGGATTTGAGGATGTACAGGATGTTGTTGGATGATTTTTGGGGATTTGGGGATTTTATTTTGTCTGAATCAGGATTTCCAGGATTTGAGGATGTACAGGATGTTGTTGGATGATTTTTGGGGATTTGGGG
>JANMEE010000149.1:0-10384 GCA_031376645.1 Dolichospermum sp. OTE_75_concoct_329_sub | reverse complement strand
AGTAAACCAAGTTACCAGTACCGCGTAACTGTCGCAAAGAATTGAGACAAAACGGACAGTCACACTTAAATATCCTAATTGCAGCGTCGCTTTCCTCCTCCGTAAAATTCAGTTCTGCAATTTTGCTATCAGATGGCTGTGCTGAGAGTACCATAGACTTAGGTGCAGGAGCAGCCTTGGGATCTCTCTCGGAATCTCGAATACATACGAATCTTTAAGACCGTGAAGATTAGTAATACAAGTACGACCGTCACTAGTGTGCATTAATCGCTGATTTAGATTAACACTAGCATGGGCAGGATTAATAATACCCAGTGTAGACATTAACGATGTAAAAATTGAGGAACTGGCAAGTAAATTTAGTATGAGCTTTTTATTCATAAACTTCCTAAAAAAAGATAACTGATCATCTACGTTATTCGATTCACCATCCTAAATTCTAATTTTCTTTTGGGGCATTAAATTAAATTACAGTGCCATAACTCGAAATATCGCTATTAACTCTTCAGAGAAATCATATTTGCTTAGGATTAAGGCAATTTTCTAGGTTTTGTAAATATCCCCCCTCCCCCCATTTATGTTAAAATCTGAAGATAAAATACTTGTATAAATATGCCTCCTAAAAATGAATACCTTGACATTTTTCCGCAGCTTGCGAAATCCAGTATTTGCAAGGCTGTATACTGCTCAAACCACTAGTTTATTGGGTGATGCACTAACTTGGGTGGGTTTAGCCCTTCTGGCTTTTGAATTAACTGGAAAGAATGCAGCAGTTGTACTTTCAGTAGCTTTGACTCTGCGTGTCACTGCTTTTGTATTGCTGTCTCCCCTTGCAGGTGCAATCGCAGACAGACTCGACCGCAAGAAAATCATGGTTGTTACCCATATATTCAGAATGTTAATTGTGGGTATGTTGCCTTTTGTGACGCAAATTTGGCAAGTTTACATATTGATATTTTCGCTTAATGTCTTCAATGCTTTCTTCACCCCAACTTATCAAGCCACAATTCCATTAGTCACAGGTGAGAATGACTATCCAGAAGCGATCGCTCTTTCGTCTGCTACTTACCAATTACTTGGTGTACTTGGACCTGGCATAGCTGGGAGTCTCGCTGCCTTCATTGGTACAAGACAAGTCTTCTTTTTGGATGCTCTTAGCTTTGCGATCGCAGCAGTGTTAATCTTCACCCTACCAGGTCAGCTCGTCGTTGCACAAAATCAACAACCTTCTAGGACAACACACCGAACATGGGGAGACATTAAAGACGGTACAACTCGCCTACTTACAGATGCACCTATTCGTTATGCCCTAGCGATGCAGTTAGTCGCCTCAATTGCCGGAGCCCAAGTTTTAGTAAATACTGTTGGTTATGTCCAAGGTACACTCAAGTTTGGAGAAGTGCAGTATGGCTGGGTGATGGCAGCTTTTGGGATTGGTGCAACTCTTTGCACGGTTATTTTTGGTATGTTCAATAGAAGTTTGCCACGAACAACATTTGTCTTGATTGGTGCAACTTTAATCACTTTGGCTTTATTACCTGCCAACTACGCAAATTTAACAGTATTGATGCTTTTATGGTTGGTAGCGGGTGCAGGGCAAAGTTTAGTGAACTTACCCACCCAGACATTAATTGCAGACCGCATCCCGACTGCTGTACAAGGACGAGTTTATGGCGCACACTTTGCCTGGAGTCATCTTTGGTGGGCAATCTCCTACCCTCTTGCAGGTTATTTAGGAAGTCACTTTGCTGAACGTGAGTTTCTTTACGGTAGCTTAGTGGGCTTGATGCTGCTGGTTGTAGTGCAAATTACCCTTTCACCTCAACCGCATGAACACGAACATCTCCACTATATGAGTGAGCATGAACACAAACACATCCATGATGAACACCATAGGCATGAGCATAATCAGGGAATATCTGTAAGCGAACCTCACAACCATCTTCACCAACACACAGTGATTATCAATCATAGCCACCCTCATACAAGAGATATTCACCATTGCCACAGTCATTAAACTGTTGTTGACAATATCTTGATCAGATATTGGTTAAAACTTATCAGAGGGTGAGGGTAAAGCCGCATCTTTACCCCCTATATCCTGAACGCATTAACTTTTTAGTAATCGCAATCCGCTCAACGTCACTATCACCGTAGAGCCTTCATGTCCCAAAACACCAAATGGCAGTGTAATATTGCCACTAAAGTTGAGAATTAACAAAATCACCACAAAACTGAGGGCAAAAACAATATTTTGCTTGACAATGCCTTGAGCGCGACGACCCAGACGAATCGCGTGTTCTAATCGCTCCAAGCGATCTGCCATTAGCACAATGTCTGCGGTTTCCAGAGCGACATCACTACCGGCTGCTCCCATGGCAATTCCCACCGATGCCTGGGCTAAGGCGGGAGCATCATTGATACCATCCCCAACCATTGCTACAGTTTGGTATTGCTTTTGCAACTGTCGAATCACACCAACTTTATCTTCTGGTAAGAGTTCTGCGTAAACTTGGTCTACCCCAACCTGTTGAGCAATGCTGTTAGCAGTGCGCGAGTTATCCCCTGTCAGCATAACAATCCGTTCAATTCCCAGACGTTTTAATCGGGCGATCGCTTGCGCTGCCGCAGGTCGCACGGTATCAGCAACGGCAATGATACCTAAAACCTCACCCGCATAAGCAACCCATACCACCGTGTTTCCTTCTGCTTCCCACTGTTGGCTTTGCTCAGTCAATGCTCTTGAAACAGGCTTCGCTTGTGCCTGGACAAAAGTAGCTTTTCCAACCACAGCTATCTGATGCTCAATTTTTCCAGTAATTCCTCGCCCGGCTTGTGCTTGACCGTTGACCGCTTCCACCCAGGTCAGATTCTGTTTATGAGCAGACTGCACGATCGCTTCACCAATGGGATGCTCAGACAAACTCTCTAATGCCGCCGCTACTTGAAGTAATCGGTCTGTGGATTGCTGGGTTGAAAGGATATCAACTACTTGAAGCTTGCCAGTCGTCAGCGTTCCGGTTTTATCAAAGGCGATCGCCCTCACTTGCCCAATCCGTTCTAATTGCGCCCCATTTTTAAACAAGATTCCATGTCGCGCCCCATTGGCAATCCCCGATAGCAGAGTTGGCATAATAGATGCCATCAACGCGCAGGGCGACGCAACGACAAGAAAAATTAAGGCTCGATAAATTGTATCTTCCCAGTTCCAGCCCAACAGAAAAGGAGGCAAAGTCCCTAGCAATATCCCGGCAATGACAATGACCTTCGCATAGCCTCGCTCAAATCGTTCGATAAATTGCTCCGAGGGTGGCGCTTCATTTTGAGCTTGCTGAACGAGACGGATAACTCGCTGAATCAAGCTACTTTCGGGCGGTTGATGAATCTTGAGCCGTAGCGCACCACTACCATTGATCGTACCTGCAAAAACTTCATCACCAACAGTTTTCTCTACAGGAATTGATTCTCCTGTAATGGAAGCCTGGTTCAATGTACTGAATCCTGACATCACCAAACCATCGGTTGGCACTAATTCTCCCGGTTTGACCAAGACTTGATCGCCTATCCTTAGTTCAGAAATCGGTATAGTTCGGTCTTGCCCGTTCCGCATGACTCGCGCTGTATCGGTGGTTAAACTCATCAACCCCTGAATACTCCGCTCCGTTCGCTGCATGGCATATCCTTCAAGTGCGCCACTAATCGCAAAAATCAGGATGAGGACAGCACCATCCACAATCATGTAATATTCCCGCCGCCATAGTCCCAGACCTGCCGCTCCCAGGGCTGCCACAATCATCAGCAAGTCTACATCGAGTTCTTTTTCTTTAAATAGGGTTGTCAAGCCTTCACGCGCACTCTCAAACCCACCAATCACGTAAGCAGCGGTCAGAATGAACAGGGCAACTCCAATCCAGCCAAAATTGAGCGTTTGCCAGCCCAGGAAAACCAGAACTGCACAAGAGATCGCCGCGACTGCATCGGGGTGTTTCTTCAGGAGGTTAGGAAAGTGAACGCGGAAAGCAGAAGTAGAAACCATTTGTGAAAATGTCCAAATTGATATCCTTCCACCTTACACATTGACATTAATGTCAATGTCAATGTTTCGAGTAAACTGAGGGTATGAAAATTGAACACCTGACGATTAAAGAATTGACGGATGCGGTTGGGGGTGGCGTTACCCCTCGGATGGTGCGGCATTATCATACACTAGGCTTGCTACCACCCGTACAACGCTCGGAAGGCAACTACCGCCTTTATACCCAGCAAGATGTACAACGGCTGCAACGGATAATAGCACTAAAACAACAAGGGTTTCAGTTGTCCCACATTCGCCAGCTATTAGAGAGCCATTCAGAGGAAACGATTGATCCGACTTTGATGGCTCAATTACAGCAGCAATATCGTTCCGTTATTCAGCAGGTTACTCGGTTGCGCCAAACTGCATCCGCATTGGAGGGATTGCTGGCGCAAGATCGTGATTGTCAGATCACGCAAGCTGAAGCTCTGGCACAACTAAAGCACTTGGAAGTTGATGCCCAGGAGGGGTTGGGTAAGCTAGATCAACTTTGGATAAACCTGGATGCGGAGACAACTACCCACCCCGAAGCGTTTCAAGAATCTTTGCAGCGGTTGCTCCCGGATTTATCTCACTATTCTGAAATCACGGTACATCTGTTACATCAACTCGTGCTGGCGTGTGGAGATGTCAGCTTAGTCAATTTCGTTCGATTGAGTCCAGATGCGATCGCTGCTGCCTGGGATGCTCTCAAATTCGGGTGTTCAGTAGTGACAGATGTGCCAGCCGTAGCTGCCACGCTCGATCACACGCGCTTGGCTCATTTAGGATGTCCCGTTGAAGCACTGATTGATGACCCTCACATCACAGGGGCAAGTGAGGCAGAACAGGCATTTTGGGATCATCACCTCTGGCAAAAACGACTACAACAAATTCCCAGGGGGTGCATACTCGTGATTGGATACGCCCCTTCGGTATTGCTCACTACCTGTAAGTTAATTGAGCAGCAGCAAATTCAACCAGCCTTTGTAATTGGAATGCCGATTGGATTTAGTCATGCCCCAGCAGCAAAGCGACGATTAATGGAAACACAAATTCCTTACATCACGATTCAAGGCAGTTTCGGTGGTGGACTTTTAGCTGCGATGACGTTAAACGCATTGGTTGAAACATTGATTGAAAAGCCAGATTGCCACTGCTATCTCACTCGTCCGTAGTATTAGAAAAATTTAGTATGAACAACAGAAATCATCCAATTACAATAGTTTCAGGCATTTTATTTCTCACTAATGATTTAGGATTGCTATATGTGAGAGTTGGTGTGTGAGCTATTCGATTGCAAGAAAAAATAGAACAATTGGAGCAACTGCAAGCATTGCACCACCCTTAAATGTAGCGACGTCACCAGTGGTAACAAAAGTCTCAGAAGCAGGTTTGACACTAACACTGTTTCTAATCGGTGCAGGTTTATCGCAACGGATGTTGAGAGCCGTTGGTTGGAAACCGATGCTTCAGGGGGTGGTATTGTGGATATTTATTAGTGCTACTTCCCTTGGTGTAATTATATTAGTTGTACATTAACAACGAATATACCTCATAACTATTTTCTTGATAACCGAACGGGAATTTTAACTTTCAATAATGTTGTTCTTGCCGGATATGATCTTGTTGGAGAGAGAAAGATGAATGAAACTTATTACGGTTTTGGAATAAAACAAAAGTTGCTACAGCTATCAGAAAATATCCAAAACCTCGCTGTAACTGTTTGGGTTTAACAAATCGAGAAAAGTAAGCGCCACCAATTATTCCCAAACTAGCAGCAATTGTAAACGAAATCATCAAATTCCAATTGAGTGGTACGTGTCCGAGATAACCAATAAATCCTGCACCAGAGTTAAAGATTATTATCACTAACGAAGTCCCAATTGCTTCGCGCATAGGTGTATTTCCTAACAAAACTAATGCTGGAACAATCGCAAATCCTCCCCCGACTCCAACTAATCCAGTTAACAAACCTACGCCTAATCCTTCAGTAATCATCCATAACCAACAGTATTTACAAATTGGCTGGGGATATAAACTGATATCCAATTCTTGGGGAGAATTTTTTTTAACTGGTTGAGAACCTTTTTTAATCATGAATATTGCTGCCACGAATACCACTACAGCAAATAAAATCATCTGAAATGAACCAGTTATCAAGGGAAGTGTGGCAATTTTAGCCCCTACAAATGCTCCTAACATTGTGGCAGCACCAAATATAAAAGCAGTTCTAAAGTTAATATTTCCCTGTTTCCAATGGGGAATAGCACCGATAATGCTGACAAATCCCACGATAAATAAAGTCATGGCAATGGCAGGTTTTGGTGCTACACCCATCACATAAACTAATACTGGTACTGCTAATACTGAACCTCCGCCACCAATCAATCCCAAACTAATGCCAATAAAAACAGCTAGGATAATTCCAAATAAAAATGTCATTGATTCTAATCAGTTAATAATTGCGTTCAATCAAGATAAAATCATCCTTTGTCCTAATACAATACCAGTGTATTGACATTGCCACAAAGTTCATTTGCAGAAACTGCTTCCATAATTTTTTGTGGATTTGGCAGAACCAAATTATCCATGAGTTCAATAAATTGTTGGCGATTTCTGCCCGTAAATCGGAGATTAAATTGCTTTTCTTCTTTTATTGTAGATACTGTATAACCGGAATAATCATGACCGGGATACACTAAAGTTTTGTCTGCTAAAGTAAATAACTTTTGCGTTACTGAATCATACAATGTTCCCGCATCACCACCTTGAAAGTCAGTTCGTCCACAACCGCGAATAAACAAGGCATCTCCAGTTAAAACTCTATCTTGATTAACTAAATAGGCATTATGGCTATCTGTATGACCTGGTGTAGCGATCGCCTCAATTGTCATGCTTGCTAATTTTAAGATTTCTTTGTCTTTAATATATCGATCTGCACAAATGGCTTTGGCTTTGTCGGGAACAATCCCCAAACAACCAGTCTTTTCTCGCAATTTGGCTGTACCTGTAATATGATCTGCATGAATGTGGGTTTCTATGCAGTAACGCAAAGATAACCCTAATTCTGTCAGTAGTTTTAAATCGCGTTCAACTTGCTCCAATAGCGGATCAACCAAAATAGCTTCTTGAGTTTGTTGATCTCCAAGCAAATAAGTGTAAGTGCTGGTTTCTTTGTCAAGTAATTGTCTAAATAACATGATGTTTTGTCCTGCAACAGTAGGAAAAATTGGCGTTGCTAAATTGAGACATGAAAATCAAAAATTCCATTTCTCAAACTCTTACTCTTTGCGTCTCTGCGCCTCTGCGTGAGATAGATTCATCCTTTCATTCACCAACGCCGAAAACTTCAATTAGCTTTGGCGTGATTTGAAACATAATGTTCAAGAAACTGCTTCATTTGCGGATTAGCATTACAGTCAAAGCCAGCCTCAGCCGCTTTCTCAAATACTTGCTCTGGTGTCATTCCTTGTCGTGTAGCCACATTCATAAATGCCATTAACCCTGCACGCATGGCACTACCGCAATGAATTAGAGCGGGTTTAGGTAATTCGTCAATTTGCTTGAGTACCTCTGTCGTTAGTTCGTCGCTAATTTCGTTTGGCTTAACAGGAATGTTAATGTAGTGCAGTCCCAATGCTTCAGCTTGTTGCTGCTCATCGCTGATAAAACCTTCCTCCGCAGGCGATCTCAAGTTAAGTACAGACTTGTAACCTTCACTCACCGCTGCCTGTAACTGCTCCAGTGTTACCTGTCCTGCTACTGTTAATTCATCGTTAATCTTTTTGACGTTTTCCATTGCTGTTTTAGCTCTTAACTATATCTACTAGATTACTATACTGTAATATAATAGGAAAGTGTATATAGGAAGATGCAATATTGTGAGTCTCTATGTTAGAATCCTCTCCTCAAACCCTTGCTCCCGTTGCTGAATATTTTAAAGTGTTGTCAGAAGTGAGTCGGCTGCAAGTCTTGTGTTGTCTCAAGTCAGGGGCAAAAAATGTAACAGAAATCATCCAAGAAACCGGACTGGGACAGGCCAATGTTTCCAAGCATCTGAAAGTATTGATGCAAGCGGGTATAGTCACTCGTCAGCCGCAAGGAATCAGTGCTTTTTATCAAATTACTGACCCGATAATTTTTGAGCTATGTGAGTTAGTGTGCGATCGCCTTGCTATTCGTTTGCAAGAACAAACCCAACAGTTAGGACAACTGCAAGCACTGCGTCATCTATAAAAACTTCTGTAAATTGAGGTTTTTGAGAAGTGCTATAATCTCGTTCTGATTTTATCGCCGAGTATGACCATAGGTGCAATTTGCTCTTAGCACCGAATCATGAGTATCAACTCAAAGGTAACAACAACAGTGACAACAAAAATTTTTCAAACCATCCCCCGCAATGTTTGGGTTTTGGGATTTGTCAGCTTGTTAACTGATATTAGTTCCGAAATGATTCATTCAGTGTTACCACTATTTCTAGTTTCGGTATTAGGGGCAGATTTGCTCACAGTTGGCTGGATTGAGGGAATTGCCGAATCAACTGCCTCGGTGTTAAAAGTTTTTTCAGGGGCTTTAAGCGATTATTTAGGAGAACGTAAGTCCCTGGCTGTCGCTGGTTACGGTTTATCTACCTTAGTTAAACCCTTATTTGCATTAGCAACTAGTCCTGGATGGGTATTGATGGCTCGGTTTGGAGATCGCGTTGGTAAGGGAATTCGTGTAGCTCCCCGCGATGCAATAGTAGCAGATGTTACCGATAGTGCTAATCGTGGAGCCGCCTACGGTTTGCGCCAATCTCTGGACACTATCGGTGCATTCACTGGACCACTAATTGCATTTATGTTGATGTCTTTTTCAGGACAGAACTTTCGCCTAGTTTTCTGGTTAGCGGTGCTTCCCGGTATCTTAGCAGTAGTTCTTTTGGCAACTGGCGTGCGGGAAACCGGAAATAGAAACAGTCAAAGACAGAACAATCCTCTACAGTGGTCTGCTTTGCAAAGTTTGGGTAAAAGCTACTGGATGCTAGTTGTGGTTGCACTACTATTTAATCTCGGTAACTCTAGCGATGCTTTTTTATTGCTGCGAGCGCAGCAAGTTGGAGTATCTGCTTCGTTAATACCGCTTACCCTAGTTGTCATGAATATAGCTTACTCTCTCAGTGCCTACCCAGTAGGATTTCTATCTGACCGCATTGGTAGATTGGGGCTACTGGTGGGTGGATTTTTTGTGTATGCTTTGGCATATTTAGGTTTTGCTTTTGTTGATGCTCCTTGGCAGGTGTGGGGACTGTTTGCGCTCTATGGGCTGCATCTGGGAATGAGTCAAGGCATATTGTCAGCTCTAGTAGCAGATAGAGTTCCGTCTGATTTACGGGGTACTGCTTTTGGGTTCATGAACTTGGCTATTGGTGTAGCGCTTTTACCAGCTAGTTTGTTGGGAGGCATTTTGTGGCAAACAATCAGTCCTAAAGCCACTTTTATAGCTGGAAGTATTTTCGCTGTGATTGCAATCGCATTATTATTAATTACTTCAAAGCATGAAGAATAATAGTGTTAGTGAATAAAAATAGGAATTATTCTCACTGTGACTTGCACCATTAAATGAGCTTTTAGCTCGCTTTATGGGTTCTTGGCAACTTTTGGTGATCTTGGTTGGGACAAGGCAGCTATGTTGACGGCAGAGGGCAGAAGGAAGGAGGAAGGAAAAATTCCCACAATTTAAGCAATGCAGGGATCATGGAACATCTGCATCACAAGAAAGCCGCAAGCGATCACCTACGGTGGGCGGAACGCCATCGCTCCTTGAAGTCCCAAATCTCACGCCCGGATAACAAAACGTTTTAAAACCTTCTGCCGTCAGCATGGCTGCCCTCTGCCTTAAAGCGCGTAACTTTCAATGATCATCAAAATCTAACAAGAACCAAGATATGCCTAAAGTCACAGAAGATTTGCCGAAAAAGTATATAATGAACACCAAAGGATACGAAAAAAGAACTAAAGAAAGAAATTTGGCGTAGCCTCATAAAGAAACTGTATTACACACTATATACACTTTTTCAGAAGTATCTTCTCATTATTATTCAACCTCTTTACCCCTTTTAAATTTACTTTATAAATAGCGTCTCAACAAAATTCTAAAAACTAAAGAGAAATAAAAGTTGAAGTGGCAATAACGATAGCTAATACTCATAAAGCTTAGTAAACCAAGTTACCAGTACCGCGTAACTGTCGCAAAGAATTGAGACAAAACGGACAGTCACACTTAAATATCCTAATTGCAGCGTCGCTTTCCTCCTCCGTAAAATTCAGTTCTGCAATTTTGCTATCA
>JANMEE010000148.1:0-9975 GCA_031376645.1 Dolichospermum sp. OTE_75_concoct_329_sub | reverse complement strand
AGTAAACCAAGTTACCAGTACCGCGTAACTGTCGCAAAGAATTGAGACAAAACGGACAGTCACACTTAAATATCCTAATTGCAGCGTCGCTTTCCTCCTCCGTAAAATTCAGTTCTGCAATTTTGCTATCAGATGGCTGTGTCGAGAGTACCATAGACTTAGGTGCAGGAGCAGCCTTGGGATCTCTCTCAGAATCTCGAATACACACGAAATCTTTCAGACCGTGAGGATTAGTAATACAAGTACGACCGTCACTAGTGTGCATTAATCGCTGATTTAGATTAACACTAGCATGAGCAGGATTAATGATACCCAGTGTAGACATTAATGATGTAAAAATTGAGGAACTGGCAAGTAAATTCAGTATGAGCTTTTTATTCATAAATTTCCTAAAAAAGATAACTGACCATCTACGTTATTCGATTTACCATCAAAAATCAAGTAAATTTTTGGAACAACTAATTTGATAATGCTGATACAGAAAGTTCCTCATGCAGTTAGGCTAAATTTTAGAGTAAGCTTTGTTTGTTTACCCTGAAAATAAACTTATTAAAAATGATTTATACTGAATTTCGAGCCTTAATATTACTTATTTCTAAATCTGCTGAAGCAAAGTTTGTGTTTGCTGATACTTACGAATATCTCCTTGTTGTTGAAATAAACTTGCAGCTTGCTGTAAATCGGTAATAGCACTTTTGCGATCGCCTAAAGCATATTTAGCCAGTCCTCTGTTACCATAGGCATCAGCTAAGTTGGGATTGATTTTTAGTGCTTGGTTAAAATCTGAAATCGCTATCTGGTGATTTCCCTGTCTATAATTCAAAAAGCCTCTATTGTAGTAAGCATCTACAGACTGCGGATCAATTTTGAGTATCTGATTAAAGTCGGTAATAGCAGCTTGAAGATTTCCCAGTTCTGCATGAGCCATTCCACGACCATTGTAACCATCTGTATGGCTGGAATTTAGTTGCAATACTTGATTAAAGTCCATAACGGCTGCTTGAAAATCTCCTAACTGAGACTTGGCTAAACCTCTCAAGCAAAAACCTTCGTAGTATCGGGGATTTAACTTTACTACCCGACTAAAATCTTCTATTGCACCGTTGAAATTGCCTTGCTCCAGCTTTTGCACCCCCTGATTATAGTATTCCTGAAAATTCATCTTTGGAATGGGCGTTGGTGATTCTGGGGCAGCATAGACAGCAGCAGGTATACCACTCAGTACGCTGGTTGTTATTCCCAGGATAGTAACAACTTTGTGAATGTAGTTCATGACTTGATTTTCTCCATCTTAAAACACATCAAGACAACACAATATTTTTTCAACTAAATCCATCCTAAGCCATTTATCAATTGAAATTCAACCAACCCAAAATACTTTGTAAGAGCAACCAAACATTTAGCCCGACGATAATAATAGCAACAATCCAAGCTAAAGATTTAAGCCATAACGGATTAACAAACTCACCCATTAAGCGACGATTACTCGTAAATATAACCAAAGGAATCACTGCAAAAGGTAACTGTAAACTGAGGATAACTTGACTTAAAACTATGAGCCGGCTCGTGCTATGTTCCCCAAAGACAATAATTGTGATCAATGCTGGAATGATAGCAAGCAGACGCGTAACTAAACGCCGTAACCAGGACGGAAGACGAAACTGTAAAAAGCCTTCCATGACTATTTGGCCAGCCAATGTTGCGGTCAGCGTTGAACTTTGACCGGAAGCAAGTAAAGCGATCCCAAAAATAGCACTAGCAGCACTAACTCCTAACAATGGTGAAAGTAGTTTGTAAGCATCTTGTATTTCTGCTACATTCTGATTTCCAGAAAAATGAAATGTGGCAGCAGCTACAATTAAAATTGCTGAGTTAATAAATAATGCTAAGGATAGAGCGAAGGTTGAATCAATTGTACCAAATTTAATCGCTTCCCATCTTTTTTCAGAAGTTGGTTGCCAATCACGTGTTTGCACAATGGAAGAGTGTAAATATAAGTTATGAGGCATGACTGTTGCCCCTAAAATACCTATAGCGATGTAGAGCATTTCTGGGTTTTGTAAAATTTCTTTTTTGGGCAGATATCCCAACATTATCCCCCCCATATCAGGTCGAGAAAAAAGAAGTTCTGCTGCAAAACAGATGCCTACAGTTGCTACTAGCATTGTTACCAAAGCTTCTGTATAGCGAAAGCCTTTATGTTGTAAAATTAGTAATACCAGTACATCCAGCGCAGTGATACACACGCCCCATAATAAGGGAATACCGAATAATAGTTGTAGGGCGATCGCACTTCCTAATAATTCTGCCAAATCACAAGCGGCGATCGCTATTTCACATAATACCCACAAGCAAAAGCTCACCTTTGGACTGAAATAATCCCGACAAGCCTGTGCCAAATCTCGCCCCGTAGCCACACCCAAACGCACACACAGCGATTGCAGCAATATCGCCATCAGATTCGACAACAGAATGACTGTCAACAAGGTATAGCCAAACTTAGACCCCCCAGCAATATCTGTTGCCCAGTTTCCGGGGTCTATGTATCCCACAGAAACCAGATATCCTGGCCCCGCATAAGCCAGCATTTTGCGCCAAAAGCTATTAGTGTTAGGGACTCTAATACTACGATGAACTTCTGGAAGGCTAGGTTTATTTTCTGGGATAGTCATTTTGGTGTTTTTACATTGTCATAATTTATTCTTTCATATTCTTCTCATAATTTCAAAAAAATCTGCCACGAATATTAATTTTCTCAAGATTTCACAAGTAAAATTCCTGTCTTACTACTAAAAATTGTTATATTTTTTATACTCGTCATATAGCCAGGATGTTCTGAAGTGAGAGAAATACTCAAATCCTTACTAAACTTTATATGGGCTGGCCTATTTGAGCTCGGCGGTGGCTATCTTATCTGGCAATGGTTAAAAGATGGAAAACCTCTCTGGTGGGGAATTGCTGGAAGTATTGGGTTAGCTATATACGGTATGCTTGCTACCCTCCAACCTGCTAACTTTGGTAGAGTGTATGCTGCCTACGGAGGCGTATTTATCGTTATGGCAATGCTTTGGGGTTGGAAAATAGACAAAGTAGCTCCAGACCGCTACGATATTTTAGGAGGATGCTTGGCGTTATTAAGTGTATTAATTATTATGTATGCGCCCAGAAGATAGAAAAATGACCAATCAGCAACTAAAGATTTGATTCATTTAAGTGTTCTTCTACAGAACGATATAAGTTAATAATGTAACTATCAACCAAACTGTAATAGACATTTTTACCTTCTCGACGATAGTTCACCAACCGCATCGCTTTAAACAATCGTAGTTGATGACAAACGGCTGATTCCGTCATTTTTGTTAATGCAGCTAAATCACAAACACACAACTCTTGAGAAGCCAACGCTGATAGCAAACGTAGGCGGTTTGGATCTGCAAGTATCCCAAATACTTCTGCTATCTGTTTAGCCTTGGAAGTTGCGAGAATTTCCGCTTGAGTTGAGCGCACATTATCTAAATGCACTACATGAGCATCACAATTTGGGGCATCAGAATGTTGGAGATGGTCGAAGTCTGGCTTTCCTTGGCGCTTGTTCATAGTTTTTGTGTGTAAGCAATGGTTATCAATTTCATAGTATCTAAAATGATAACCATTGTACAGTTGAATAGTTGTTCAATTGTTGTATTAAAATATTGGCAGTTAACTTTATAGTTTTTTCTGTAAAACTGTCATGACTCAAACCCCCTCCCTCAAAACCCAGTTTTTGCAAGTTGATGGTATGGACTGCGGAAGCTGTGCTAAGACGATAGAAGCCAGCTTGCAGCAATTGAATGGTGTAATGGAAGCTTCCGTGAACTTTGCAACTGCAAAAGTTAAAGTTTTTTATGATTCAGACATCCTGAACGAAGCTGAAATTATAAATCGCATCACTGCGTTGGGTTATACGGTTAAACAAAATAGTGAAGTCAAGCCCCATAATCATGACCATTGCTGTAATGGCGACCATGATCATACTCACTCCCATGACAGCGAACATGAGCAATTTGAAGTAGCTTCTACTCAAAAACTACAAGTAAAAATTGGTGGGATGGATTGTGGCAGTTGTGCCAAAACAGTTGAGGTTGGCTTACAGCAAATAGCAGGCGTTCTTCAGGTATCAGTCAGCTTTGCAACTGAAAAAATGCAAGTATCCTATGACCCGCAACAGGTCAATGAAGAGACAATTTATAATCGAGTTCGCAGTTTGGGTTATGCAGTTGAACTCACTCATGAATTAAGCTCCTACCAATATAGCCAAAGCTGTAACCACGACCATCATCAAGACGATTCAGCCTCAAAACAAATACAAAAACGCGACTCAGCAAACTGGAAATTTTGGGTGAACAACCGCCGGGGACAAAGCGTAATTTTAGCGGGGATAGGGTTAGTTTTGGGCTTAGTTGCTCAATACTTAGCATTACCAATTTGGATAACACGAGCTTTTTATGGCATTGGTATAGTAATTGCAGGCTATCCTATTGCACGAGCAGGTTTATTTGAGTTGCGCTTGCGCCGTGCCGATATGAATCTGCTGATGACCATATCAGTTATTGGGGCAGTGATTTTGGGGGACTGGTTTGAAGCAGCATTAGTCCTGTTTTTGTTTTCTTTGGGTACAACCCTGCAAGTTTTCACTTTTGGTCGCACACGCAATGCTATCAGCGCCCTCATGGATTTAACTCCACCGACTGCTACTGTGAAGCGTGGGAATAAAGAAGTTACAGTGGGCGTGGAAACTGTGCAAGTTGGTGAAATTTTGACAATTCGACCAGGACAGCGCGTGGCTTTGGATGGTGTTGTTGTTTCTGGGATAAGTGCTATTGATCAATCACCAATTACGGGAGAATCAATTCCAGAAGATAAAGAAGTTGGGGATACTGTCTTTGCGGGAACGTTGAATCAGTCGGGCTTTTTAGAAGTTAAAGTAACTCATACTGTTAGTGATACGACTGTTGCTAAAATCATTCATTTGGTAGAAGCAGCCCAAGGCAGTCGCGCTCCTTCTCAGCAGTGGGTAGATCGGTTTGCAGAAGTTTACACCCCAATTGTAATTTTGATTGCGGTCGCTATTACTCTAATTCCGCCTTTGGCATTTGCTCAACCTTTTAATGTTTGGTTCTATCGAGCGCTGGTAATGTTAGTAATTGCTTGTCCTTGTGCTTTGGTGATTTCTACCCCAGTTTCCATTGTTAGCGCCATTGGTGCTGCAACTCGCCACGGCGTTTTGTTCAAGGGGGGTAATGCTCTGGAGACAGCCGGACACCTGACAACTCTAGCTTTTGATAAAACTGGTACGATTACCCAAGGGTTGCCCATTGTGCAGAAGGTTTATGACTTTGGCAAGGTAAGTGCAAACATGGTGTTACAAATTGCAGCTTCACTGGAGCAACAGTCAGAACATCCGCTCTCCAAGGCAATTGTAGCTAAGGCTCAAGAACAAAAGATGGAGTTAGAAACACCTATGAACTTCATGGCATTACCAGGTAAGGGGATTCAGGCAAACTTTGGTGAAATGTTATACTTTGTTGGCAATCGAAGGTTATTTTTAGAGCAAGATATTCCCTTGTCTGATGAGGCTGAATCTTTGTTGGCTGAAATTGAACAACTCGGTCAAATTCCGGTACTTGTAGGGGCAAAGGAAGGGTTATTAGGAGCAATCGCCCTTTCTGATGGTATTCGATTAGAAGCAACCGAAGCCGTGCGACAATTGAAGCGGCTGGGGTTAAAGCGGTTGGTAATGCTGACGGGCGATCGCACCCGTGTTGCAGGGCAAATTGCTCAACAAGTGGGAATTACAGAGTATCGGGCTGAACTGCTACCAGAAGATAAACTCCAAGAAATTCAACAGATGCGTCGTGATGGGGTGGTAGGTATGGTTGGAGATGGTATCAACGATGCCCCAGCCCTGGCTGCTGCGGATATTAGTTTTGCGGTGGGTGGCATAGATATTGCTTTGGAAACAGCAGATGTAGTGATAGTAGGAAGTGACCTCAGACGGCTGGCTTATGCAATAGAATTGAGTCGTCGCACTGTATCTGTAATTCAACAGAATGTTATCTTTTCTTTAGTAACAAAGGGGTTATTTTTGCTATTGGGAACATTTGGATTTGTTGGGTTAGCTGTAGCTGTTTTAGCCGATACAGGGACTTCCTTGTTAGTGACTGCAAATGGAATGCGACTGTTTAAAAGTAAGACTTTTGATAATTAGACAATGGTGTATGATAGTAGTCATAAGTTGTTTTATCGATTAAAATTTTTGCGTATTTAAGTGATTGCTGAGATAAAATCGGCGGACACGCTTTGGCTTATGTAACCTCACAAGTATTATGTAGGGCGTTTCAAACACAAATCATTAGCTGACATTTGTAGCCCTACTTTTAAATTTGATTGCATACTAAACTTTATTATCGTTGACAGCTTTTTCCTGGATTACTTCTTCAATCTCCGCCAGTTTCTTGCGAAGGACTTCCTGAAACTCCATTAATTGCGAAACCTCAACTTTCTTCAGCGCGTCCCCAGAAACTTTATACAAAGAGCGTGTTGCCTTAGTCATTGGTTTAACTTGGTTTTCGATTTTTTCAGCGTCGATACTTTGTAAGGCGATCGCTTCAGTTACTAATTGCCGTGTTTTTTGCACAGATAATTTTTCTGCTAACACCTTTTGGGTGATGTTGATTCTAATTTCTTCTGCTTCTAATTCTGGCACTCCCAAATTTTTCGTTGACAGTTTTTGTAACGCTATGGCATGAACACCTTTAAGACCAGAAGACCTAATTGCAGCTTTCAAGTCTTCGGCTAAAGTAAGCATAGGAAAAATATTGGCATCAATAGAAGCTGGATTGAGTTGTAAATCTAAAAGTACAGTGAAAATTGCTGCTTCGCGTTCATCTAAGTCCAAAATAGCTAAACCTTGTTGTTGCTCTTCCGGTGTTACCGTAATCAGTCCAACAACAGAATTCATTCGTTTTTGTGCATTCAACCGTCGCACTACCGTTGAGAGAATCCGGGGAATATCTTGAGGTTCTAAACCAGTATTTATTGCCAACTCCCGCACAATAGCTTCAGCTTTATCCAGAGGATTAAGGTCTTCCCGATGTAACGATGTGATTAAAGCTTTACGGTGCAAAGCATCAGGCTCAGGAATAATCACAGCTTGCAGATTTTCCCAACCCAAGTTTTTAGCACTACGCCAACGTCGTTCACCATCAAAGATAACTAAGTGTTCCCGTTGAATTAAAATAATTGGTTCTAGTTGTCCATCTGATACCAGAGAACGAGACATAGACTCAATACTTTCTGATAAAAATGTTTGTCTCGGTTGCTCTGGGTTGGCTTGAATTTTTTCTAAAGAAATAGATTGGATACCTGATTGTGACTGAAGTTGCGCCCTGAGAGTTTGTAGCTGTGTTTCTAACTCACTTGATCCTTGAGAGCGAAGTTCTTCTATTTCGGCTTTTAGGCGTTGAATTTCTGCCTCAGCTTCTGATAATTGTTGGGATTGCTTTGCGCCTGAAAAATAGTTGGTGAGGTCAGGAGATTTACGAGTGGTCATAAATTAGCACAGATTTAATTTGCACATTGAGACAATGATTGAACAGGGGAGAGGATTTAAAACTTGTAGCCAAAATCAAAAAGGTACAACTTTTGGGTGTGACAGATTAGTTAAACTTTGACGCTTTCTTTACTCTTGCTGCCAATCAAAGCCGCTAATTTTGAGGCAATTTCTTTAAAGTCATCCTTTGCTTGATGACTGGGGCGGTGAATAGCTAATGGTAATCCTTGTCCACTGGCGTTAACAAATTCAGCACTATCCCGAATTTCTGAAAAAGCATGGATATTCATCTGCTCTAATTGAGATGGTAAAGCAGCCAACATTTGTCTATGGGCTGCACGTCGAGCATCGTATTGGTTGGGAACAAAACCGAGAATTTCTGGTGTTGGTTTTAAGCGTAAGTGCTTGCAATGGTAGTAATACCATTCCAGTAAATGAGCCGCTCCTTGAATGGATTTTGGCTCTAGCTGAACAGGAATAATTATGTGTGTACTGGCTGCTAGTGCCATTAAAGGTAAGGGACCCAGGGTAGCTGGACAATCAAAGATCATCAAATCATGTTCTAGAGGATAGTCAGTTAAGCGATCGCCTAATAAGTAAGCTCCTCGTTTGTGTAAAACTAATTCATCTGCTGTTTGGGTGAGAACCATACCACCCTGACAAATAACTACTTTATCGGTGTGTTCACTCCAGCAGGGTGTCAACGGCCAATTACCATCAAAATTTTCTTTGAGGACAGCAGCTAAAGTATGTTCTGGTTCTGGTTGATTTAAACCACAAAATAGTGTCAGCGACCCTTGCGGGTCAAGGTCAAACAGTGCTACGTTATACTTGCGTTTTGCCAGAGCATGAGCTAGATGGACAGAAAGGGTTGTCTTACCACTTCCTCCGGCATTACTTATTACAGCTAATCTAATTTGCATGACTATTTTTTTGATGTTATGTGAGTATCATATATCGGATTTTCTACATCATATATTGATATATGATTTAAGAATATATTAGAGTCGTTGAGTAATAACCCTTAAAATTCTTTAATTCCTTTCCTGGAAAACATTTCAGCGATTTTCACCATCTATTTCCTAACAAGTCTAATATTTATTCTTTTGCATCATATATCAATATATGAGAATTAACCGAATCTTGAAACAGGAATTTTCTCTGTTGCTGTAACTTGTAGACTATTGCTCAAAACATGGGTTAAAAAAATAACAGTTCCTACATCTATCATTGAAGTCATAGCCTAGCACTGATAAGTGAAAAAAATTATCTGCCCACAGAAAAAAAATACCTCTGGCAAAGTAGCCAGAAGTAATATCCTTAAAAGGGAATGTGAGAAATATTAGTATTCCGAGAATGTCCGTTGTTAGATGCTGTAGCTACACCAGCACCAACTAACTGTTGAGTATTTTCCTGTGGAGTTGGTTGAACAACAGGTGTAGCAGTTGGTATAGGATTCCGATTACCAGTGGTAGTGCAGATGAAAGTGCGGATAACCAAGGCAGTTTTCTTTTCTTTATATCCCTTACCGCTATCCACCACGTTAATATCCAAATAGCCCATAGCGATACCAGTAGCATTAATTCCTGATTCAGCAATGGAAACTGCGGCTGCTCCTTTGGTTCTGTAGGGAATTGTGTCTTCCACTACGCCATCTTTTGAATAGTAGGAGAAAACACATTCACCATAGACAATCTTTACTCCTTGACTGTCAAAAGCTTCATCAATACTGAGGAGTCGAATGGTTTGGGTTGAGTTAATCATGGTTTATTCCTTGTGATGAAATTGTCAATTGTTCATAAAAATTGCGCTTTGCGCTTTTCAACCACAACATCCCACAGACAAAAGTTATGCTGCGGGATGTGGTTAGTTTTCTAGAAATTGGCGTTAATTATGGAATCTTGGTCTTCACTGGTTTCATTCGAGTCCTTCCGTTGAGCAGAACTGATCAGTTCTAGATTGCTGACACGAATGATGGGCTTTTGTCTGGATTCGTTGGTGTTTTTATCTATCCATCTGTCAAAGACTATTTCACCGGTGATCCCAATAGTCGAACCTTTTTGAACCCAGTCTGCTGCAACTTGTGCAATATTTCCCCAAAGTTCTAAATCAAACCAGAGGGGATTTTCACTTCTGTAGGGAGGTTTGACAGCAAGAGTCAAGGATGTTTTCATTGCACCTGATTCAAAATAGCGAACATCAGGTGTTTGACCAACGCGACCAACTAAATCAACTTTATTGAAGTATTGCTGAGTCATATTATTTTCCTTGGGTAATCAATGTTTTTCAATGTATTAGCGCGATAGCGCATTCTCGGTTATGCAACCAAACGAATGATTTGCTACAGGCTGATTTGAGGCTTTATGGGATACAAGCCCAGTATC
>JANMEE010000143.1:0-12045 GCA_031376645.1 Dolichospermum sp. OTE_75_concoct_329_sub | reverse complement strand
AGAGGGTGTTTGATAGCGTTCACGAAGTGTGCCGTATCCCTGCGGGAGCCGGAGGCATCAGGCATAGCGTGGCGTTAGCCATAAAGTATTAAATAAAACCAATAATCTCCAAAAACCTAACCCCCTTGCCCCCCTTCCCTACGTTAGCGCAGCGTGCCGAAGGCTGGGAAGGGGGGTTTCAAAGCCTTTCTCCGCTTCGGGGAGAGGTTTACAAGAGGGGCTAATTTATACCTTGAAAACTTTTAAAACATCCTCTAACGCACCCTACAAATACTTAGAGTTTTCAAAATTCAAATACTATTGCTATATTATACAATATGTTGAAAAATAATTTTCAGCAAATCTCCCTGAGAAAAAGGTTTTTCTAAATAGCCATTAGCTCTCACAAACTTGGCTTTTGCTCTATCTCTCAATCCCATTCTTTCTGTCATCAAAATTACAGGAATATTTTGATAATGTGTGTGCTTCCGTAATAAAGAACAGATTTCAAACCCATCTAAATTCGGCATTTCTATATTTAGTAAAATGATATCAGGCTGGACGCGCAAAATTTCCATTAAAGCTTGGGAAGAATCCATAAATTTAATTACAGAAAATATTTGCTCATCTAAAAAATCTTCCACAGCATTTAATATGCTATAATCATCGTCTACACCCAAAATACTGTATTTCTTTCTCTCTCTAACTTGAGGGTTATTCGGCTGATTTATATTTGGTTCAGAATCAACGTGATCAGCATTACTTCCGGGTAATTGTTCCTGATGTTTTTTATGTGAATATGACTGATGATCATTTTCAAAATTCAAATTTTCCTGAACATCAACCTTTACCCCTGATTGACATTTTTCCACTAGAGTTCTTAAATTCAAATGACAAAATTTAGGGAGATCATCTAAAAAAGTATTAGGAACAAATTCATAACTGCCATATTCTAACTTCAGTAATGACTGTAAAACCTCCAGTGCTAATTGCTCAATTAGTAAAGCAGCCTGAAAGTGACTAATATATTTTTGATTAACTAACCAACAAATTGCTAAATAATCTGGATTTGGGATTGACTGATTTTCAATATCCTGTTCAAAAATCATCCGTAACTGTTCATTGATACCCATGGGAAGAGTAGAAATTTGCTGACTCAACCGCTGTAAGTTGCGGTAAAGGGGTTCAAACATTTCCTCAGAGTAACCAGCGTAAATTAGCTTACCCTGATCCATGTATATTGACCATGCACCAGATTCACTAAATACTTGAAAACAACCAGTAAAGGAATTATTAGTAATCTTCTTTAATAAATTAATTGGTTGTATCTTTTGGAAAAATCTATATCTACTAATAGGAATTGTATTCATATTCTGAGATTGATCATTAAAATTTTCTCTCATAATCAATTACTGGATTTTACAAACTGTTTAAATTTTGCTTCGGGAATGCTTAACTTTAATGCTTAACTTTTAGGTTACTATAGATTTTTTACAAGAAATAAAAAAGTATCTTAAACAGATTGTGAAAAAATGAAGTGGAGAGATTTTCTCAGCAAGTCTCTAAGAGGTTGTTTTAAAAGTTTTTGGTGGTGATTTTAGGCACTTGCTGCTGATCCCCCCTATCTGACAGGCGTAGGTTTTTTACAGTTGGATGAAGGCAAGACTTGGAAGACAAAGAAGGAAAGTAGACCAGGGAGTGTGAAGAGAAAGAACCGGAAAATTCTGCCCGATATGTTGTTCCCTGTGGGAGCAATCATCACTTGTTACCAATTAGTCAACTTTCTGGATCATTAATCAGTTTTAATTCTTCTTTGTCCACTTTCCCTCCTTGTCTGCCAAGTCTAGCCCTATTATCAATCTCAATGTCAAAAACCTACACCTGTTAGATCCCTCCTAACCCCTATTAAAAAGGGGAACTAGAGTCAAAGTCCACCTTTTTAAGGGGATTTAGGGGGATCTAAAAATATTTGATCCACCATGAGGGACTTTTAAAACATCCTTTAGTTTTTAATCTCAATGTTTCTTAAATTACCCAATACTTAATCGTGTCTGCAATTAATATCCAAGTTCCAGAAAATAGAGATCGCCTAGATAGCTATTTATCCCAAGAGTTATCAGACTTATCCCGGGCTCGCATCCAGCAATTAATCCAACAGGGCTGTGTTCAAGTCAATGATACAGTTTGCACATCTAAAAAAGTTAATCTAAAAATAGGCGATCGCATTACCCTAGAAATTCCCGCAATTCTGCCTTTAGAACTAATCGCAGAAGATATTCCCCTAGATATTCTTTATGAAGACGACGAGTTAATCATTCTCAATAAACCCGCTGGTTTAGTAGTCCATCCCGCACCAGGACATCCGGATGGAACTTTAGTTAATGCTTTATTGGCACATTGTCCCAACTTACCGGGAATAGGTGGGGTTCAACGGCCGGGAATTGTCCACCGTTTAGACAAAGATACAACCGGAGCCATTGTCATTGCTAAAACAGACCGAGCCTATCAACACTTACAAGCACAATTACAAGCAAAAACCGCCAGAAGGGAATACTTAGGACTAATTTACGGAGTTCCCAAAACGGACACTGGGAGCATAAACTTACCTATTGGTCGCAATCCCCAAGACCGCAAAAAAATGGACATTGTTCCTGTAGAAGAGGGTGGACGCGCTGCAATTACTCATTGGCAAGTAAAAGAACGATTTGGTAACTACACATTGATGCACTTCCAATTGGAAACAGGCCGTACCCATCAAATTCGTGTCCACAGTGCCAAAATCGGTCATCCCATCGTCGGTGACCCCATTTATAGTTCTGCTCATTCCATTGGCGTAAATTTGCCAGGACAAGCATTACACGCTTGGAAACTCCAGTTACAACATCCCGTCTCTGGTGACTTAGTAGAAGTGACCGCTCCTCTTCCCCGCAGCTTGACAACTTTACTGGAAGTATTGCGCCGTCGGAGTGGTATTTATTAAGAATTTCTGAAAAAATAGCGATTTACTCTCAATTTGTGAATATAACTTTTTGGGTATTTATATCCCCCCAGGGGGGAAAAAATAGAAAAGTTTTAAAATATTTAGAAATGTAAACTTAATACTTCTTAATAAAATTCAGCTAAATCATATACAACATAAAACGGCTGTAATCGTTTTATAGTAAGAGTTTCCTGGAAAATTCAGCTAATCTTTAGCTGCTTAATATTGCGGTTTCTTTCAAAAAATGTAAAGTTGTGTAACACAAATATCAAATTTTCCTCAGCTACACGCTTTGTCTATAAAGGATTTGAGGCTTCTTTTGGAGGATAATCTGATCTATTCATAATTTGTAACAAATAAAGGCTCTATGGCATTGTATAAACATAAACTGTAGGGGTTAAACAACAGAAGAAAGTTGAAAAAGCAGGCAATTCATTAAGTTTGCCGGTTTCTCATAAAATTCCCCTTTGACTCTCATAATTTCTGGTTTGTAAACTGTAGACTAGTAAATGAGAGAATAAATTGAGAAACGCTTTGATTTGACTCTGTTGCAAACCAATCCGAATTAGTTTTAATTTAGAGATCTCTCAACTAAGTAATTTAGGAGATTAGAATCCATGACATTAGATGTATTTTCCAAAGTTGTTTCCCAAGCTGACGCTAGAGGCGAATTCCTCAGCACCGAACAACTAGATGCTTTAACCGCAGTTGTAGCTTCCGGCAGCAAGCGTTTAGATGTTGTTAACCGCATCACCAGCAATGCTTCCGCTATCGTTACCAACGCTGCTCGTTCTTTGTTTGAAGAACAACCCAACTTGATCGCTCCCGGTGGAAACGCTTACACCAACCGTCGTATGGCTGCTTGCCTCCGCGACATGGAAATCATTTTACGCTATGTAACCTATGCAGCGATCGCTGGTGATGCTAGTGTTCTTGATGACCGTTGCTTAAATGGTTTGCGCGAAACATACCAAGCTTTGGGTACTCCTGGTTCTTCCGTAGCTGTTGGTGTTGGCAAAATGAAAGAAGCAGCTATCGCTATCGTTAACGATCCTAACGGTATCACCAAAGGTGATTGTAGTTCTTTGGTTTCTGAAGTTGCCAGCTACTTTGACCGTGCTGCGGCTGCTGTTGCCTAATAATTCATTACAAATTAGCTCGAATCTCAATTGAGCTTTTCCCAACAAAACAAGCAAGAAACTATCTAGGAGATTTTCACCAATGAAAACACCAATTACCGAAGCAATCGCATCTGCTGATACCCAAGGACGCTTTTTAAGCAACACCGAATTACAAGCAGTTAATGGTCGTCTAGTCCGTGCTGCTGCAAGCATGGAAGCTGCTCGTGGTTTGACAGCTAATGCTCAAAAATTGATTGACGGCGCTACCAGCGCTGTATACAGCAAATTCCCTTACACCACCTCTACACCAGGCAACCAATTTGCATCTGATGCTCGTGGTAAATCCAAGTGCGCTCGTGACGTTGGTCACTACCTACGCATCATCACCTATAGCCTAGTTGCTGGTGGAACAGGTCCTTTGGATGAGTTCTTGATTGCTGGTTTGACTGAAATGCACGCAGCTTTCGACTTATCTCCTAGCTGGTACGTAGAAGCTTTGAAATCAATCAAAGCTAGTCATGGTTTGAGCGGTCAAGCTGCTAACGAAGCTAACACCTACATTGACTACGCAATCAACGCTCTTAGCTAGATAGCGTCATGCCCGGAGAGGGATACAATTGTTTGGATGGATTTACCCCTAGAGGGGTTCGCCAGTTGTTCATGGGGAGTCACTGCGTAAGTTGGATATTTTCCAACAAAAAATTAAGTGGCGTTAAGACCGTACATGATCACTCTGGTTCACCTAGCAATTGGATCTGGCTCCGGGCATCGTTTTATCTCCAGATAACTGAAATTGTTAATCAGAGCGCGAAAATCACTTTTGAAGAGTGGTTTTGCAGAGAAATGAAAACAATAAAGGGGAAAACATGGCAATTACAACAGCAGCTTCCAGATTAGGAACAGAGCCTTTTAGCGATGCCCGTAGAGTTGAACTGCGCCCCAACGCCAGCCGAGAAGAAGTCGAATCAGTAATTCGTGCCGTTTATCGCCACGTTTTAGGAAATGACTATATATTGGCATCAGATCGCCTGATTAGTGCAGAATCACTTTTACGCGATGGCAATTTAAGCGTGCGGGAGTTTGTCCGTAGCGTCGCTAAATCAGAACTCTATAAAGCTAAATTCTTCTACAACAGTTTCCAAACTCGGTTAATTGAACTCAACTATAAACATTTGTTGGGTCGCGCACCATACAATGAGTCTGAAGTAACTTATCACTTAGACTTATATATTAACCAAGGTTACGAAGCGGAAATTGACTCCTACATTGATTCTGAAGAATATCAAAACAGCTTTGGCAACAACGTTGTTCCTTACTATCGTGGTTTTGATTTTCAAGCAGGACAAAGTGCAGCCGGCTTTACCCGGATGTTCCGGTTATATCGTGGTTACGCCAATAGCGATACTGCTCAAGTCGAAGGTGATAAATCTCGTTTAGCAGGGGAATTAGCGAGTAATAAGACTTCCTCAGTTGTTGGAGCTTCTGGTAGTAACGATAATTGGGGTTTCCGTGTGTCTACGGATAATGCTCCTAAGCAAAATTTAGGTAATGCTGTAGGGCAATCGGATCGCACTTACCGAGTTGAAGTTACAAGTATTCGCAATCCAGGATACCCTAGCGTGCGTCGCAGCAGCACAGTATTTATTGTGCCTTACGAGCGCCTTCTAGACAAAATGCAGCAAATTCATCGAGTTGGCGGCAAAATTGTCAGTGTGCAGCCTACGTAAGATTTAGTGCTGTCAACTGACAAAACTCATCACAGGAGATATAGAAGTAATGTTCGGTCAAACCACACTTGGTGCTGGTAGTGTTTCTTCATCTGCAAGCCGTGTATTTCGTTACGAAGTTGTCGGCTTAAAGCAAAACGAAGAAACCGACAAGAATAAATTCGACATTCGCCGCAGTGGTAGCGTATTTATTACAGTACCCTACAGCCGGATGAATGAAGAAATGCAGCGGATTAGCCGTTTAGGTGGCAGAATCGTCAAAATTGAAACTTTGACTGTAGCAGAGTAAGCATAACGCCCTGGTAATGATAGAAACCAATAGCGAAGAATATTCTGCGGAGAATGCACCGCATCTCACACCAGAGTTAGCGATCGCTAACCTGCAATCACCAGATTTAAGTCTTCGCTATTATGCTGCTTGGTGGTTGGGTAAGTTCCGGATCAGTCAGCCAGAAGCCATTGACGCACTCATTGCAGCGTTAGAGGATGAAGCCGACAGAACAGAACTGGGTGGTTATCCCTTACGGCGTAATGCCGCGAGGGCGCTTGGTAAATTAGGCAACTTAAAAGCTGTACCAGGTTTAATTAGGTGTTTAGAATGTGCTGATTTTTATGTCCGCGAAGCAGCAGCCCAATCTTTAGCTATGCTCCGGGACAAAACAGCATTACCAGCCCTAATTAAACTGCTAGATGGGGGAGTTGCCAATGCCGTCCAAGTACCTGGTTTTCCCCATCTTGCCCAACCCTATACAGCAGTATTAGAAGCCTTGGGAGCTATGGGTGCAACTGAAGCTATTTCCCTTGTTCAGCCTTTTCTCCAACATTCAGTTCCTCGATTGCAATGCTCTGCAATGAGAGCCATGTACCAACTAACACAAGACTCTACTTATGGTGAGTTATTAGTGAAAACCTTGGCAACAGGTGATTTGAAAATGCGTCGCGTTGTGTTGGGGGATTTGGGAGCAATTGGGTATTTAGGCGCAGCAGAAGCAATAGCTCTTGCACAAGTAGAAAATAGCTTCAAACTTATGGCCTTGAAAGGATTATTAGAGTATCAACTGCCAACACAGTCTGATACTTTTGGTATATCTGAACAAGCTATCCAAGTGATGAATCTCATGGATTCGCTTTTGTAGTCATTAGTTCTTAGTCATTTGTAAAACTACTGACAACTGACCACTGACAACTGACAACTGACCACGGAAAAATGGATGAACTAATTCGGGCTATTACCGTAGCAGAAACACCTTCCCAAATGGTGACAGCGGTGAAAAATCTGGCAGCAGTCAGAGATCCATTGGCAATTCCCACCTTAATTGCCGTCTTTGGTTATAACAATCCAGAAGCGGCGATAGTAGCAGCAGCAGGATTGACAGAGTTGGGAGAAATAGCAGTCCCACAATTGCTAGACCAAATTGATGATTATAACTATGGCGCACGGGCTTATTCGATTCGCACACTAGCTGCGATCTCAGATCCTCGGGCTTTGGATATTCTCATCTCTACGGCAATGACTGACTTTGCCCCCAGTGTTCGCCGTGCTGCTGCTAAAGGACTAGGAAAACTACAATGGCACAAATTAGAAACTTCTGAAGCTGAAATAGCTATTAACCGGGTCTTAGAAACACTTCTGTTTATCTGCGAAGATACAGATTGGTCAATTCGTTATGCTGCTATTGTTGGGTTACAAGCTTTAGCAAAAATAGCGGTTGTACAAGCGTCTATTGCGGCTAAATTTAAATTAATACTGACTAACGACACAGAAAAAGCAGTTCGCGCTCGCGTTCAGTTGGCCTTAGCTCAGTAAACTGATTTATATACCATATAACAAGGTAAAAATAAAGATGTCAATACCACTACTAGAATACGCGCCCAAAACGCAAAACCAGCGAGTAGAAGGTTATGAAGTTCCTAACGAAGACACTCCCACCATTTATCGTTTAGATCGTGCTACCTCAGATCAAGATATTGATAGCATCATCTGGGCTGCATACCGACAAATTTTCAGCGAGCATCTGATTTTAGCCAGCTATAAGCAAACTGCTTTAGAATCACAACTGCGAAATCGGGCGATTACCCTCCGCGACTTTATCCGGGGTTTAGGCAAATCAGACGTTTACAGGACCCAAATAGCGGATACAAACACCAATTATCGCTTAGTTGATATCACCTTAAAACGGTTCTTAGGCCGGGCTGCTTACAACAAAGCCGAAGAAATCGCTTGGTCAATTGTCATTGCTACCAAAGGTTTACACGGTTTTATAGATGATTTATTGGCATTAGATGAGTATATAGATAACTTTGGTGATGACATCGTACCTTACCAACGTCGTCGTTTTGGCGATCGCCCTTTCAACCTAGTTAACCCCCGTTATGGTGCTGACTGGCGCGATACTCAAAACATTCGTGGTATAGCTGGTCGTTCCTACTACAGCATCCGCACATCAGGACAACTGACTACAGCAGATATCCGTCGGGCAATTCCTGGCAACTTTTTCATTATGGCTGGGGCAATTATTACCAACGAAGTTAACTACCAACGCAGTTTAGCTACCGCTCAATCTTTCGTTAGTAACGTAGAAATACCTGATACTAGCAAAGATAGTGCAGAACAACCCACTATTAAACCCGTAGCAGTTTCCTTACCTTATCGTTACATTCCTGCTAACGCCAAAAATTAGTTATTGGTGATTGAGAAACATTTTCTCTCTGTCCCCTATCCCCTATCCCCTATCCCCTGTCACCTGTCACCTGTCCCCTAACAAACATGACAATACCTTTACTCGAATACAAACCCAGCTCTCAAAACCAACGTGTTGCTGGTTATGAAGTTCCCAACGAAGATACACCGACAATTTACCGCATTGAAGATTATGCTTCTGGTGGAGAAGTAGAAGGATTGATTTGGGCGGCTTATCGGCAACTTTTCAGCGAACACGTAATTCTCAAATTTTACCGCCAAGTTCATTTAGAATCCCAGGTAAAAAACAAAGCAATTACCGTTCGTGATTTCATTCGGGGTTTAGCTAAATCCGAAGCTTTCCAAAGTTTAGTAATTCAGAGTAATTCTAACTACAGATTAGTAGAAATTGGACTAAAACGGTTATTAGGTCGCGCACCTTATAACAAAGAAGAAGAAATCGCTTGGTCAATTGTGATTGCTACCAAAGGTTGGGGTGGTTTTGTTGATGCTTTGCTAGATTCTGAAGAATATCAAAGCAACTTTGGTGAAAATATCGTTCCTTACCAAAGACGACGTTATAAAGATAGACCCTTTAATTTGGTAACACCACGATATAGCGACTACTGGCGCGACCAGCTAGAAGAAGCTCGTTATAAATGGGGCGACATTAAAAACTTTTTGGATATGGCAAATTCCATTAAAATTAAAACAGTGACTTACACACCAGTTAGCACTGCCAATATCCAAATTCCTAACACTACAAGGGAAACTACATCAACAGGTATTCCTGTTTCTATTAGTCCTAGTGCTGGGTTTCCTGGACGCTAAATAGTTTTTTAACTAGCTGGGGAATTTCGGTGGCAAAAGTGACAAAGTTTGGATTTTTTTAAGGATTTTAATTTTTAGTTAGTTTGCTAAGTATTACGACATTTTAAGAGGCCAAATTTACCAAAAGGCAGGTTCTTTAAAATGGCAATTCCTTTACTTGAATACAAACCTACAACTCAAAACCAACGAGTTAGCAGCTTTGGGACGGCAGATATTAACGAAGACAATCCTTATATCTACCGCATTGAAAATGCCAACTCTTCCAGCGAAATTGATCAACTAATTTGGGCAGCCTATCGCCAAATTTTCAACGAACAGGAGATCCTCAAATTTAACCGCCAAATTACCTTAGAAACTCAACTCAAAAATAGGTCAATTACGGTTAAAGACTTCATTCGCGGTTTGGCCAAATCAGAGCGATTTTATCAGCTAGTTGTGACACCTAATAACAACTATCGGTTGGTAGAAATGTTCCTAAAAAGGATTTTGGGTCGTTCTCCCTACAATGAGCAAGAAAAAATGGCTTGGTCAATTCAAATTGCTACTCTGGGCTGGGGAAAATTCGTTGATGTTCTAATTGATAGTAGCGAGTATGAACAAGCTTTTGGCGAGTATACCGTACCCTATCAACGCAAACGCATGACCACAGACCGACCTATCAGCTTTACACCCCGTTATGGTGCTGATTACCGTGACCGAGCAGGTATTGTCCAAAAAGGTCGGTATATTAATCAATGGAATGGGTTTTTCTATCCAGGCTCAGGGCAAAATGTTGATTGGGGGGCATTGTCTGCTGTATTACTGGTAATAACCGCAGGCATCACTTTCTTATTTATCCTCAATTGGTTAGGAATTAATCCTATTTACTAACCTTCTGGGAAGATAATCAGGCCATACTTTTCGGTTAAGGGGAAAAGGGTAAGGGGTAGGAAAAATATTCCCTATTCCCTATTCCCTAATTCATCTTTGTTTAATTTGATCATAAAAGGAGAAAAATAATATGGCATTACCATTACTTCAATACAATCCCAGCAGTCAAAATCACCGGGTAGGCAGCTTTGGCGTTGCTGACCAAGATGAAGATACACCTTATATCTATCGGATTGAAGATGTTAGTTCTTACACTGACATGACAAACATCATTTGGGCTGCTTATCGCCAAGTTTTCAGCGAACATGAAATTCTCAAATTTAACCGGCAAGGGACTTTAGAATCTCAACTCAAAAACGGTTCTTTGTCAGTTCGTGACTTTATCCGGGGTTTAGCTAAATCTGAAGCTTTCTATCGTTTAGTTGTCTCTGTTAACAACAACTACCGTTTGGTAGATATCACCCTCAAACGCTTATTGGGTCGTTGTGCTTACAATAAAAAAGAAGAAATTGCTTGGTCAATTGTCATTGGCACAAAAGGCTTTAGTGGTTTTGTTGATGCTTTAATTGACAGCGAAGAGTACAATCAAAACTTTGGTGAAAATACCGTTCCTTACCAACGTAAACGCTTTGTAGATCGTCCCTTTAACTTGGTAACACCCCGTTACGGTTCAGACTTCCAAGAAACAGCCGGTACAGTCAAAACCGACTGGCGCTTTACCTTGGAAAACTTCTACAGTGCTAAAGCTAAAGAAAAGCGCATGGCAGAAGGAGATCCTCGCAAGTTTGCAGCTATGGCAGTTTCTGTAGGTGGGAAAGGTAACTACGCTCAAAAGCTATCCTCTTTTGATATTGATTACCTAAATGCTGTTCCTTATCGTGGCAGACGCTAGTACCGCTTTCTTATGAATTTAGAAGTTAGAATTTAGAATGAATACAGCATAAGAGGATGTTTGAAAAGTTTTGGGCGAATATAATTCGCTACTACACAAGCGAAGTCCACCTTCGTGGACTAATGAAAAATCAAGGTTTCTGAACCCACGAAGGTGGGTTTTGTCTGTGTAGCCGCGACTTCCAGTCGCCAGGCGGAGTAACAAATTAGACTTTTCAAACACCCTCTAAGCTTTTTGTCAGATTCTAAATGGTTCATTAACTTACGCCGTACTGTACTAGTACCGCAGGTCGGAATTAAAAGTTAATAATTAAAAATTAAAAAAGCAGATATTACCAGCTTTTTAGTTATTTTTAATAGTTAGTTCACTTCCGCTTTTGTGTACTAAGTTTACCAAAAAAACTTTAAATTTTTAGGGTGTGTTAGGAAGATAATTCTGGACACACCGTTCCATAAAACTTACCCAAAATTACCAAAGTCTAGACACATCTGGACAGCGATAATCTTAGTGTTTATTTCCTGCTTCATCGCGGTCTGAGAATGACTTCCAATCTTGTTTGCCCGCTCCACAGACAATCTCGGTAGAACTTACCGTTTCTGACCGTAGTTCCTAAAAAGAACCGCTACGCTACAGGGATAAAAATATCCACAAACCATCGGTCAATATTCTTAGCTGCGTTGAGGTCACGATCCTCTGTATGTCCACAATCAGGACAAACATAAACGCGGCTTTTTAATGGCATTTTATGACGATGATTACCGCAGTTAGAGCATATTTGCGAACTAGGAAAGAATCTATCTACAAGGATTAATTCACTGCCAAACTTCTCAGTTTTGTACTCTAATTGCCTTTTAAATTCATACATCCCACAATCTGCAATTGCACCTGCTAATTTGTGGTTCTTCAAAAATGCCTTAACGTGCAAATCCTCTATCTTAATTATGCTGTGGTTTTTAGCTAGATAG
>JANMEE010000129.1:0-2870 GCA_031376645.1 Dolichospermum sp. OTE_75_concoct_329_sub | reverse complement strand
TTCCATTCCCCTATTACCTTCATTCTGCTTGTTTTGCTTCCCTAAAACTTTTTTATGGGCTTTTAGGCATTCTTCTTTTTATCACACTTTCTGCATGAAGGAAATCCCTAGCTTGTCTGTCAAAATTAACACACTAGATGTGTCCTATGTGATGCTGATTGTCTTTATGAGTGGCTTATTTCTGTGGTTAATCTATGGGATTATTCTCGGTGCTTTACCAGTTATTCTCGCTAATGGGGTGACATTATTTTTTAACTTGATTATTCTATGGCTTAAAATTAAATATAGATAACTTTACTAAAAAAGCTGTGACCTCATCTGTATTTGACTTAGAACGTCTCCTCTTTACTCCTGCAACCCCTAACGACGACGCTATTCCCGTAATTTTTGCCTTTCCCAATGAGTACACGGTGGGGATAACAAGTCTAGGTTATCAGGTGGTATGGGCAACTTTGGCTATGCGTGAGGATTTGCAGGTAAGTCGCTTATTTACTGATATTCGGGAACAACTTCCTAGACATCCAGAATTATTAGGTTTTTCGATGTCTTGGGAATTAGATTATGTGAATATTTTTAACCTGTTGGAATCTTTAGAAATTCCCATTCGCGCTAATTCTCGTAGTGAAAATCATCCTTTAATTTTTGGCGGTGGACCTGTTCTTACGGCTAACCCTGAACCTTATGCAGAATTTTTTGATGTGGTTTTATTGGGAGATGGCGAAAATCTCCTTGGTGATTTTATAGATACTTATAAAAAAGTTAGAAATGCTGATAGGGAAACTCAATTAAAAACATTAGCCCAAGTTCCCGGAATTTATATTCCTAGTTTATATGTAATAGAATATATCACTCCAGATGGAGAAATAAAAGCAATTAATCCTATTTCATCGGAAATTCCGCCAATTATCCAAAAGCAAACTTACCGAGGTAATACTCTTTCTGCTTCCACTGTCGTTACAGCAAAAGCCGCTTGGGAAAATATTTATATGGTGGAAGTGGTGCGAAGTTGTCCCGAAATGTGCCGCTTTTGTTTAGCCAGTTATTTAACCTTACCTTTTAGAACTGCCAGTTTAGAAGATTCTTTAATTCCGGGAATTGAACGGGGATTAAAAGTTACAAATCGTTTGGGTTTATTGGGTGCTTCTGTTACCCAACATCCAGAATTTACAGAATTATTAGATTATATTAGTCAGCCAAAATATGATGATGTGCGTTTGAGTGTGGCTTCTGTGAGAACCAATACAGTTACAGTTAAATTAGCCCAAACTTTGGCGAAACGAGATACAAGATCATTGACAATTGCGGTCGAAAGTGGTTCAGAAAAAATCCGGAAAATTGTCAATAAAAAATTGGATAATGATGAAATTATTCAAGCAGCTATCAATGCAAAAGCTGGTGGTTTATCTAGTTTAAAACTCTATGGAATGGTGGGAATTCCTGGGGAAGAAGCCGAAGATGTGGACGCAACTGTAAATATGATGCAAAGTGTCAAAAAAGCTGCTCCTGGTTTGCGGTTAACGTTGGGTTGCAGTACCTTTGTCCCTAAGTCGCATACACCATTTCAATGGTTTGGGGTTAATAAACAAGCGGAAAAGAGGTTACAATTATTACAAAAATATATTAAGCCTCAAGGGATAGAGTTTCGACCAGAAAGCTATAATTGGTCAATTATACAGGCTTTGTTGTCCAGAGGCGATCGCCGACTTTCCCCATTATTAGAATTAACCCGTGATTTTGGTGACTCTTTGGGAAGTTATAAACGGGCTTTTAAACAACTGAAAGGCCAAATTCCCGACTTAGATTTTTATGTTTATAGCAATTGGTCAACTGAGAAAATTTTACCTTGGAATCATTTGCAAGGACCTTTACCACAGTCTACACTAATTAAGCATTTAAAAGAAGCTATTAACTGGGAATTAAATCATCCATAATGCATACAGATACCATATTTTACCAAATCTTTCTCACCTTCCACAGTCTATTATTTGAACTCCTGGGACAACCCATAGAAAATGCTGAAGGTTATCAGTTTACCTCTGTGGAAGTCAAAGAGAAAGCCTTTCGATTTGATGGCATATTCATGCCAGATAGTGTCGAAAAACCTATCTATTTTGTAGAAGTCCAATTTCAAAACAGACCAGAATTTTATTGGGAATTAATCACAGAAATTAACATCTATCTCAATCAATATAAACCACAACAAGATTGGCAAGCAGTCGCTTTATTTGCTAAACGTAGTTTAGATGTAGAAGTATTAACTAGTTACCAACAAGAATTAGTTAATAGTGGTCGAATTCAAAGAATTTATTTAGATGAGATTCCAGCAGGTTCAATCGGTATGGGGTTAATTGAATTAATTGTGAGTAAAGAAAATCAAGCACCACAATTAGTACACAATCTCATGGAAAGAACCAAGACAGAGATTAGTAATTACAGAGAAAAACAAGGTATTATAGAGTTATTGGAAACTGTTTTGGTGTCGAAGTTTTCACAATTAAGCCGTCAGGAGGTTGAAGCGATGTTTTTACTTAGTGATATCAAGCAAACAAGAGTTTATCAAGAGGCAAAAGAAGAAGGTCAACAGGAAGGTAGACAAGCAGAAGCAACAAACTTACTGCTGCGTCAATTATCTAAGAGATTTGGAAAATTAAGTAGTGGTGGCAAATATGAATTGCCAGTACGCTATATTGAAAGCATCCACAGATTGACAATAGCACAGTTAGAAGACTTGGGAGAAGCATTATTAGACTTTGGAGATATTAACGACTTAGAACAATGGTTAAAATCTCACATAAAATCATAAATAATGCACACAGATACCATATTTTACCAAATCTTTCTCACCTTCCACAGTCTATTATTTGAACTAC
>JANMEE010000068.1:0-1795 GCA_031376645.1 Dolichospermum sp. OTE_75_concoct_329_sub | reverse complement strand
CTTTATATTTAACGAAATTTCTCAACTATATACTGAAGAGATTTCCTTTTTTCATCTTTGCTACTTATGTATCAAATAAACTTCCTTTTTTTCGCTCTTTATCAATGATTTTTTTCACTTGTGAGAAATCCGGGTTAGTAGTATGCTTGGTGTAGCGGGAGGTGAGTTGATTATCCCCACAATAATTTTACTATTTGGAGTTGATATTAAATTAGCAGGTAGTTTGAGTCTGGCAATCAGCATTCCTACTATCATCATGGGTTTATTTAAATTCAGAAGTCAGCAACGATTACAGGGAATTAAATCAGACCAAAAATTTATTGTTTTTATGGACTTTGGTTCAATTCTTGGTGCTTTTATCGGTAGTAATTTATTGAATTATGTATCAAGTTCTTTACTGTATTTAATTTTAGGGACAATTCTCTTATTATCAGCGTTTAAATTAGCCAAGCATAAGCCAGCCACATAATATTAATATTGCCGGAAGGATAGATTACAATTACAATATGCGACGTGACTCTATTTTCTATTATTTATTTCAAACATACCCAAAGCTCCTGTTTGAATTATTGCCAAATCCTCCCGCAAATGCGGCTAATTATCGCTTCGATTCGGTAGCGGTGAAAGAACCAAAGTTTGAAATTGACGGGGTGTTTTTACCACCAGAAACCGAAACTCCTGGTGTTGTTTATTTTTGTGAGGTGCAATTTCAAAAAGATGAACGACTGTATGAGCGGTTATTTGGGGAATTATTTCTCTATTTTTACAGAAATAGGGAACGTTTTCAAGATTGGCAAGCGGTGTTAATTTATCCAACTCGAAGTAAGGAACAAGGGGATATTCACCCCTATCGCGCACTTTTGAGTTCGGAACAAGTTCATCGAGTATATTTGGATGAGTTGGGAGAATTTGAGGAATTACCCCTTGATGTCAGTTTGTTGGTATTGACAACTCTAAAACAAAACAAAGCCCCAGTAGCAGCACGATATTTAATCAATCGTTGTCAGCAGGAGTTACAAGAACCAGCAGCTAGACGTGGCATAATGGAAATAATTACCACGATTATTTCTTATCGGTTTATTCGTTTAAGTCGTGTGGAGATAGAAGCAATGTTAGGCATAAGTTTTCAGCAAACTCGCTTGTATGAAGAACTCAGAGAAGAAGCTACCGAATTAGGTATGCAGCAAGGTATGCAGCAAGGTATGCAGCAAGGGAAACAGGAGGGAGAAGTAAATCTGATCCTGCGGTTGTTATCTAAAAGATTTGGGGAAATTCCTAGTCAGCTAAAAATGCAGATTGAGAAGTTATCTCTGGAGCAATTGGAAGCTTTAACTGAGGTGTTGTTAGATTTTGCGAGTTTAGATAATTTGGTTATTTGGTTGCAAACTTTAGAAATTTCTGAGTAATAAAAGCGTAAAAGCGCGGTTTTCTGGACTTCAAATAGTCCGTTTCCAGGTTTATTCATACCGCAAGGTTCAACACAAGAAACCATGATGTTACAACGCAATCCTTCCCAGAAATCTTTAACTAGCCATGTAATTTCTTCGGTGAGATAGGACAAAAAGCGTTCTGGATAAGCTGCCCGCACTGTGATTTTTACATCAGTATCCACATACTCCAGCAATGCCCGACCATTGTAGTCATTATCCAGCATTCATTGGTGTCAACTTAGGCTAAAAATTTCTTATCTGTTGGCTGACAAACCCGCCAGGGAATCAATTCCCTGTCTAATAGCTCAAGTCCGTTAAAACGGACTAATAAATTTTCCTAGTATTTAGTCATCTTCAGATGACTT
>JANMEE010000058.1:0-10299 GCA_031376645.1 Dolichospermum sp. OTE_75_concoct_329_sub | reverse complement strand
TTTGAATCGGTAATTGTCCCGTTGAAAGTACATCACAACAGTACCCCGAATTTCCCAACTCCAAGGCGGTAATGAAAAATGAAACAAGATTCAATGCGGTTAAAACCGCCCGTGTCGCTTCCCTCTCAGGTCTAAAGACACGCTCGTTTCCCGCATACCGCGAGGTCTTATGAAATATCTTAGCGGATTAAGGCTAAAAAATTTCCCTAATTGGGAACTGGAGAGGCTGATAGTAGACATACTGAGTAATGGATATTAGAATAATAACCTAGACAATACTTAATTCAGCCGGAGCAATTTACTTAAAACTACAATTTGCCTTAGTATTAGTTGTGATTACTAAATTTAGAAAGAGGTATCTGTTTAATAGTATAGTTTAGCTATAAGTCAAACTGATGTATTATTCATAACGATACTATCTTCACTAAAAATACAATTAATGGAAAATTGTTAGTATAAATGCTGAAATAGACAAACTAAATATACAGCTACTTGCTGCGTATTCACAAACTGAAAAGTAACTAGTTAATAAACAACTACTTACAGAGGTTAAAATCCAAAGTAGCGGGTAATTAGATCACGAAAGTCTATATTCTTAGTTAGGTAGGTGAACAGAACAAAACCGAAATATGTAACGACAAGTAAAATATCCCAAAACCTCTTCTGGAGTTCCCTCTTCCCTTGTCATAACGACAATTTTTAACGCCCTCTACTTATGTAGTCAAATAAACAGTTAATGGTCGAAATAACTTACTCTTACCTGACTTATACATATCCTTACTTGAATGTTTTATTCCTTATTCGACTGCCATTGCAGCAGCAAAGTGGTTCATGATATCACAAGCAAACAGTAAGCCGAAAATTTTAGTTGTCGATGATGAACCCGACAATCTTGACTTGCTTTATCGCACCTTTTATCGTGACTATAAGGTGCTAAGGGCAAATTCAGGACCAGCAGCCCTGGACATATTAGCGCAAGAGGGTGATATCTCAGTCATCATTTCCGATCAACGGATGCCGATGATGAGTGGTACAGAATTTTTAAGCCTCACAGCCACCCAATATCCAGATATTATTCGCATTATTTTAACTGGCTATACTGATGTTGAAGATTTAGTAGATGCCATTAACGCTGGCAAAGTATTTAAATATGTAACTAAACCTTGGGAATCTGAAGAACTAAAAGCAGTAGTTCGTCAAGCTATGGATACTCACAATGTCCTCAAAGCTAGAACCAGGGAACTGACCCGCACACTTCGTCAGGAATCGCTGCTGAATACAATCACAAATACAATTCGCAGCGCCCTAAATTATCGGCAAGTTTTACAAACTATTGTTGATACCGTGGGCAATATTTTGGAAGTGGATATTTGTTTATTACGTCCTTTTCAAGATGAACAGTTGGCAGATGAAGAATTTGTTTATCAAAAGTTGATTAATTCCGGGGACAATGACCCAGAAGGGAATTCAGAACCAATTCCGATTTCTTTACCTATTTTGGGGCAGACAGTCTGGGAAACCCGCGAATTGCTGGTAATTAACAACGTTAGCGATGATGAGCGCATTCAAAGAAATGATAGTCGTTCTGATGCTTTTGCCGCTGCTAATATTCGTTCTAGTCTAATTGTCCCCCTGATTTGGCAACAAAAACTGATGGCAGTATTGGCTCTGGATCATTGTTCCCAAAAACGGATATGGGGAGAAGATGAAATTCAGTTAGTTTTAGTAGTAGCAGATCAAGCTGCTTTAGCTTTGTCCCAAGCCTATGCCTATGAACAAGTACGGGCTCTAGCTAAACGCGAAGCTCTGATAAATACAATTACTAGTGCTATTCGCTCTAGTCTGAATCCAGAAGATATTTTTGCTGCGATTACCCAACAGTTAGGACAAGCATTACAAGTTGATGCTTGTGTACTGTCATTATGGACGGTTGATGATGAATTTGTTCATTGTGTAGGCTTGTATGATAGTTCTGATAATGTAGAGAATTCTCTGGAACATTATTACTCTTTACATCATCAATTGCCTGATTCTTTGGTCAGAATTCAAGATAATCCCATTTTGCAAGAAATATTGCAAACAGAAGAACCAGTAGTCATTGCTGATATTACCCAATGTTCCGCTGATATTCAGGGTTTTGAATTACCTTTGAGAATGCCAGTGCGATCGCTCATAGTGGTCCCTTTACTGGCTGATGGCAAATGTATTGGTAGTATCACCCTCCGGGAAGGGAGAACGGCTAGACGGTGGCTATCCTCGGAAGTTGAGTTAGCTAAAGCAGTTGCGTCTCAAGCCGCTATTGCCGTACAGCAATCACGCTTATACCAAAAAACCCGCGAACAAGCAGAACGGTTATTAGAATTAGATAAACAAAAAACCGAATTTTTCCAAAATATCTCCCATGAATTTCGCACCCCCATTACCTTAATCCAAGGACCCCTAGATTCAGCCGTCAGTAAAGGTGAAGGTTTATCCCCTGCTCAAAGTATCATTGCTCTGCGAAATTCTCGCCGATTACTGCGCTTAGTCAATCAACTCCTGGATTTACAACGTCTTGATGCTGGGAGAATGCAGCCCAATTTCCGACCTTGTGATCTTGTTGAATTTGTTACCCAAATTGTGGACTCTTTCCGTCCCTACTGCGAGAAAAAAGGACTGCAAGTTAAAACTGATTTAGTTAACTGTCCCACAGTTTACTTAGATATAGAAAAATTTGACAAAGTGCTTTATAACCTGTTGTCAAACGCCATGAAATTTACCCCGGAAGGGGGAACAATCACCATTAAACTAGCTGCAATAGGTAATCATTGCCTCTTACAAGTTCAAGATTCCGGGATTGGGATTCTTCCCCAACAAATTCCCTATTTATTTGAAAGATTCCGTCAAGCTGACGGCTCAGAAAATCGCAGCTATGAAGGTAGTGGTTTGGGTTTATCCCTTGTAAAAGAATTAGTAGAATTACATGGGGGTACTGTCTCAGTTGACTCAGTTTATGGACAAGGAACTACGTTTACTTTAGAGTTATTACCCGGTTCATCTCACTTACCCACAGAACGAATATTAGATACTGCCGCTGATTTGAATATTAGTCGCGCTAGTGTGGAGTTGGCTGATTTAGAACAAATTGATTTAGAGATAGAAACTTTTGCACAGAAACTAGACTCATCACCAAATTCGGAAATTAACGATTCCCAACTTCTGAGTATCACAGAACAGGTTACTGGACATTCCATTTTAGTTGTTGATGATAACCCCGATTTACGAGTCTATGTATCTGATATTCTGCGTCGCAACGGTTATAAAGTAGATACAGCCCGTAACGGGATTGAAGGATATCTTCTCGCACAACGAATTAAACCTAGTTTAATTGTTACCGATTTAATGATGCCCGTGGTGACAGGACTGGAAATGATTAAAATGATTCGCTCTGAAGCAGATTTGAAAGGAATACCAATTATTCTCCTGACAGCCAAAGCTGATGAAGAAAGCAGGATTCAAGGCACAGAAGAGGGTGCAGATGCTTATTTAGCGAAACCTTTTAATGATCGGGAACTCCTAGCAGAAGCACGGAATCTTCTAGCTTTGAAGGAAAATGAAAAACGCATCTTGGAATTAAACTCTTATCTCACAGAATCTGTACTCAGCCGATTTTTACCCACTGCATTAGTTAGGAAAGCTGCTGCTGGAACTTTGACACTAGATTTACAACCAGAACCGCGGTTAGTGACAGTTTTATTTAGTGACATTGTGGGTTTTACCCAGTTATCTAACACCCTTAGATCCCGAAAAGTGGCAGAAATATTGAATGAATATTTAGAAACTATGACTAAAGTTGTATTTGACAATGGCGGTACAGTGGATAAATTTATGGGAGATGCTATCTTGTCTTTATATGGAGCGCCAGAAGACCTCACACCCAATGAACAGGTTAGACGCGCCATCAATACAGCTAGAGCCATGCAAAGATCATTAATCAAATTAAATCTGCGCTGGCGATCGCAAGGTATCTTTGAAACAGATGGCCGTGATGGCGTACAATTTCGCTGTGGTATCCACCAAGGTACAGCAGTTGTCGGGATGTTTGGTAGCCACCAACGTGCTGATTATACAGCTATTGGTCCAAGTGTAAATATTGCTGCTCGGTTACAAGCCGCCGCTGTTCCTGGTACTATCCTAGTTTCTGCTGCTGTAGCCGATTATTTACAGGAAGCAGAAATTACTAAAGGTAGTCCCTTAGAACTAAAAGGTATAGATGAAACAGTTTTAACTTTCATGGTGACATCAGAACCCATAAAATAATTAAAAATGCAAGTGGTTGCCCCTCTTGAGGAGTCAGGGTAGGGGCAAACCCTCTGTGGTTGCCCCTCTTGTGGAGTCACCGAGTCAGAATAAATGCAACCTACAAAAACATTTGACTTTAAATTAGATCACGATTTTTAATTAACATGGTACCAGCGCTAACAAACAATGATTCAATTACATCTCATAATTTAAGACGACATACTGATCCACCTTGGTTATGGGCTGTTGTATGTATTAGTTCAGTGTCTCTTCATTTGTTAGTATTTTGGTTAATGCGTTCGTCCGATGATTTTCAAGCTTGGTTTCCTCAGTCTAACCAAAGTTCTGTTCCCATTGACTTTATTGAAATTCCGTCTAAACCAAAATCTACAATTAAACCCCAATTAACCAATTCAAAGATTAAACCAGAATCCTCTTTTTCAGCTTTACCAAAATCAGCATTAGTTACACCTAACAATCAAGATGATGGTGAAATAACTTCTAGAATTAATTTACTAGAAGAAGATAAAACTCAAAAAAGAGAAGTTAGAAAAACTGAAGTTGAAAAATCTGAAGTTAGAAAATTTGAAGTTGAAAAAACTGAACCTGAAAAATCTGAAGTTAGAAAACCTGAACCTGAAAAACCTGAACCTGAAAAACCACCAGTCAGACAACAATCCTATCCCACAAACCCAATACCAGAAGCAACACCAGAAGCAACACCAATAATTCCAGAAAGTGAACTTCCCTGGAATCGTCGTCAAGAAGTGAAACTAGGTGAAGGAACTCTTCTCCCCCAGGATATTCCTACTGATTCCCCGACTCCCACAGCAGAACCTTCTGCAAATCCTAACCCAGAACCTTCTCCAAACTCCAAGATCGGGGGTGCTATAGCTACAGTCAGTCCTATCCTCAAAGAAGAAGTTAGTGAACTAATACAACAAAAACAAGTGATAGCAGATGCTTTACCAGATGTTTTGGCTGAATACAAAGGAAGTACAGAAAAGGAATTAGAGGCTAGTATACTTCCTAGTGATGAGGTACTTAAACCAGCAAATATACTGGCTAGTTTAATCATTGATAAAAACGGAAAGTTTCAACAAGCAATAGTGATAACGATTGAACCAGCCGCACTTCGCAGCCAAAAGAATATTTATGAGCAAGCACTGAATGAGATATTTGCACAAGAGAGTTTTATCGCTGCTTATAATCAAAACGGTTCAAAACCTGATTTAAGCAATTTATATATTCGTCTGAAAATTAAACCAATAAATTCCCAATAGGTACTTGCAATTTTATAAAAGCTATGTTATTTTGATTAAGTTACGAAAGCGCGGGTGTAGTTTAGTGGTAAAACTCCAGCCTTCCAAGCTGATTATGCGGGTTCGATTCCCGCCACCCGCTTTAACTAATTTATTACGTAGCTATAGAGTCCCACCTTCGTAATCACCCCAGGATGGTGACGTGTAGCTCAAATTTCTCTCAAAACCTATTACAGCATTGGTAGACTGAGTGAACAACCAGTACATTTCTACTATATTAGCTTTTTACTAAATAGGTTTATTAATGTACTATTTTACCATTTATGAATGACTAAATTATTTAATTCGCACAAGCGTATAGTATGTTGATTATTTATTTAGTAATGTCTATGGTAGCTGATAAATCACTTTTAATATTGCCTTGACTGATTTATCATCTAAGTTAAAACCAAGTGATTCTAGCTGATTTACAGCCATATCTAATGATAATGGTTGTTTACTGTGGTTAGTCAGTAAATCAACTGTTGTTTGTAGGTTAGAGCGCTTTTTGTAAGTTGACTCATTCACTGCTACAGAATGTCCCATTGACCTAGCGCGTATCTCTTGAGGTATGCCATACTTTTCGCCTAACTGGTTGGATAGATGCCTAAAGGCATAAATCTGAGTTGCTGGACACTTCCAGTCAATTAACTTTCTACGGAGGTTATTAACAAATCCATTAACGATTGTTTTTGGGTCACTGTTCGCGTCTGGCGTATAAATTGGTAGTTTTGGCTTTTGAATATTTAACCTATCAATGATTTGTCTATCAATACACAATGGTTTACATATTCTGCCACCCGTTTTAATGCTAGTGCCAATATTGGTAAAATCACCAATTACTAGCAACAAATCATGATTATTTGAATTATTGATAGCTGGTATGGTAATACCATCTTTTGTATATGGTTTATCTAAGTTTAATGCTGCGGCAACTTCAGACGGTCGTAAGCCATATACCACACACATAGAAGCCACCCATAACCACGACTCTCTACATTCTCGGTAATGTTCACTGGCATTTTCTAAGGTTGTATCGTACCAGTCGAGAAATTGCTCTAAACTTATTGATTGTTTGGTTTTAAAGTCAGTTTGTTTAGAGTCAATCTCAGCTAATAGAGTTAACATTTTATCTGAGTTAGGACAATAACCAATTATTTTTTTGATGACGCTATGTGCGTCTTTAAATGTTTTTGTGCCTTTTTCCCAGCTAAATAACACTGTTTTGATGTCTTCCCAGTTGGGCTGTATATCCCAGTTCTCAAAACGTTTAAATACCTTGCCATACTGGTCTTCATAGCCCCTAATATCATTAGGAATATCTCTAGACCGTTTACGCTTAGTATTCTTGTTTCTACTATTCCAATATTTTTCCTCTACTTGAATAAATATTTCACGGTATGTAATACGGTCATCAATAAGCGTTTTCTTACCTAAAATGACTTGGGTATACCATTCCTCAAATTGAGTAACACTCATGATAGTGTCTAGTGCGTGACGGATTTTAACCGCTTTGTCTAAGGCTTGTATAAAACCTATTTCACTAAAATCACAACCACTAGCACGACTTACGCGCTTACCCGCTAAATCAAACTGAAAACTGAAATATATCCCAGTTTCTTTGGTATCACGCTTAAAATCAATACCAGTGGGTAAACGCTTAGATACAGTTGTGAATATTTTAAGCAAGTCCTCAAAATCACTGTAGTTACCAGTTCCACCGACTTCTATAATTTCGCTCATTTAGTTTTCAAGGTTCGGTGAGTGAGTAATAACGCTAGAATAGTGGTTTTAGGCTAAAAAGGTAGTTCGATTCCACCCGGTTTAGTTACTTTCTCAGTAAGTCCTAGCGTTTTAGCATCTAGTTTATTAGCTTAAAAAGCTAAATTCGCTCATTTGGTTTCACTTGATAGTTTGAACAAGACTTTAATAAAATTTGATCTATAGCAATACTGTTCGGTTAACGAAAAGTTCCCCTTCCCTGAATGAGAAATCTGGGCTAACCCCCCTTAGAAAGGGGGGAACTAGAGCTATCAAACATCCTCTAAGAAAGATTGCGCGAAACAAAAAAGGGCAGGTTTCAAACCCACCCCGGAATTAAGAATTAATTACCAATTATCGGCGCACTCAAAGAAACATCTTGCAGTGCTTTGTTTACTGCTAAAGTTGTTACAGAATCACGCAATCTGGCTGTTAATTGCACAGTTGTCGCGTCATACATTTGCGTTAGCAACTTAGGATAAAAACCAACACCAATAATAGGTATTAACAAACAAGCAATGATAAAAACTTCACGAGGTTCAGCATCTATCAAAGCTTGGTGAGAAACTAACTCTTCGTTTTCTTGTCCGTAGAAAATCTCGCGTAACATTGATAGTAGATAAATTGGCGTTAAAATCACACCAACAGCCATTAAGAAAATGACAATAACTTTGAATGTCGGGTTATAAGCATCGCTAGTGGCAAAGCCCACAAATACCATTAACTCCGCCACAAAACCACTCATTCCTGGTAATGCTAAAGAAGCCATAGAACAAGTTGTAAACATGGCGAAAATCTTCGGCATCTTCTTACCAACACCACCCATTTCATCTAACATCAGGGTGTGTGTGCGATCATAAGTTGCACCGACTAAAAAGAACAAACTTGCCCCAATTAATCCGTGAGAAACCATTTGTAAAACTGCCCCACTTAAACCCAAATCGGTGAAAGAGGCAATACCAATGAGAACAAAGCCCATGTGAGAAATTGAAGAGTAGGCAATTTTCCGTTTTAAGTTCCTTTGGGCAAAGGATGTTAAAGCCGCATAGATGATATTTACTACCCCCAAAACCACCAACGCAGGGGCAAAATAAGCGTGAGCATCAGGCAGCATTTGGGCATTCATGCGAATTAAGGCATAACCACCCATTTTTAACAAAATCCCTGCTAGTAACATATGCACGGGGGCTGTAGCCTCACCGTGGGCATCTGGTAGCCAGGTATGGAGGGGAATGATCGGTAATTTAACAGCGTAGGCAATTAGGAAGCCAGCGTAGAGTAAAAGTTGTAAATTCAGGGCGTAATCTTTCAATGCGAGAGATCGCATATCGAAAGTTATCGTATCGCCATAAAAACCCATTGTCAAGGAAGACAGCAAAATAAACAGCGAACCACCAGCGGTGTATAAAATAAATTTAGTCGCTGCATATTGACGCTTTTTCCCTCCCCAAATTGACAGCAGGAAGTAGATTGGCACAAGTTCCAATTCCCACACCAGGAAAAATAACAGCATATCCTGGACAGCGAAAACCGCAATTTGACCACCATACATAGCCAAAATGAGGAAATAAAATAATTTCGGCTTGAGAGTGACAGGCCAAGCTGCTAAAATTGCCAGCGTACTAATAAATCCGGTTAAAAGCACCAGAGGCATAGATAAGCCATCAACCCCTACAGACCAATTTAAACCCAATTGGGCAACCCAGGGATAACTTTCCACTAATTGCAAATCGGGATTAGAGAAATCGTAGCCAGTATAAAAAGCGTAGACAATCAGGGCGAAATCTATTAGCCCGACAATGAGGGAATACCACCGCACCGTTTTGCCGTCTTTATCTGGGATGATAGGAAGTAGCAGAGATGCGGCTATGGGGAATAAAATAATCGTCGTTAGCCACGGGAAATTAGCTATATTCATCAGAATTAATCTGTTATTAAAATCAAGTTTGGCAATAAGTCACTATCCCATATTAATGCGGGTTCGATTTTTGCCACTTATTCTTTAAAAAACATCAACCAAATCTACCATTAATATAAGCTTTGGTATCTTCCTGCTGAGGATGACTAAAAATTAATTCTGTCGAGTTGTATTCTACTAAATACCCACTCCGTCCACCTGTTTGGGAGGCTTTGACGTTAAAAAATGCCGTTTTATCAGATACTCGTGATGCTTGCTGCATATTGTGAGTAACTATGACGATGGTATATTGCTGTTTGAGTTCGTGAATTAGTTCTTCAACTCGCGCAGTCGAGATAGGATCAAGAGCAGAACAGGGTTCATCCATGAGGATAACTTCTGGTTGGACAGCGATCGCTCGAGCAATACATAAACGCTGTTGTTGTCCACCGGATAAAGATAAACCACTTTGTTTTAATTTATCCTTCACCTCATCCCACAAAGCCGCTTGTCGCAAACTCCGTTCCACCAACTCATTCATATCACCCGTATAACCATTAATTCTGGCACCAAAAGCAATATTTTCATAAATTGACTTGGGGAATGGGTTTGGCTTTTGAAACACCATGCCAATACGTCTTCGCACCTCTACAGCATCAATATCAGGTGCATAGAGATTTTTATCATAGAAATAAACCTTACCTTCGGCTCTAAATGATTCAATTAAATCATTCAGACGGTTATAACATCGCAATAATGTACTTTTACCACATCCAGAGGGTCCGATAAAAGCCGTAACCTGATTTTTGGGAATATCTAGCCAAACATTCTGTAGAGCCAGAAAATTGCCGTAATAGATGTTCAGGTTTTCCGTGCGTAAAACCGATTCCGTCCCATTGTTCGTGCCAATTGCAGTATTCATAAATACTTTAGAGCCTTCACAAAAAATAACCGCGTAACTTCGAGAACTAATTGCCCAACCCTTCTCTTACTTCTTCCTTCTTCCTTCGTGTCCTTCGTGCCTATATCCCTCCGGGACGCTTCGCGAACGTGGTTCAT
>JANMEE010000050.1:0-2214 GCA_031376645.1 Dolichospermum sp. OTE_75_concoct_329_sub | reverse complement strand
ACTGATGATGCCGCGAATAGAGTCTTCAAACGCCACACACTTTTGGGGATGCACTCCAAGACGATGGGCAGTTGTCAGATACACTGCCGGATGGGGTTTGCCAAATTCCTCTGTCTGAGCAGAACTGACAACATCGAATGTCTCTTGCAAATTTAGCTTTTTTAGAACTGCATCAATCAGACAGATGGGTGATGAGGTAGCCAATCCCAAGGGTAAGTGCATCTGCTGACATAATTGTATAATTTCCATTGCACCAGGCATGGGCTGTCCGAGGGTTGTCACAAGTTCGCTGACACGATTGATAATCCGTTCAGCTACCTCAGATTGACTAGTATCTGTCCAAGGAAATCTTGCATACCAATAGCTGACAACCTCATCGCAACGTAAACCCATTGTCTGATTGCACATACTGTCTTGTAGTGGCACTCCCAAGTCATTGAATACCTCTACTTCCGCTTTATGCCAAAAAGGCTCGCTGTTGATCAGCAAACCGTCCATATCAAATATGACCGCCGTATCTATCATAAAAACCTCTGGTAACGCTGGAAAATTATCTGGTGAGCCTATCCAGGTACAGGCATTATACATATTAAATCCTACCCTGTGAATACAGTGTTAAGGGTAGGTATTTTCGCAAATTTAATAACTCAAAAGGCTATGTTTCAGGTCTAGCAACTGCATCCAACAACACTAACCCTATCTGCTTCAATAAAGCAGTATTCCCATCAGGACAGCCATGTTGAATTAGGCACTTGGCACAGCCAGTATTGCAGTTACAATCTCGTGCGATCGCTCTACCAACACTAGCAAGTTTTGGCAGATGTTTAAACACAGCTTCAGCCGCACCATTGCCACCATCACTGGTATCATAGAAATAACCAGTATAGTTGTTACCGTCTCCCAACTCCTTCACCACAGTAAAATTCACCTGTTTGGGGTCAACTCTAGCTACAAGCTGTAATGCTCTCATAATTTGATGTCCAAAGCTGTGCATAGCAATGAAGGGACTGGAATATTCCCACAACTGTTGATAACCAGAAGGTATCGGTTCTTGACTGCGGGTTAAACTGGTTCTAGTTTCTTTAGCAAACTGTTGGATGTATTCTCGCGCACTTGAGTTAATTGTTACTTTCACCATAGGGGCGGAAAATTGGGTGCGAAATGGCTGCTCAAACTTGGCTTCTGACAGGGTTTTGACAATTACAGCTTTGCGGGTGAGTTTGCGACACAGGGGACAACGCGGTTGTTGAGGTAATGGTTCTTTGTAGTTGAGACAGCGTTTATTCAAACAAGTCTGCTCGTAAATTTGCGTCATTAAACTGTAACCGCTGGTAATGTGTTTAACTTCACCAAAACTCAGTTCTAGGGTTAAATATTCCTGACATTCTTCAACTTCAGATAAAGGTGCAGGGTGCGAAATTTTCCCCTTTATTCTCTGTTCCTCCTTCACAGCTTTTCCTATGACTACGATGTCAGTCTTGTGCGAAACTTTCCCCTTTATTTTCTGTTCCTCTTCCCCCTGTTTCTTTTCTTCCATCCCATCTGGAGAAAACAGCAATGGTAAATTCACTGGGTCAGTCAGCACAGTTAAACTACTGGTTTGTGATACCGTAGTTGCAACTGTAAAAATTGCCTTATCTGTTACTTGTTTTAAAATCGCTCGTTTACTGTTAAGGTCTAGGGAAATACATTGATAAGTCAGCATTTGTCCCTTAGTATCTTGGCGTTTATAAATGGCTTGGGGATGCACTTCTCGATGAGCGATATCTTCAGATATTTCCTCTAATTCTTCCCCAGAAATGGCATCTACTAATTTGATAGTTGTTTGCGATAAACCACCCCGAAAATTAACATCTTTATGGGGATAACCTTTAGCCCATAAACCATTCCGACCTTTGTGTAAATGTCCTTGGGCTAATAACAGTTTGGCAACATCAAAAGCGGCTGCACCAAAATAGTGTTTAATTTTGTTAGTGGGAATGCCTGTTTCTGCGGCTGCACACATCAAATGTTTGGCTGCAAAGATGGGATATTCATCATTAAAAAACACTTCTTCAGATTCTCCAGATACCAGCATTTCTGGATGTTCTGCTACATAACAGTCTATGGGGTTGAAAGCATTGGGAAGCAGCACTGTGAGTCCTGGTTGAGAACGTCCGGCTCGACCACTGCGTTGCTGATACGCCATTTTAGAACCAGGCCAGCCACGCAATA
>JANMEE010000011.1:0-50760 GCA_031376645.1 Dolichospermum sp. OTE_75_concoct_329_sub | reverse complement strand
CACCCTATTAGCATTAGCTTTGGTCATTGGCTCAATAGTTGATGATGCCATAGTAGATGTTGAAAACATTATGCGGCATATAGAAGAAGGAAAAACTCCCCGCGAAGCCGCCCTGATAGCCACTAATGAAATTGGTTTAACTGTCACCGCAGCCACTTTGACAGCGGTAGCAGTATTTTTGCCTATCGGTCTAATGGGTGGAGTCATTGGTCAGTTTTTCAAACCCTTTGGGATTACTGTTTCTGCTGCTATGCTGACATCTTTGTTAGTGGCACGGACGTTATCACCAGTCTTAGCTATTTACTGGCTCAAAGCTAAACCATCCAATTCTCCCCAGAAGCAAAGTAAAATTTGGCTAGGATTTGATCAAGCTTACCGGAACTTGTTAGCCTGGTCATTGAAGCACCGCTTGATAGTTGTGGGCTTGGCTGTAGGTAGTTTCATTGCTGGTATTGCCCTGATTCCCCTGATTCCCAAAGGGTTTATTCCCAAACTCGACCGAGGAGAATTTAATATTGTCTATACTGCTCCTTTACCTAGTCTTCCTGCGGATCTTGCACAAGGGGTGCCAGGAGGACAAGGAAAACCAGGAGAACAACCAGGAGAACCGGGACAAAAAGATAAATTAGGAAATTCGTCTTTGTCTGTTGCGGCTTTAGCTGCTTCATCATCTTCTATCCCCATTGCTAATCCTTTAAACGATTCTTTGGATGTTGCTAAGAAACTGGAAGAAGTAGTGAGGAAGTCCCCCGCAGTGGCAACGGTGTTTACTACTGTGGGTTCTCGTGAAGGTGAGCCAAACAAAGGTACGCTGTACGTTAAGCTTAAAGCAGAGCGAGAAGTGCAAACGGCAGAAATACAAGACCAACTCCGGGCTGCTTTGCCAAAATTGGCAGGTGTAACTATAAGTGTAGAAGATATTCAGTTTGTAGACACAGGTGGGCAAAAACCTCTGCAAATAGCTTTACGGGGTAATGATCTCAAGGCTTTGACTACAGTGGCTAAAGCTGTTAAAGCCCGAATTGAGAAAATATCTGGTTTTGCTGATGTGACTATTACAGGTGTATCTTATCAACAAGATGTAATTTCACAAATTGAACGTTTGAATAATCAGCGAGTAGTTTATATCGGCGCTAATCTGGGTCAAAATTTAACTTTAGGTGATGCAACTGATCAGGTGGTAGCTGAGGCTAAAGCTGTTATACCTGCGGGTGTTTCTTTGAATTTAGGGGGAGATTCTGCCCGTCAGAATGAAGTTTTTGGTAGTTTCGGCACAACTTTGGGATTATCGGCACTTTGTATTATTGTGGTGCTGATTTGGTTGTTTAAAAGTTGGGTAGATCCCATAGTTATTGGTCTTTCTTTACCTTTAGCAGTGGTTGGGGCGTTGCTGGCACTGCTATTTACAAAAAGTGATTTTGGAATGATTTCTCTGATTGGTTTTGTGTTTTTGCTGGGGATTACTAACAAAAATGCCATCTTAATCGTAGATTACATTAACCAATTACGGGATTCTGGACTAGAACGAACTGAGGCAATTCTTAAAGCAGGACCCGTCCGGTTGCGGCCAATTATGATGACTACGGCGGCGACAATTTTGGGAATGCTTCCCATTGCTTTGGGCTTAGGTGCGGGTTCGGAATTGCGATCGCCTATGGCTGTATCTATTGCTGGTGGTTTGGTAAGTTCAACTATTCTCAGCTTGTTTGTTGTTCCAGTATTCTACGCAATTTTAGACGATTGGTTTCCTAGAAAGAAAGTGACACATAACAGGTGATTTTCTCAGATTCCCGATTTCTTAGAGAAGTCGGGGATCTTGTGATTAACTTATTTATAATAATAAATCTAGTTCTCCTAGACTGGTTATTGTAAAATAATACATAAAAAAGGATAAAAACATATTTAAGCTATACTTATGAGTTGGAATCTTATTGTAAAAATCAAACATAATTGCTATATGTACAATTACAAACGATATCTTTTACCTTTAGTTTTAATAGCATTTTCTACTGTAATTAGTAGTTGTGATTCTCAAAATACCGCTAATAGCCCAACTCCAGAAATAACACCAAATAGCAAAATTAACCCCAGTCCCCTAAAGAAACCACAGAAGTCTCCCACTCCCTTAGTTGAACCTTATACCAATAATTCCAACACTAAAGCTATTTCTGGTAAAACTACAAACGTCACCGTATACACAAGTGATGCCCAATGTCAAGAGCTAATTCCTCAAAAAGCCGATGTTTCCGCTGAAGAACCCATGAATGAGGCCATAGGTAAAATCTTCAAAGCCCAGAATACAGCAGATTTTAGCGTATCTGGTTATCGTGTCAATGTGAAAAAAGGTGTTGCGATTGTTGATCTCCGCGTCTCACCAGAATCAAAACGACAATTATCTTCTCTGTCTAGTTGTGAACAGTTTGCATTGTTTAGTAGTGTCCGCAAAACCTTAATTAGTAATTCTCAGTGGAAAATAAAAGATGTCCGCTTTACTGAACGTGGAGAAGACATTACCCTATAACGGACCCGAACTGCTATATTTACAAATAACCCTAGCATAGTTAAGATTTTCTCGTAATTCTGCCCAAAGGCAAAAACACTCAGATAAGATCAAAAAATCTTAGTTCAAGGATAAAAAATCAATGGATATCAAGCTGATTTTAGTGGGTTTAACTGTTATATTTACGGTTTCGTGCTTATTCTTTGGTACGAAAAATGGCTTTTATGATTCTAAAGACTATCATGGTAATGGTTCTGCACATTAATAAGAGTTATAACCAAACTTTGCCACTTTTAGAACTTTGCTGAAGAATATTGTTAAAAGCCAACTTTCTCAGCTAATAGTTTGATGGAGGTGAGGAGCAAATGATGGATAATATATCAATTAATGATGGAGAAATCGCTAACGAGTTAGAATGTTTGCCCTATAGTGTTCAGCATCAAGACGAGGGTGTGTGTCTACTAGCTAAAATGGGACCGCACCGTATCCTGTTAGATTTCGGCTTGACAAATATTTCATCCATAGCACATAACTTAACTCAATCGGCACAAAGTGGTACATCACCAATGCCAGCGGATTTGGTTTTAATTAGTCATGCTCATCCAGATCATTGTAGAGGACTATTAACACTACATCAAGCTTTTCCCTTTTTGCCTATATATGCTAGTGAGGTGACAACGAAATTATTACCGCTAAATTGGCTAGAAGAAGAAATACCAAGAATTTCTTCATTTTGTCAGGCTTTACCATTGCGATCGCCTATAGAAATAAGAGAAAATTTAATAGTAGAATTATTCCCCGCAGGTCATTTACCCGGTGCTGTGGTTATTCTCCTCACTTACCACACCCCCCACCGCGATTATAAATTACTTTACACAGGTGATTTTTTCCTATCCAACTCCCGTTTAGTAGAAGGGTTGCGACTGGATGAACTTCGGGGTTTAAATTTAGACGTGCTATTAATTGAAGGTAGTTATGGAACATCCCGCCATCCCCATCGTCGTAACCAAGAAAATCAAATAGCAGAAAGGATTTATCGCGCTATCAGTGCCAGTGGGACAGATGAAAGCTATTCAGTAATTTTACCAGCACCAGCTTTAGGTTTAGGTCAGGAATTACTCATGTTGTTACGTTCTCATCACCACTTTACAGGCAGAGATCTAGACATTTGGGTTGATGGTGCTGTAGCTGCTGGTTGCGATGCCTATTTAGAACTTTTACCCCATTTTCCGGCTTCAGTACAGAATTTTGCCCGTCATCAACCCTTATTTTGGGATGAACGGGTAAAACCTCGTGTCCGCAGATTAAAGCCGGAAAATCTGGCAACTTTAGGGACATCTCCTTGTATTGTCCTCACGGACTCTTCCGCAGATTTACGTAAATACTGCCAACCCAACACAGGCAATTGGCTGATTCTTTTACCTGAAAAAATTGATATTAAAGTTAATCAAGAATATTTAGCGCCGACAAAAGTTGAAAGTTATCTTTTAGCGCAACATAGTGATGGACCGGGAACAACTCAACTAATTCATAATTTACGACCCCAGCACGTGATTTTTGTGCATGGTTCTCCTAGTTATCTGGCAGACCTAACTTGTTTAGAAGAGTTACAAAACCGCTATCATGTCCATTCACCAGCAGCCGGGACTCTAGTAGAATTACCGATTGGGGAAACATTTTTACAACCTGCGCCTCCAGAAGTTAATTATGAGGGGGAGTTGACGGAGTTGGGAACTGTTATTACTATCACTCTCCCCGATGCCGTGACGGCAGATCCCCGCTGGCGACAATTTGCTGATACAGGTTTAATAGAAGCGCGTTGGCAGGGTGAAGATTTGGTATTACGGGGGTTATCTCCACGAGAACTATTAAACTCAAATAACCTTCGTCCTAATTCTGGTGATGTTGCGTGCTGTGGTAGCTGCCGACACCAAAGAGGGCAACGGTGTTGGAACCCCGCTGCCCCCTTATATAATTTCAAAGTTACCCTTGATGGTTACTGTCCTGCTTTTGAACGCTTGATATGAATTTAATTTAGGAGCGTTTAGTCTGGATTTAGGTCAGTATAAGGGTTAGGGATACGCTCTGCTTCTGGACAGTCCTCAGTTGTCAGCGGATCTATATTACCGCGTTGCACTGAAGCTAATTTTTGAGTAACAGATCCGATGCTTTCAAGACGAACCATTTCCTCCCAAGAGCAAAGCTCATCTTCTTCGTCTGTTTCATAGCGTAAAGTCACTAAATCGCCTTCGATATCAATGATGCGGGCTCGCTCTATCCAGCGCTGCTGATCCCGCAAAAAAACACATACCTCCCGCCCGTCGCAACAAAGTTGATAAATTTTGCGGTGTAGCATGTAGTGCTTCTGCCTTTTTATACAACGTAGTTAAACCTGTCAGATTTGGGTTTTATCCCGGAAATGTCAGCCTCTAAGAGGTGAATTTCTTAGTGAAAACCTAGTAAGTTTAGTGACTCAATTTTACCACTTATTTTTAGTCATTAGTTTTAGGTGAAATTTTGGGTCTTAAGCTTTAGTTTACCGCATTAGTTGAACAGCTATGGCAACTGTTAACATCTACAGACATTTTTCTTTGATTTGGCGTTTTCTCCAGGGCAAGTTAGTTATCCTTGACGGCAGGCTCTACAAATAAAACTATTATGTCTGAACATAACATAGCTTTTTGCCCTTTAACCAGACTATCTAGCTAAGTACAGACAACCGAGTGGGTAGTCTCTAGAAGATTTTCGCCAAGGTTAAAATCTGTATTATATATAAATGGTAACATTATTTTTAATTTCTTAACCACGAATAATTTTTTTTAGTATAAATATTTGAACAAAATCAGAAAGACGTTACTGAAACAAAATGTAAATTTATATGTAGAGATATTTTAATAACACATCTCTACATAGGGTTTGCTGATAGCGTAGCGTGGCATAAGCCATAAAAGTTATCTGTGAGGAGAGGGAACACCGGAACAGGTTCAAATATCTGGATATCGTCAATTTCCCAGATCTGACAAGGGAAAATGCAACTGTTTGGAGACACAATAAGCCAAAACCTGGCACTTTTTTGTTCTAAAAATCTACGAAACCCTTATTAATAGGTTTTAGCTTTATTCAGTAAGCCCTACTTGTGCTTGGGTGTGGTAAAAGTATTCTTATACATTCGATTAACAATTAAATATACAGTATGCAATCGAGTGAAATTAATCAAGTTAATTTTTATGCGTTTGTTTAAAGCTAATTACCGATTATTGTTGAGAGCATCAAATTTTAATGGGTTATGAGCCGATGCTTCGCGTTTAATTTTGCCACAGATAATTTCATCATTAAGGGCAGCAAGAGCTACCAAATCATTCGACTGATAACATCTGGTTGTTAGCACTTGATGGATCAAACCCTCAGATGCAACACTAAGACATCCTGTTTGGAAAGCTGAGTTAACTAATGAACGAATCATAAGAACTAAGAAAGCAATTGATTATTTTTAGTATGCAACAATTATTTCTGAAGTACATTGATGCAAACCATCTATTCTTAGTGATTCTCATTACATAAATATAGTGATCGAAATCACGAATCATAGAGATAATACTTGTTGGCATCAGAATTTTTACGGACAATTTATGAGGATGGCGATGCTCTATCATAAAAAATACAGTGGAAGAATTTACAAACACTTCACAATCTTAGCAAAAAAGCAAGTATCACTTAGTATGAATAGTTTACGGTGATCTAACTAAGTTAAAAACTGCCGAAAATCTGCATCTTGCTGGCTCAATTGCACCCAATCTAAGTTAATGGCTTGAAATTTCTGGACTAGGCGATCGCCAGCAGGACGTTCTGTAGCATAATATCCGGCATCACTTGATACAAGATTACGATCACAGCTTTCTTGAAATTGATGAAATTTACAGTCAGAAGTTAGATAAACCTGGGCATTAATTTTAACTATTTCTGAAATATAACCTGCACCCGATACTATCTAAAACAGCTACCCGTGAAATTTGCTGCTGTCAATCAGCTATTTGTGAAAAAATCAAATGCATTACCGTAACCTAAATTTTGCAAATAGCTATTCGATTGTTCTGCTTCAGCAAAATTCAGACTTATTTTCCATAATAAACTCTGGCATTACCGTAACCTAGATTTTTCAAATAGCTATTCGATTGTTCTGCTTCTAAGCGATCGCTAAATGGTCCTACAGCTATGTGTGATCCTAGTGGTTGAGTTCTCATAAATACATTAACATTGATGCTAATTTTCTGGCGAATTTCTGTACCGAAGGAACGTAAATTATTAACATTACTAGGAATAACTACATAATAGGAATTTCTTTTTTCCTGTTGATAGTTATTTGTATAGTTTTGAGTATTGTATGGAGAATAGTTAGGTGTTAATTCTATATTTTCAGAACTAACAATACGAGCGCCAGTAATACTATTAAATTCCAATTCTCTTACCCGTCGTTGAGCATTAGATTGGCCATTAAAAACGCCAGATTGGATGACTTTACGTCCATTATAATTGCGGATATAGGCATTAGGTTCAACTTGCCGAACTCGCTGCAAAAGTTGTAAATTACTGCTATCAACATAAACAAAATAGCGATCAAAATTTTGGTTGTATTGACTATTATTAGGTATTTGAGCATGAACTGGACTATATTCACAGACAAACATCCAACTTCCACTTATCAGCAAGGAAAGTATGGATAAAGAGGTAAGATGGCTGAGTTTTAAAGTAGGCATATTTGTTACCAGTTTTTGTAAAAGTTTTTGGTTTAATTCCAATGGGATAAAATAATTGAAAAGAGCATTGAACCCAGGAGATTACTCATAAATCTCCCAATTTTTAGTAGCCACTTGTCCCGTCAGGCATTACCGCGTCATCTAAATTTGCACCTGTTAGATTTGTCGTACTAATTTCTGCTCCGAGCAGATTCACTTTGGTTAAATTAGCATTGGTAAGGTTTGTCATAGCAAGAATCGCATCTATTAATTCGGCTTCAGTTAGATCAGCTTCACGCAGATTAGCTCGAGTTAAGTTAACTTTACTCAGTCTAGCAAAACTGAGGTTGGCTCGATTCATCTTGGCTTTAATCATTGTAGCCTGTGGCATAAGCGCACCATGCAAGTTGGCACCTATCAATTCAGCTTCATTCAAATTTGCTTTTGCCAACCTAGCATTGACCAGGTTAGCGCCATTCAAATTAGCACCCTCTAGATTAGTCTCAGTTAAAGTAGCATTTTGCAAAATTGCCCCACTGAGATTAGCTCTACTCAGATCCACACCACGCAGCGTAGCTTCACTTAAGTTAGCACCCGTTAAGTTAGCACCCCGTAAGTCAGCTTTATGCAGGTTAGCACCCCGAAGAGTAGAATAATAGGCTCTTTTTTCTTCTCGCAGGTTAGCACCCCTCAGACAAGCGCCTGTTAGGTTAGCAATACTCAAATCACTACCACGGAGATCAGCACCCATTAAGTTAGCATCCTGTAAATGTGCCAAACTTAAATTAGCATTACGCAAATCAGCACTTTGTAAAGTTGCACCATGCAAATCAGCATCATGTAAGTTGGCATTTTGCAACTTTGCTTGAGTTAGGTTTGCACCACGGAGATTTGCACGAGTTAGATTTGCATTATTAAGAATAGCCTGATTTAGATAGGTAAAAGTTAAGATAGCATTAGACAAATTTGCCTGATCCAAACCTATACCAATTAAATCTGCATCAAATAAATTTACCCCATTTAACTTGGCATTGATAAATGTTGTTTCTCCATTTGCATATCGTTTCAGAAGTTCTTCAGCATCCATATTTTTCTCTAAATTATTGTTACAAATTTTTCCAATATTAAAAATAGTCAAAAACTGCCTTCATTATTTGCTATTAACTATATCTTAAGTAGGTGGTACTGTAATTTGACAGGTATTATTGTCGTCATCATCATCTAAATCATCAATTGCAGTTTGTGCAGATTGATAATTAAAATTAGTTGGTGTCCTAGTTTCTTTAGATAAAGAACTGTTAGGTGGTTTATATGAATTGAGGCTGACCGATATATCACTATATAAAACTCGCATAACTCGAATAATTATACCTGCTGATTGAGCATTTTTATCTGGGTCACCTAAAGAAATTACAGTATTGTTGATTTTAGATTCAAGCTCTCCGATAGTTGAACAAGAATCAAATAATAGCTGTAATAAAGTATCAAGTTCTTCTGCTTTAAGTTTTAACCAATCGTCTTCATTAAACGTAAATCTTCTATAAAGCGCAGAAAATAGAATTATTTTAACTCTCAGTGGGTTAGCAAATCTCATAATGTTTTGCCGTAAATCAAATTGATTATATTGAGATTTTTTTGAACTGCTTGGAGTTTTGGTTGGGAGATTTGATGATCTTTGTTCAGAACTATAAAATATAGGGATATTTTGATGAGGTGAATTTAATATTATTCCTGTTTGTTCTTCTTGGTCAGGTGGATTTAATATTATTCCTGTTTGTTCTTCAGATGTTAGATATAATTTTTGTATTTCTTTGATAATGATACTGGCAATTATAGAGTATTGTTTTGGTTTACTAATATTTTTAACAGCAATAGATAAACTTAAATTTAAGTGATCTATTGTGGGATTTAAACTAGATAATTCTTGAATTAATTCTTGTAATTTAAATCTATCTAGCGTATCTTGATCATTTTCCCACTCATTTTTACAAGCAAAGAATATTAATTTTTTAATCCGTTGTGAGCTTTCATGGTGTTCTAAATATTTCGCTATTTCATCAAAACTAGATAGAGTCATTATCAGTATATCTCCGGTACAAGTATCCAAGAGTAGGGAATAGTAATAAATTATAGCTAGATTAGCACATTGTTGGGTAGTACAAGGGTTTTATGCGGGACTTGGAAGACAAGGAAGGAAAGTAGACAAGGGAGTATGAAGAAAAAGAACCGGAAAATTCTGCCCGATATGTTCCCTATCTTCATAGGTTTTAATTCTTCTTTCTCCTTCCTCCTTGTCTGCCAAGTCTGGCCCCTATTATCAATCTCAATGTAAAAAACCTACACTTGTCAGGGGGGCTAAGATGTACCTCATGAGAGCAGAAACTGCTGTATAGCAATTTAATAGAATTAAATCTTGTAATCTCGCTTCAGTTTCCATTTATAAATTAGTATTTATATTTAAACGCATTGTTTAGACTGAATATTACGTTTAATAATGTATTTACTGCATTATAACGATAAATTAAGCCCTACCACTACCAATAAAATACAAAAGTGCCATCCGCACTGCTACACCGCTAGTTACCTGAGATTGAATTAAGCTGAATTCAGGATCATCCATTAAATCAGAACTAATTTCTACACCCCGATTCACTGGACCTGGATGCAATACCTTAACGTTAGGGTTACAGAGTTTTAATTTGGCGCGAGTAATGCCAAATAGTTGATGATATTCTCTTAAACTAGGTAATAAATGGGCGGTCATGCGTTCTTTTTGTAAGCGCAATGTCATAACAAAATCGGCATTTTCTAAAGCTGGTTCTAGTTGCCAATGAGTAAATAATCGTTGAGATTTCAAGTTTTTTGGATCTGTACATCCTAAATATTCAGCGAAGAATTTAGGTAATAAAGTCGGTGGTGCTGCTAGATGAACTTCTGCACCACTAGCAATTAAACTCCAAATATTAGAACGGGCAACACGAGAATGTAAAATATCACCAACAATGGCAATTTTTTTACCTTGTAATAATTCAATTCTTGGTTGTGCGGGGTCAATTAAACTACAAATTGTAAATAAATCAAGTAATCCTTGGGAAGGATGTTCATGTTGTCCATCACCGGCATTAAGGACGCTAACTTTTACACCTAAACGATCCATTTCTTGGGCAATTGTTTGGGGAACTCCTGCATCCTTATGGCGGATTACCATAATATCAGTTCCCATAGCCAAATAAGTCTTCGCTGTGTCAAGAATTGTTTCTCCCTTTGTCATTGAAGATGTAGCCGCAGCAAAGTTGAGGGTATCTGCGCTTAACCTTTTTGCAGCAATTTCAAAACTACTACGAGTGCGGGTAGAGGGTTCAAAAAATAAATTTGCTACTACCTGTCCCTGTAATGTGGGGACTTTCTTTGTCCGTCGTGATAGTACCTCTTGAAAGGATGCCGCAGTTTGTAAAACGGCGTTATATTCATTGCTGGTAAAATCTGATAATGAAAGAATGTGATGTCGATTCCAAGTAGTTGTAGGCATAAATAGCTATTTGATTTACTTTAACGAAAGTTTGATCAGGTTAATTTTTTGAATACTAGAAGTAGGCTGCATCAGAACCTAAAAATTATGCTTTTTTATCTAAAATAATGCTGTCTGGCACACCGGATAGATCACAAAATGTACTAAAATTAATAGACATCTGGTAAAAATTAAATATGCGTTTCCTAGAACCCTTGTAGAGAAGTTTCATGTAACGTCTCTACATTGATTTCTGGAGATGTCTAATAACTATAGGGCTAATATTTGATGTTTGAAATATTTATACGGTGGGCAATGCCCACCCTACTTGAAATTTTTCAAATATTATTGATGATTCCGATGGTAGACAAGAATCTTAAATTCTGCTCTGCGTTGCTAGGGTTTCAGCACATTAGCAGCAAACTGTCCTGTCACATTACCAGCAGCCGCATATTGGCAGACTACATAGAAAGCATTATACTTAACACCATTAATGGTTTTAACACCCTGTGCTACACCACAACCTAATTGAGTGCTGTTCTTCCAAACTACTTGAGTAAAATGTCCAGTTTGGCTAGAAAAAACGGGATTGGCATAGTTATAGGCGGAAACTTCATCGTACCAACTCTTCACTGCTGCGTTAGATAGAGTAGTTGGATCTATTGCAGATGCTGTAGTATAGGAAACATATATGTTTTCTCCAGCATTATTCCGTTGGCTGGAGGTACTGTGTTGAAATAGTGTATTAGTGGCTAAGTATTCAGCCCAAGTTTGAGCAGTGCTATTGAGAGAATCACTGATAGTCATCACCGGGCTAGTATGTAGCTTTCGATAATCATTATGCTTAGAAAGAGAAGTCGTCCGCAGAGTTTTTAAGTCTAGAGTCATGTTTTTGAGTCTTTGATTACTAGTAGAAATTTTGCACCAAAATTCAGTTTATTGGTTATCAGTCCCAAAAACAATTAAGCTAGATAATTACTAGCCTAAAAATTCACAAAGTTTAACTCTCAGTATTTTAAGGTTGTAAATGAAACACCTTCAAAGCAAAAGAAATCATACTGAGGAAGGTTAAAAACCCAATTGTATCTAGCATTGTTGTCACTAGTGGACCACTCATTAAAGCTGGATCTAGTTTGAGATGCTTTAAACCCATTGGTAACAAAGTTCCTAAAGTAACAGCCACCATTGTATTAGTAGCCATAACTGCCCCTGCTATTAAAGCTACCCATCTTTCCTGGGGTTTAGCCCAAATCAGAGAAAGGCCAACCATTGCTATCCCTAAAGCTAATGCTGTTCCTAAACCGGCTAAAAGTTCTTTCCGGAGAATTTTGACCGTATCTTCGGGTGTGACTTCTCCTACTCCTAAACCACGAATAGTTACGGTTAAAGCTTGGATACCTACAGTGCCTCCAGTGTTGGAAAATATGGGCATAATCACGGCAAGAACTGGTACAGCAGCTATGACTTGTTGAAAGGGAGCGATCGCACAGGCAGCACCAATGTACAAGCCCATAATCCCTAGTAACCAAGGCAAGCGTTTGCGAATTGTGACGTGTGCGGAAGATAACGCTTCTTCGTCACCACTTACCCCTGCCAATTTTTGGATATCTTCTGTAGCTTCTTCTTCTAAAATATCTACTACATCATCAATCGTAATAATACCAACTAGTCTATCTTCTCTATCAACTACAGGCATAGCAATCAAATCATAACGCTGCATAATCCGGGCAACTTCTTCCTGTGGGGTTTCTGTCCTGACTTTGACGACGTGGGGACTGGCAATATCTTTAATTAATACATCAGGAAAGGTAAATAATAGCTGACGCAAAGAAACAACACTGACTAATTTGCGATTATCGTCAGTAACATAGGCGTAGTAAATTGTTTCCTTATCTTCATCTTGCAAGCGGATTTTACTGAGGGCTTCACCAACAGTTAATCCACGTCGTAAACGGACATATTCAGTCGTCATTACCCGTCCTGCCGTCCCTTCCGGATAGCCGAGAATCGTGGCTGTGGCTTGTCTTTGTTCGGGACTGAGTTGTTGTAATAGGCGTTTGACCACTCCCGCTGGTAGTTCATCAAATAATTCTGCCCGTTCATCGGGACTCATTTCTTCTACGAGATCAACTACCTGGGAATCATGGAGGGAATTTATGAGGTCTTCCTGTACTTCTGTGGGTAAATATTCAAATACATCTATGGCTTGATCCTTGTTAAGTAGTCGGAAAGCGATCGCTCGTTGTTTTTCTGGTAATTGGGTGATATATTCACCCACATCTACAGGCTGTAGACAGTTTAAATCACATTTGAGCTGATTTAAGTCGGCAATATCTAAGGAATTGCGAATTTCCTGTGTAAGCATCATAAAAATCTCCTAAAGTCTCCCCCGCGCTAGGAGACTGCCTCACCAGCTTAGAGGAGGATAATACTGCCATCTGTTGGACTTTTGTCCATAACGTCTCAAAAATTGAATGTCAACAACACTGCTAACTGATTAGTTTAGCCCGGAATTGAGTTTTTCGATAGATGCTATCTTATATTTTTAGGATAAGTTGTAACTTACTAATTGACTACAGCAAATCCTCAGAGAACTACACAAAAAGGATCATCCAATCTTGTGGGATGGGCAAGATGCCCATCCTTGTATTATTAACGGGCTTTTTATGCCCGCACCACAAGAAATTTTAGGCTATTTTTTTAATTGGAAGTCTCTAATCCCCAATCTCGAGATTATTAGTGCATAGTTGTAAGATAGGAAAGCATCAAGTAAGCTCTATACATACTTGCAGTTAGACGGTGAAATGATGGAAGTTCAAGAAATCAAAAAATTCCCGAAACCCAGGAAGCAGGAAAGCGAATCCCAAAATTTTCAGCACGTCAAGATCCTTGACTGCAATGAACCAGTATGCAGGGTGATTTGTGAGTGTTGGCACTGCAAACAAGGGATATTATGTGAGGTAGATGTATCATCTTCACAGTATTTAGAGGTAGAATGCCCTAGTTGTGGAAGAAGTGCTGTAAGATTAATGGCCGAAAAGGTGATTTCTACTACACCTATCCCTTCACCATGGCAAGGATGATTTAATAAATCAACATCATGAAAATAGATCCCCGACTTCTCAAAGAAGTCGGGGATCTGAATTTTACGTAAACCAAAGAATCTTTATTTAATGAACCAGGAAAATACTCAAGAAAAAAGTAATTTTATCGCTAAAAAGGGGTAATTGTTTTGCAACCCCTGGACTTTACCGCTTTAACCGCTGCTTGTGGCGAAATCCGTGCAAATTGGTTACCTGCACGCATAGAACAAGTATATCAACGCAATCGCTTTACCATTGCTATTGCCTTACGAACCTTAAATCAACGGGTTTGGCTGGATATTTCCTGGCATCCACAAGCCGCACATATTTGTATTAGTGAACCACCACCACGCGCCCCCGATACTTTTACTTTTAGTCAACAGTTAAGACATCAATTAGGTGGATTGGCTTTAGTGGGAATTGAGGCTATTTCCCCTTGGGAACGGGTTATTGATTTACAATTTGCCCGTCGTCCCGGAGAGGATGCTCTTTATCACGTTTATGCGGAAGTAATGGGCAAATATAGTAATGTGATTTTAACTGATGCTAGTAATGAAATTATCACCGCTGCCCATCAAGTTAGTCAGCAACAATCTAGCGTTCGTCCCATTCAAACTGGACAGAATTATGAAACACCACCTAAACTCACGGGTAAAGTCCCCAATTTAAACGAATCTCTTGAACGTTGGCAAGAACGGGTGAGTTTAATTCCAGGAGGTATTAAACGCCAATTACTCAAAAGTTATAGTGGTTTAAGTTCGGCTTTACTAGATACCATGCTTTTCGCGGCCAATATTGCATCAGATACCAACACAGATGCACTTACTCCCCAGGATTGGCAAAGTTTATTTCAACGCTGGCAAGAATGGTTACAAGCTTTAGATTTAGGTAAATTCCAACCAGCTTGGACAGAAAATGGATATACAGTCATGGGTTGGGGTGGAATTGCACCCACAAAGAATATCCAAGAACTGATTTATCGTTACTATACTGACCAACTGAATGAACAGGTATTTGTGCAACTGCGTCATCAGTTAAGTCAGAAATTGTTAAATATCTTAACTAAGTTACGCGTCAAAAGAAAAACTTTTAGCGATCGCCTGCAACAATCCGATCAAGCTGAGGAATATCGTCAAAAAGCTGATTTATTAATGGCTAACCTGCAACACTGGAAACCAGGAATGCAGGAAATTAGTTTACCAGATTTTGAAACTGAGCAGCCAATTGCGATCGCTCTTTTGCCAGATAAAAACGCCGTCCAAAATGCCCAAAAGCTTTACAAACAGCATCAAAAGCTGAAACGCGCCCGTGGAGCTGTTGAACCCCTACTATTTGCAGTCCAAGCAGAAATTGACTATCTCGAACAAGTAGAAGCCACAATTTCCCAAATAGACAAATACCAAAATCCAGAAGATCTACAGGCCCTAGAAGAAATTCGGGATGAACTCATTGGGCAAAAATATCTAGAAGATCCTGGATATCGTAGCCGTAGTAGTGACACACCCAGCACTAATTTTCATCGTTATCGCAGTCCCAGTGGCTTTGAAGTCCTCATTGGTCGCAACAATATCCAAAATGATCAATTAACATTCCGCGTTGCTGGAGACTATGATTTGTGGTTTCACGCCCAAGAAATTCCGGGAAGTCATGTCCTATTGCGTCTAGAACCCGGTACAGTTGCCGAAGAAACTGATTTACAATTTACTGCTAATTTAGCTGCTTATTTCAGTCGCGCTCGTCAAAGTGACCAAGTACCAGTAGTTTACACCCAACTCAAGCACGTCTACAAACCCAAAGGAACGAAACCAGGACTTGTAATTTATAAACAAGAAACAATTATTTGGGGAAAACCACACGTAGGGGCGCAGGGCCTGCGCCCAATCATTAGCCATTAGTCAGTTCTTAGTCGATCATCTTCCCTGGATTAGAAAACCTACTCACCCAAGGGCAGATATTTTTTGAGATATTTTCATGAAAAAACTGTACTGACTGCTACAATCTTGTTAAGAAAAGTTGCCCGTTGAATTTTGGGAACGCGCAATTTGGTTTTGACTCTACTGAGAAGATAACTCGAACAACGTTTTTTTATAGGCCAACCCTGTGGGAGGGGTTGGTCTTTTTGTTGTAATTTTCAAAATCACGTTAATCACACTCATCATAAAAATCACAGTTCAGACATTTTTCCCCAAAGGGAACAGAAACATCTGAACTATGATTTGTGTGATTTATTTGATTGCTAGGGTTAGAAACTGAAAGTAGTTCTTAAAGCACCAATCACTACATTATCATTCGTGTCATTGTGATCTGGGGCTGTTAGCCAAATCACAGCAGGAGTCAGGGTGATATTGTCGCTGAGTTTATATTGATAAAATCCCTCAATGTGATAGGAGGTATTTGGGTCTTTGAGTCCCGCAATACTGGAACTTGTAACTTTTGGTTCCATACCAACTATCACACCAGCTAAATTCCCTTTTTTACCCAAATCTGGGAAACCAAGAGTAACAGCATAGTTAAAAGTATCTACGTCTCCCTTTGTACCTGTCAAAACTTTACTATTGGTATAGCCAGCCCAACCACCTAGCACAAATTTCTTACTAAGACCTAAAGATGCTTGAACACCGTAAGAATTACTAGAAAAAGCTTGACTATCAAAGGTAGATGTGGCGTTATTACTACCAGTAAGCAGTGGTTGTTTATAGGAATTGATATAAGTTAGACCCAGAGAAATGCGATCGCTTGGCTTGACAGTTAATTGCGCTAAAGCCCCGTAACTCCCATCAAACAAACCATTACCAGGAGTTGGGTTATTAGCCGTGCCACTCAAATAGCCTAAACTGAGTGCTAATTTATCACCAAACTGATGGTTAACAGCTATACCCTTATCACCTAATTGTCCATAAATTGGGTTTCTTGTGCCAAAAGTAGACACAGCGCCAAACGCGCCATCACCATCAAATAGGTTAACTGTACTGGTAACGTCGTCTGCTGCACCCGCATTAGCAATTAGTTTTATCTGAGTATCTTTACCAAGAGGAAAAGCATAGAACAAGGCATCAATAGCAGCGGTGGTATTACCAGTAGTACCAGCAAAAAACAAGTTGCCTTCTGTGGTGTTAATGCCGGGGCTGTTAATATTATTAGCCTGGATTCTGGTAAAAAGTGTATCTTTTCCGGTAAAACTGCTGACCAACTCAATCCGCGCCCTTGAGCCTAAAGTCGTATTTTTACCAGGAATATCCTCACCATTAACTTTTTTGTTTGATAATACATCACTGACCACTGCCACAACTTGTCCTTGCAGCTTAGTGGTGGTAGAAAATTGATGAGCTTCTAACTCAGCAGTTTTGGCTTCTACTGTATCTACACGCCCCCGTAAGGTTGTTAATTCTGCGGAAAATTCCTCTTGCAATTTTTGAATTGTGGCTAAATCTTGCTTGGTCGTTAGATCAGCGGTAGCAGTAGCAATTAGTTCGTTAACGCGATCTAAACAGGCATTTAACCCGGCTGCAAACTCATATCGTGACAGCGCCCGATTACCCCGATAAGTACCATTAGGATAACCTGCAATACATCCATAGCGTTCTACTAGTGATTGTAAAGATTGAAATGCCCAATCATTAGGTTGGACATCGGATAACTGAGATACGGAGGTAACTTGAGATACTATCTGTTCTTGACTATTATTATTAACTTGTTGTTCTGAATTATTTGCTAGTACTGTTTCTGCCCATGCACCAGAATTTATAGATAGTATGGCGCTGATAACAGTTGAACTGGCAATTAGATATGTTCGCAATTTTTGCATTTTTCCTCACACTCGTGTTTAAAGTTGCTCATGCTATACTTAATTTAGTATAGCTATCAAGAATTATTCTCAATATCTTAGCAGTCATATAGGAATCATAAATGATATTTGCAAAATTTTAAGTAGTGTAGGGTGGGCATTGCCCACCGGATAAGGGTTTTGGTGGGCATTGCCCACCCTACGTGTATTTCAAAAATCAAATATTAAGAGATCGTTATGACTGGGTAATATTTAAATATACAGCAGTATTACTCTAAAGCCTAAAACATTCTGTAACTTTAGATACAGTAGTATTTTTTGATAACTTGTATGAGAATGAATCTCATTATGATAATATAATCACAGTTAAGTTTTATAGTCAAACACAAACCGTGAAGAGTCCCAAGGAAATTAAAACAAAGAGAAAAAAAAGAAATTTCTTAGCTTTAATAGCGTTAGTAATGTTATCAGCAGTTTATGGATGTAATAATACTAACAGTAGTGAGGCTGTAAAAACGGAAAAAACACCAGCACAAAAATCCTCAAAAACCAAAGTAGTTACAACATTTTTACCAGTTTATTTGTTTACTAAAGCGGTAACTGGAGATATAGCAGATGTGGAGATTCTAATCAAACCTGGTACGGAAATACACGAATATCAAGGGACACCGACTAATGTGAAAGCGATCGCTACAGCCAGTATATTAGTAAAAAATGGTCTAGGGTTGGAGGAATTTCTGGCAGATACAATTAAAAATGCGGATAATTCTCAATTAGTAGAAATTGATGCAAGTAGAGGTATTTCAGCTATTAATAAAATTTCCCCCATAGATAAAACAGCAACTGGAGAACATGATCATAATCACTCATCTGGTAATCCCCATGTTTGGTTAGATCCAGTTTTAGTAAAACAGCAAATCATTAATATTCGAGATGGTTTAATTACCGCAGATCCCAAAAATAAAGTCAATTATCAAGCTAATGCAGCGGCATATATTCAAGAATTAGATAATTTAAATAAGGAATTTGAACAAATTCTTAAACAAACACCCAACTGCACCTTTATCACCTTTCATGATGCTTTTCCCTATCTTGCCAAACGTTATCAACTCAAACAAGTAGCTGTGGTAGAAATTCCTGAAAAGCAACTTTCTCCAACAGATGTGCAAAAAGTGATAAATACAGTCAAAAAATATCAAGTTAAAGCCTTATTTAGCGAACCGGGGTTAGACAATAAGTTATTGACAAGTATTTCTCAAGATTTGGGGTTAACTGTGCGGACTTTGGATTCTTTAGAAACTGGTGATACCAATCCACAGTATTATTTTAAGGCAATGAAAAATAATTTAGAGACTTTAGCCACTGGGTGTAAGTAATTCAAAATTAAGAAATATAATTCAAATCTTAACTTCCATGAATGACGAACAAGCAGAAATTACATTACCAGTATTAAAAGTTTCCGGGTTAACAGTCTACCAAAACACCTATCTAGCTGTGCGAGATGTTTCCTTTGAATTATTACCAGGAACAGATACAGCCATAGTCGGTCCAAATGGGGCTGGGAAAAGTACCTTAATTAAAGCTATTTTAGATTTAATTCCCCGAAGTGCGGGAACAATTGCAGTTTTTGGTCGGCCAATTTCCAAATTAGGAAGGTTGCGTAACCAGTTGGGTTATATGCCACAAAACTTTATTTTTGATCGGAGTTTTCCGATTTCGGTAAGTGAATTAGTCGCTTTAGGAATAGGTAATAAGAAACATTCATTTTTATCATCTTTATCAAATTTTTGGCAACAAAAGCGAGAAACATCAGCAGCAGTTACCGCAGCTTTACACCGGACTGATGCTTATCGCTTGCGAAACCAAGCTATTGGGACTCTGAGCGGTGGTCAACTCAAACGGGTATTATTAGCTTATTGTTTAGTAACACCACGAAAATTGTTAGTATTGGATGAAGCTTTTGCTGGGGTAGATGTCCAAGGGACAACAGATTTTTATGCTTTATTAAATGAATTAAAACGAGAAGAGAATTGGACAGTGTTGCAAGTTTCCCATGATATTGATATGGTAAGCCGTCATTGTGATCGCGTCATCTGTCTGAATCAAACTCTTGTTTGTTCTGGTAAACCGGAAATAGCTCTTTCCCCGCAAAATCTTTTGGCTACTTATGGACCTGGTTTTAGTCGCTATGAACATCATCATTAAAAATTTAGAATTTAGAATTTAGAATCAAAAATGGATGAGATGAAATAAATTAAGTATCAGGGAATTTTTACTTTTTCTTTCTTCTTCTTCCTGACTCGGTGACTCCTGACTCCTCCTAAAATATGACCATTAATTATCATGATTTGCTGAATTTACTACAATTTCCTTTTATGCAGCGTGCCATTCTGGGTGCTGTATTAATGGGTATATTGGGTGGTTTATTAGGCAGTTTTGTCACTTTACGTCAATTATCTTTTTTTAGTCATGCGGTTGGTCATGCAGCCCTGGTAGGTGTGGCGTTAGGCGTGTTACTCAACACTAATCCTACTTGGATGTTACTGCCTTTTACTTTAATCTTTGGGGTTGTTGTTCTTTACCTAATTGATCAAACTGATTTAGCTAGTGACAGCGTTCTTAGTATAGTCCTATCAGGGGCGTTAGCAATCGGTGTAATTCTCACCAGTTTTATTAAAGGATATCGAGGTAACTTAATGGGGGTGCTATTTGGCGATATTTTAGCCATAGATAACACAGATTTAATTTTGACGCTGTTGGTGCTTGTGGGTAGTAGCGTTTTTTTATTATCAACACTGCCACAGCAGATATTATTAACTCTTAATTCTAATGTTGCTCAAGTGCAAGGTATCCCTGTGCAATTATATCGCTATGGGTTCGTAGTTTTTCTATCCCTCGCGGTTGCTGTAGCGATTAAAGCTGTTGGTGTTTTATTAGTAAATGCGTTTTTGGTGATTCCGGCTGCTACAGCCAAACTCATGAGTCACCATTTCAGCCGCTTTCTGCTTCTATCAGTGCTTGTTGGTTGTAGTAGTAGTATCTTGGGAATGATGGTTTCTGGGTTGTTTAACCTGGCTTCTGGTCCGAGTATTGTTTTTGTACAGTTTCTGGTATTTGTGGCTGTGTTTAGTTGGGTGAAGTTGACAATGAAGGTTAGCTAAAAATTATTTTCCATAACCCCTTGACTAATCTTTTTTCTTATGCTAACTTTAATAACAGTGGTAAAAGAAGCCCGCCGGGATAGCTCAGTTGGTAGAGCAGAGGACTGAAAATCCTCGTGTCACGAGTTCAAGTCTCGTTCCTGGCATTAATTGAAATAGCTGAAAACCTTGTAAACAGAGGTAATTAGATAAATCCTACTGGAGTTGAGTAAATTTCTAGTGGGATTTTTTGCATTTTTGGGCTTGACTTTGACTATGAATTGACTATGATAGTATAGAGCAGAGGATAAATCATAGTCAAAAGGATGGAAAGATATGGTAATGAAGATGGAACAGAAAGCATCTAAAGGTTCAGTCGGTGTCGAAACGTTCCAAGACAGACTCAGACTGCGTTTACCACGTCACCTATATGGGGGGAAACAAAAATACCTCACTTTGGGAATGGCAGATACATCAGAAAATCGCAAGCTTGCTGAGGCTAAAGCGAAACAGATAGAATCAGATATTGCATTTGAACACTTTGACCCGACATTAGCTAAATATAAACCTCAAATTCATTTAACCCTTGTTGCAACAACAGACATTCAACAACAACCGACATTGATTGAATTATGGGATAAATACACAACTTATAAGTCTAAGACTTTGAGTATCACCACGATCAATAAGGATTTTAAGAAGACTAGAAACCATATTGCCAGTTTACCAACACATAAGCTTTCAGAAGCGGTAATAATCAGAGATTTCTTGCTAGATAAATTAACAGCTAATGCGACAAAGCGTGTCTTAACTCAATTAAAAGCTTGCTGTGATTGGGCAATAGATTCTGAGTTGATTAGTAATAACCCATTTGTGGGGATGTCACAGAAGGTAAGAGTAGCTGTGAAAGATGAAGATGAAACAATTAACCCATTTAATAAAGGTGAGCAAGAACAGATTATTGCAGCTTTTGAGAGGAATATGTACTACAATCACTACACAAATTATGTTAGATTTCTGTTTATGACGGGTTGTAGGACTTCTGAAGCTATAGGGTTAACTTGGGGTCATATCAACAGTCATCTAACGTTAATTACTTTTAGTGAAGCGGTTGTAGAAGGTAATCGTAAAGATACCAAAACTCATAAGAGCCGTAAATTCCCTATTAATCAATCACTCAAAGAGTTGTTACTTTCTATTAAACCAAGTAATCCTAATGCAGATACACCAGTCTTTAAAGCTCCCAAAGGCGGTTTAATTGATGCTCATAACTTCCTTAATCGAGCCTGGAAAACTGTGTTATCTGAGTTAAATGTTCCTTACCGTCCCCAATACCATACACGGCATACGTTTATCACAAATTGCTTAGAAACTGGTGTGAGTGTTGTACAGGTTGCTAAATGGGTAGGTAATTCACCTGAAATAATTATGAAACATTACGCGGGTACAATAAGACAGGTTCAAGTACCTGAGTTTTAACTGCATTATCAAAATGCAAATAACATCACTTCAAATAAATACAGTAAGAAAAAAGGGGATAGTAATGAACACAGTTCTACTATCCTTTTATTTTGCACCATTTACTATGCACACAATAACTCACTTTAGAATAACGTCATTACAACTAAATGCAGTTAGCAGATGTACATCTAACTCAGTTATTAATTAAATGACTTTAGACTGCAAAATAAAAGCCGCTAAATACGAAATTAACTTAATAATGCTCAAATAACTAACGTTATTATTACGATGGTTAAAATAGTCTGAGAATTGGCATTATAACTCAGCTATACAAATAAATAATATTCAGGCAATTAAACAAAAAAATCTTTTATTGTACTTGTCATTTTACAAAACTTTATGTATACTAAATGTATGGTTTACAAAAACCAGAACTGAACCATGAAAATTGAATAGTACCTAACCATGCGCTTTGAAATAAAAGCCCGGTTACTCTTAGAAAGAGTTGACTATCTCTTTAGAAAAGATAGCTAGGTCACGTCGGATAAACCAACTATAAGGATAACAATGACAACTATCAAAGAAAACTCTCTAACTCGTGTTGTACAAACCAGATTAACCCTTAATGACTATGATTTTTTATCAGATGTAGTTAGGCAAAATAGAAGTACAACTTCAGCTTTACTCAGACAGTTAGTGATGGAGTGTATTGAGAAGCAAGATAAAGAAATACCATTACTTGATTAAGTGATGGCATCTCCAAATCATTTCAAATATACGAAACAAAACAAATTGAGTAAAAATAACAATTTAACTATGAACAACAATTATAATAAAGCTTTTTCCGATAATCAAGACATAGAAACAACCGAATTAACACAGGAGGAACATAATCTAATACTGCCACAAAAGTTAGATGCTAATCAACATCTACAAAACAGAGAGAATGAAATAGTCTCTACTGTGGTATGTAGTAAACCAGATAAAAATACAGAAGAAGATATTATTGCAGCGATTAACTTAAATCAGGTTTGGGTGACTCGTCATGCAAAAGAAGAAGCAGAGAATGATCACTTATTCATCGATGAAATTAATTTTTCTGCCACTCAAGGACAGATAATCGAAGATTATCCAAATGATACCCCCTATCCTAGTTGCTTGATTTATGGACTCAATCAGAAAGGTGATCCTATTCATAGTGTGTGGGCATATAATAAAGATACAGGGTTAGCCGTGCTAATTACTGTCTATTGTCCTGATCCAAATAAATGGATTAATGGGCGCATTAGAAAAAAAGACTGAGAATCTAAATCGTACTAAATTACTAAGGAACGTGGATTTATTAACTTACAATTTTTCATAACGACAATCTAAGCCAACGTTAGATTACATCCATCAAGAGTTGCACTTTATTTAATCCTCATTCCTAACCTAGATATGGCTGTTTTAGTCTTATTTAGTAACAGTTTAGATCATGGTAAGTAGGTGGGCGGAGGAAAATCAAAATATATTTCGTTTTGTGAAATGGCTAAAACTCAACCACAATAACGCATTGAGGTAAATTTACATATCGTTACACATTTTGGTTATTTTACGTCCACCTACTTAACTGGTACCATACAATATATAAGAGGTAATAATTATGATTCTCATTGATAAATGTGTTGTTTGTAATGGCAACTTATTAGAAACTAAAGTCACAGAAATTATCAAAGGTGGTGGTAACACTGCAACATTACAAGTTAATGCTTTAGTTTGCGAAAATTGTGGAGAACGTTTTTATCATGTAGATACCATCAGAAAATTTGAAACTATTAAACTTAAATTAGAAAAACAAGAAACGCAAGACTTAATTGCAGTAGGACAATCTTTTGAGGTTGCATGATTACTAAATTATCACAAATTGTAACGATGGATGATACATAAAATATCTTGTTTAACTTATGCCAATAACGTATTTCTCTAACTGTAGTTAATACAATGCGGTACTGATGATACATTTACCACGTTCAAAAGTTATATGGGTGTACTCAGATAATAGAAATATTAGTTTTATCTTCTAGTTAAAATATTGCTAATATTTTAACTAGAAGATAAACCTCTTTAATAAATAACATAAAGAGGTTAATAATATAGATATTATTGTGATGTAAGGCAATCAAAATGTCCATTCATGATCTGGATCATCGAGTGCAGCACAAACATCTGCTAAATTTGCCAGTTCTTTAAAAGGACTAGAATTAGCAATTTCTGTGATTGAATTTAAGGTCAAAGCTAGTTGTTCGTTATTACCTGATGTCATTGCATTATCCACGACTGCAAACAATGAACGAAAGTTTTCTGCACGTTCATCAAAAGATTGATCAAGATACCCAATTAAAACCTCTCGTAAAGTATTGATTTTGGCTACTGTTGTTTTTTCCCAAGCATCAATTTCACGTCGCTTTGTTTGTTCTTGTTCAGCTACTTTCAGGTAATTTGTGTATGCTGAAACTAATTGTTGTAGACATTCATTTGGATTTATTACTTCATTGAATGTGGCTGTAACCACTTTTTTCATTGTCATAATTAACTATCTCCCAATGTACGATACTTAGCTTGGATAGTAGAGGTAGCAAAATTAAGTTTTCCTTCGCTATCTAAAATAGGAGTTTTCATAATTTCAGCAAGTGCTTTGATTAAAAGTGCTACTTGTTGAAACTTAGCAGCATCACGTTCGCGGTCAAAAGGTTGAGATTCTAACTGATTAAGACTATGAAAAGCACATTTGTTCAAATTTTCTACCAAGTTTCTTAATTCATCAATTCTGCGTCTTACTTGTTGCAGAAAATCTCTAGCTGTTTCCAGCTTGGCGATTTCAACATTAACTTTAGCGTCGTATTTTCTTGCCTCTGTCAAAGCTTCTTCACCTTTGCCAGCAATTACAAAACCTCCAACAGCTAAGGCAGGTGCAACTGTAATACCACCTAAAACCACAGTACCAAGTGCCATACCACCACCACCAGCAGCTAGTGAACCACCACCTAACCAAGCTAAAGTTGCATTCCAAGCTGCTGCTCCACTTAATCCTGAGATAGCTGCACCCGTACCAGCAACTCCCACAGATGTTGCAAAACCTGTTGCCGCTTGACCGGCTGCTGCACCTGCTACAACTGCTTTAATTCCACCTTTAAAAAAGTGTTCAGCTTCCATCACATCTGCTTTGTATTCCTGAATTTGCTGAACAGATAGTCCTTCCAGACCTTCTAAAAACTCCATATCTTGTTTTGCGCGTTGTCCGATTTGCTCAATAAAAGCTACAAAACGCCCAATTATATCAATCTTGACATTTAACTGTTTTTGACCATATTCTTCTGCTAACTTATTAGTAGTTTCCCAGTCTGATTGCAACTGACTTACAACTTGTTCATGCCGTTTCTTAGCGCGTTGACCAATTTCATTTGCGTCTTTCATGTTGTCAACGCCTTCTTTACCTTTAACTACTCCATAAGCAGCAGTTCCCAAAGCTATAGCACCGAGGATGAATGGTATCGGCATAAAATACTTCCAATTGTTATTTATTACATTTCAAATACATCGTATCCATTAACTAATGCAAAATAAGCCATTACAAAGCATTTGAACTATTTATGTTTTATATAGTTTCTATTACCAATGATGAGATTAATAAATATTTGGTATTCTATCTCAATGCTACTGTTGCTATATAACCAAGTTTTGTCTTGACTTAATTAAACGCAATTACAAATAACTCTTTCTATATGCCTTTACAACAGCAGATATGACATTGTGTGGCAATTTTGTAGCTGAAACTCAAAACATAGCTGTTACAAGTCAATATGACGTGAGTAGTTATATGATATGGTTGTCTGCTAAAGCTTGATAAATTTGTTGGATAGGTTTTCAGATAACTATGATCTATACTTAATTTGCTACTTGCCACGATGTAATATATGTCAGATAACGATTGGAAACAAGAGGAAACCACAATAGCCGTTGCTAATGATAATACTGGTGAATGGGAGTTTCTTTCGTTCCCATCGTGGGAAGAAGCCAGACAAGCTGTTAATGCGACTAGACGTGAAGGTAAAGCTGCTGTTTTCTATGATGGTGCTACTCTTCCTTTACCACCAGAATTACCTATGGAACTAGAACCACCAAAAAATTGACTATGATTTGACTATGAAGATGAATGACTATGAATGACTATCCTTAAGTATCAGTCATTCCAGTCATTAACACAGAGGACTGAAAATCCTCGTGTCACGAGTTCAAGTCTCGTTCCTGGCATTAATTAAAATAGCTGAAAACCTTAGTAATTGAGGTATATAGATAACTCCCACTGGAATAAGAGACTTCCAAATAAAAAAATATCCTAAATTCTCTTGTGGTGCAGGCATCTTGCCTGCTAATAATATAAGGAGGGAACCAGATGCCCATCCCACAAGATTGGATAATCTTTTTTGTGGAGTTCTCCTAAAAACATTGGGTGCAGAAGACAGTTACATCCAAACTCTGATCAATACTATTCGTACAGGTAGATATTTAAGTGTTAGAACTGAGCAATAATAGACATCTTTTAAGAAAAGTGTAGGGTGTAGAGAAAAATAATTATTTTTGCTTCTACCTCTCACCCTACTTTAACCTTTAACGCACAGAACTTGTTTAAGAGTTGCAACTATTTCCACCAAATCTGCTTGATTTGCCATTACTTGTTCAATGGGTTTATAAGCACCGGGAATTTCATCTAAAACTCCCGGATCTTTCCGACATTCTACACCTTCAGTTTGCTCGATTAAATCATCAAGAGTATAGACATTTTTAGCTTTACTTCTTGACATTAACCGCCCTGCGCCATGAGAACAACTGCAAAAACTATGAGCATTTCCTTTACCTTTAACAATGAAAGATTTTGCTCCCATTGAACCAGGAATAATCCCATAATCTTCAGTTTGAGCGCGAACTGCACCTTTGCGAGTGACATACACATCTTCGCCAAAATGTACTTCTTTTTCGGCGTAATTGTGATGACAATTTACCTCTAATAAAGGTTTGGTAACTTTCCCTCCATTAATATGTTTTTCCACGATTTTTTTAAATCGGGACATCATTACATCACGGTTAGAAAGGGCGTAATTTTGCGCCCATTGTAGATCTTGCCAATAGGCTTTAAATTCGGGTGTCCCCAAAACAAAGTGAGCTAAATCAGGATCTGCTAATTTATTACCTGCCATTTTTGCTAATTCTTTAGCTGTATTAATATGGCATTGTGCGAGTTTATTACCAATGTTGCGAGAACCGGAATGCAACATTAGCCAAACTTGGTTCTCTGTATCGAGACAAATCTCGATAAAGTGGTTCAATTTGTTACTGATTGCTGGTTAATAAAAGTAGCAATCGATCAAGTCATTTCTGCTTGATTCTATACCTTCAAGTTCGGTATAGTTCGGAGTACACCTTCATCCTAATATATATTAGGATGCCCAAGTCCCTCTACTCTCTACGGGGCGTTTTACCGCTTCCCTCGGTATTGGCGATCGCAGCCTTCACCGATTTGGACGAGTTTTTAATCCTACATTACTGTAAGATGGGGCAATCTTTCACCCCCACCAAGAGAACCCATTTGTTTCATCGCTTTACTTTCTAAATCTTGCACTCCTCGATGTAAATCTGAAAAATCGCGCCACCGTTGCCAGTTAGTTACAGTTTTTTCAACATCTTTGTTTTCATTAAATCCGGTGGGAATTGCGGCTTCAATATCCAGGCGAATTTTCTTTAATTTGCCTTCTAATTGTTCACCTGTAAATGGTGTTTTAATCGCACTCATACCGCAATTGTGAACAAATACCCCTGCTTTGAGAGCGAAGTTATGATGTTCTGGTACTGTCAAACAATACACATTTTCCGTGTAATTTAGAGGAATTACATCTACAACTTTGTGATTATATGTATATTCTGGACGATTATCTGATTCATGGAAATTGCAATGATGAATAACTGTTGTTTGCCCCTCAAATTTGGGAATTTTACCTAATAAACCAGAACGAGCAACCATCCAATGTGCTTTTTGCCATCTTCCAGAATATGGTTGAGATATGAGTGTATAACCATCTTTATCAACCTTCGAGTAAAAAGGCATTAAAGAAGTACCTGATTGCATTAATTGTGCTTCTTGGTAACTGCCATCTCGAAGCATAAATTGGTGATCTGGAGTACAGATAATCTCTTCATCATTATCTAAAATTACTTTGATAAGAGGAGCATTTTTTCTGGTTAATTTAGCGGTCGCTTGAGCAGCAATGATTTTTCCAGTTGATGTACAAGCATAAACAATAAATTCTCGGTTATCATCTGCTAATTCTTTGATTGGATATGATTTACCATCTGTTAAAGGAACTAAAGTTTCTCCAATAAAGCAACCAATATCTACCCCCACAGCCGCAGGAATAATGGCATCTTTAGTAGCAATAACTGAACCAACTAACGCCCCTTTTCCTAAATGAACATCGGGCATTAAAGCAACGTGCTTAAATACAAATGGTAATGAAGCTACATTCTTAGCCATTTTAGTTTCATCTGAGCCTAATGGATGATTTGCCCAAGATAAAACGGGATGTGGTGTGGTAATTCCTAATTGTTCGTAGGGCATAATTTTAATTGGGGATTTGTGATTTTAATCTAAACTTCTTATGGGTAGGGAAACCCAACTTTTACAGATATATTTTCTGCATGAAATTTTTAACCTCAATTCTCGTATACTACAGATATACTACATGAATTATGATTCTGTCAAGCTATATCTGCAAAAATAGGTTAATCTTGAATGTATTCTGGTAATTTACTCTGGTCATCTTTCCCTAGATGCCAAAATAAACAATAATTATCATCTTGAGGATTGTTCCTTTGTTTGTACTATGAGTTTAAAGGCAGTTTTATTTAATTTTAATGGTGTCATTATTAAAGATGGACTAATCCATATCCAATTGATAGATGAGATTCTTCTACAGGAAAATCTCCAACTTCAACGGGTGCAGGAACGTCAAGGTTTTTTAGGGATAAGTGCGAGAGCTTATTTACAAACTCTGCTGAAAAGTCGTGGTAGGGTAGTGACAGAAGCTTATATGACTCAGTTGCTCACCCGCAAAGCTCAAGCTTATGTGCTGGAATTGGAGAAGCTGGAAAAATTGCCTTTGTATTCGGGAATTGATGATGTGATTTTTCAAATTCGTTCCCGTGATCTCAAATTGGGGTTAGTTAGTGATGCTTTATCCCTAGAGATAGAAATGGTGTTGACATCTGCTAAATTAGCGGAATACTTTCCAGTGATTGTGTCGGGGAATGATATCAGCAGTAATAAACCCAATCCAGAGGGTTATTTGCTGGCAGTTGACCGGATAAATCAGGCATATCCAGAATTAAACCTCCAACCTCATGAGTGTTTAGTGATTGAAGATACTCCAGTCGGTATACAAGCAGCCAAACGCGCTCAAATGCAAGTGGTAGGTGTAGCGAATACTTATCCTTTCCATATGTTACAACGTCAAGCTAATTGGACGATTGATTATTTGATTGATTTAGATTTACAGCGGGTACAGGAAGTTTTTTTAGAAAAAAATGTGCAATCTATTGTTTCTGAGTGTTAAAATATAGTATGCCTGGGGAATTAGCTCAGTTGGTAGAGTGCTGCGATCGCACCGCAGAGGCCAGGGGTTCGAGTCTCCTATTCTCCATTTGTACTGTCACTTGCCAGATTATTTGACCGCGTTGACAAATGGGTGTCCGTCTTGCCAAACTATTGTCCGCGTTGCCAAATTAATTGTCACTTTGACTTATTTTCTTCTTTAAGCTGGTGTTGACAGATTAATTGTCCTTAAACTTATTATCAAGCTACCATACACACCCTATACTGGGTACGATAGCGAAGCGCTCCGTAGGAATCGCAGCACTCCTTTCAACCCACCTTAATTTTAAAACACAATTTTAATTCATTAGGCTTTGAAACACAATGCAAAAATATTATGCCAGTTTTCAACCCGCCCCACTCCGGGAGGGGTGTTGAAACCCAATGGTGTCTGCATCTGTTTGGCATGCGTACTTTCAACCCGCCCCACTCCGGGAGGGGTGTTGAAACTCGGTGTTAGGGTCGTAGTCAAATCCACTATTAGGGAAAATGGCACAACGAGTTAAATTATCTTCTGTATTACTGTAAGTGTCGAATAGGTTTTTTGATAAATTACGTTCGCTATCTGAAGTTAGAGATTTTTTCCCTTTTTTAGTCTTTTTACCTTTTGCTGGTTGAGTTTCAGCAGGATTTTGGGGAGCAAATTGAGCCAAAATTTCGGCAGATTTAGTCTGAAGTACATCCAAGGAGACTCCACTGGCTTCTACTAATTCAGCATCACTATTGAGCATTTCTAACCAGCGCAGTTTGCCGTCTAGTTGGGACTGAAACCGCTTCATTAAGGCAAACCAGGATTTATAAATATAGTTTACTGATGCTGTGGCACTGGTGTAAAACCTTGCAGGTTGCCCCATGAAGCGCGGATCAGTTTTCAAGGGTTCACACAGTTCTTTGACTATACCTGTGGGGTGTTTACCTTTTTGTCGCCATGTTTCAAATTCTGGGTGTTTACCAATTTGACTCAGTAGTTCGTTAATCAGTGGCGTGTTTTTCTCTACCATCAACTGCCATAGCTGTTGACGGGTAGATTCACTGGCTACTAAACGACACTGAATAGTGATTTGGCTCATACTTAATAAACATATTTGTCTAATACTAACATATTTGTATTGTAGCAGCTTTCTGTAAAATGTTTTTTATGCAAGAAAAATTTTTCACAAGTAAGGAAGCGGCTCAAATTAATGGTTGTACTCTCCGCCAGATCCAGTATTGGCGAGAGAAGGGCATTGTTGTGCCTGTGATTGGTGATACGGAAGACGCAGTATTTATTACTCCAGGTCTAATCTGGTGGAACTGGCTGCTTTGGTATATTGGCTGTCTACGGGGATAAGTTTTGATATTGCCTGTGAAACTCACAAAACACTGAAGGAACAAGAACCGGAGTTGTTTATTTCGGGTCAGGGTAAGCGGTTTATGTTGTTGTTATCACAGGATGATTCGCTTTTTTTGGTAGAATTTGACAGGAAAAGAGCGATTCCTAGGTCGCGCTTCGCTATCGCATCCCTAGATGAAGGTAAGGCTGTGATTCCCGTGTGGTTAGATGTTATTTATCAACGGCTGGAGGTTAAGTTAAAAATGTGATAGGTACAATAAATAGCCATAATTAATCAACTTAATATTTTGTGTACAAATGTATGATTCAGTAAAATTTCTTGTTTATTATCTGTATTTTATACACTTCTTGGTAAACTAATAAGGTACTTACTATTACAATAAACCTACTAATTTATATGGAAACTAAACAGATATATACAAGTTTTATTCATTGGTTCGATAGTCATAGTAAAAATTATGGCTTTATTGTCAGACCTGAAGATATAGACTGTTTCTCAAAAATGTCCAAGTATGAGAAGTATCAGCAAGGTTATAGTTTTGATGAGGAAAATATTATTGATCAAAAGTTCTTAGATTATTTAAGAAAAGATAAAAAATTACATGGAAAAGGTATTTATGTTCAATTTAATTTAATTGCTGGAAAAAATGGTAAATCAAAAGCCATTAATGTAGAATTATCTAAGGATATTGGAACAATTAAGCATCCTAATTTTTTTGTAGAAAGCCTGATTGCCAATATTAATCTAAATCTTTTTTCATTAAAAGAAATAGAATTTAAAATACATGAAAGACCTGAATTTATACGAGATTTACAAGCAACTAATCCTGAAGTTATAAAGGAATTGTCTGAAAAAATTCCTGCAATTTCCATAAAATATTCTACTTTGAGGGATTGTTTCACAACCTGACGGGGCGACAATGAAGCTAGGAATAAGTGAGGTTCCCATTTTTTAACCAGTCTGCGGACTGTTCGGACTGATTTACCCAGTTTTGCTGCTACCTCCCTTTGTCTTTCTCCATAGGTAATGCGATCGCATGGTTCGAGTAATTTCTGGATTAGTTCCAATAGTTCTTTATCACCTGCGGATAGTTCGGTGATAATCTCGCTATCTTCTACTTCATCGTCATTGGGTTTATCATTTTGTGTTTCTAGTATATATGTTTATTAAAAACATAGTTGAATTATACTCTGTCGGAGGACAATTAATTTGTCAAGTAAAGTCAAGGTTGGAAAAATAGAGATTTTCAATATAGGACACCTAATTTGTCAAACTTTTAAATTCGGACAGTTATTTTGTTAATTGATGTTGAAGAGGCTTAATATAGACTAAAATAACAGAACCCTTATATAGCAAGGGTTTAGGGGTTAATATTTTTGTGGACATTAATTTGTCAAGTGGCCATTTAATTTGGCAGACGACAAATTTACCTGAACCGGAGATAATTGCAGCAGAGATTATGGAAAAGTTGCGAATTGCGACTAAGGAAATGGCTGCTTTAATGATATTGCTGGAAGGGGAAGAAGCAGCCGAGGCTGTTAGTGCTTCGGTGGGGTTGTTAGATAATTTGTAATTATTTTGTCTGAATCAGGATGTCCAGGATTTAAGGATTTACAGGATGGAGAATAATTAAAATTAAAATTAAAAAATTCATTGCTGGGTGGGTGTGGGGGTTAATGAATAAGGTATAATTAGAAAAATGTGTTTTATTCAGTTAAGGGAGTAAAGTAAATGACTATGACACAAGCCATTTTAGAGAAAGTACAGAATTTAACACCTCAACAACAAGAGCAGGTTTTAAATTTTATTGAGTCTTTAAATTTGTTATCACAAAAACAGGATACAGCACAAAAATCACCGGAGGAATTAGGCTGGCCTCCTGGTTTTTTTGAACAGACTTATGGTAGTTGTGAAGATGATCCGATTCTTCTTGATGATGAGGATAATTTTGAACAAAGAGAAGAAGCTGCATGATTTATTTATTAGATACTAATGTTTGCGCTCGTTATCTTAATGGTAAATCTTTAACAATTCGGCAGCGTTTACGTTCAACTAATGTTGCGGATATTGCGGTTTGTTCTGTAGTTAAAGGTGAGTTATTTTATGGCGCGATGAAAAGCAATAATCTTGAGAAAACTTTGACTAAACAGCAAGATTTTCTCAAGTTGTTTATTTCATTGCCATTTGATGATAATGCTTCTCTCATTTATGGAAGAATTAAGGCAGAATTATCAAGGAAGGGAATTATTATTGGTCCCAATGATTTACAAATTGCGGCTATTGGTATGGCTAATAATTTGATTTTGGTAACACATAATGTTAAGGAGTTTAGCCGGGTAAATGGTTTAAGGTTTGAAGATTGGGAAGTTTAATTGTCTGAATCAGGATTTCCAGGATTTAAGGATTTCTAGGATTAATTTATTAGTTTCTATGCTGATGGGTTATATTAATTAAGTTATTGAATGCAGATGAACGCGGATGAACACAGATAATTTTTATTTCTCGGATTTTTAGATTTTTAATTTTAATGGTTTAATGATATAATTATGCCTCACGCAGAGGCGCAAAGTCGCAAAGGGTAAGAGATAGATTATTATGAAAAAATAGGATTACCTTTTTATCAAGGTAAAACAGAATTTGGTGAATTATATCCTATACCTAGAAAGTGGTGTAGTCTTCCCAGTAAAATAGCAGAAAAAGGTGATGTACTAATTTCAGTTAGAGCGCTAGTAGGTCCTACAAATGTTTGTGAGGAAACATCTTGTATTGGTAGAGGATTAGCTGCTATTCGTGGTTTAGGAGGAATTAAAACATTTTTTTTACTATATGTAATCAGAAATTTTGATAAAAACTTAGCTGAAAAAGCTACAGGAACAACTTTTGAAGCAATTAGCGGAAATACATTAAGAGAGTTTAAAATTCCCCTCCCACCACTGAACGAACAAAAGCGGATTGTTGCTAAAATTGAGGAGTTGCGCGATCGCTCTCAAAAAGCCCAGAAAGCCCTAGAAACCATACCGCAGTTGTGCGATCGCTTTCGTCAATCCGTCCTTGCAGCAGCCTTTAGAGGCGATTTAACCGCAGATTGGCGCGAAAAAAATCCTGATGTTGAACCTGCTTCGGTTTTATTGGAGAAACTTAAGAAGAGATCACATCAGCTTGAAAAAGACTTGAGCGAGTATGATTTATCAGATATACCAGATTCTTGGCTTTGAGTTAATGTAGAAAGTATTGGAGATGTGAAAGGTGGGAAACGTCTTCTAAAAGGAGAAAGCTTAGTAGATGAAAATACAGGCTACCCATATATAAAAGCTGGAAATCTTAAAAACGGAACTGTTATTTTAAGTGAAATACAATTCATTCCTAAACACATTCAACCATTGATCAAGAACTATACAGTAGTATCTGGTGATGTTTATATAACTATAGTTGGTGCTTGTATTGGTGATGCTGGAATTATTCCTACAGAATTAGATGGCGCTAACCTTACTGAAAATGCAGCAAAAATCTGCAATCTTTTCGGTGTTAACAATGAATATTTAGCACTTTGGCTAAGATCATCTTTATGCCAAGAAATAATCAAAAGTAAAATTTTGTCTGCTGCTCAAGGTAAGCTGGCAATCACTCGAATAAAAACGCTTCCTATTCCTTTACCACCAATTCATGAACAAATAGCAATAATTAATATTCTTCAAGATTTAATAAATTTTCCAGCTAGAGTTACTAAGTACCAAATGGATATTAAATCTAAGTTAGAAAGACTGAATCAATCAATATTATCAAAAGCCTTCCGGGGAGAACTCGTCTCCCAAGATCCTGAACCCGCATTTCTCACAAGTCCTACAATTGTATTCTTCATAATCCTTACCCAGAATAGGTTTTAGTCATTTTTATGCAAATTAATTTTTGATGCAGTGTGAAACTCCAGAATCTTGATTTGATAAGGGTTTGAGAATTTTGGTGAGAAATCCGGGTGAAGATGAACCAGCATCAGTATTACTAGAAAGAATTAGAGCAGAAAGAGAGAAATTAAACAACAGCAAACCAAAAAGCACCAGCAAAAGAAAAAGCAAAACACCCAAAGAACAGGCAACAATCCCAGGACTAGAGTAGGATGATAATCACAACTCCTCTAACCAAGTTTGAACCACCCCTAATAAATTATCCTGTTGAGGCGGAAAACCACTCAAGGGAGATGCTATTGGTGTATCGGTAATCAAGGCAATTTTTAACCAGTCATTCTGTAATTGCTGACAGAATTTAATTAATTCTGGGTGAGGATTAATGTCACAGAAAATGAGGGCGATTTTATCTGTTTTTAGGGACGTGCGAAATGCGACATATAATTTGCGAACGTACAGTTTACCCCCCTTAGTCCCCCCGATGTATTGGGGGGAAACCGGAAAATCAAGTCCCCTCCCCTTTCTAAGGGGAGGGTTAGGGAGGGGTAAAACAATATTTGATACACAATGAGAGACTTTTAAAACATCCTCTAAAAGATCTCCAACTTCTTAAAGAAGTCGGGGATCTGAAATGCTTTAAAAAACACAAATTTTAGAAAATGCTAAATCGTCGTATTGCTGAAATATTAAGAAGTGGAAAACCGGAAGAAACTTTGGTAGTCCAAGGTTGGGTAAGAACAAAACGCGAATTAAAAGGATTTGCATTTTTAGAAGTTAATGATGGTTCATCATTAGGTAATCTGCAAGTTGTTATTAATCAAGATTTACCAGATTATCAAGAAATATTAAAACAAATCAATACAGGTGCTTCTGTTGAAGTATCAGGAGTCCTAGTAGCTTCCCAAGGAAAAGGACAAAGCATAGAATTAAAAGCTGACGAGGTGAAAGTATACGGAGACGCTGATCCTGATACCTATCCTCTGCAAAAGAAACGTCATTCCTTTGAGTTTCTGCGAACCATTGCCCATTTGCGTCCTCGAACTAACTCCTTTGGTGCAGTATTCCGGGTGAGAAATGCTTGTGCGACTGCTATCCACCAATTTTTTCAACAACGGAGCTTTTTATGGGTACATACTCCCATTATTACTGCTAGTGATTGCGAAGGGGCTGGAGAATTATTTAGCGTTACTAATTTCAATTTAAAGAATGTTCCAAAGACAGAAAATCAAGAAATTGATTATAGCCAAGACTTCTTTAGTAAACCTGCATATTTAACAGTAAGTGGACAATTAGAAGCCGAAATTATGGCAATGGCTTTTACTAATGTTTACACCTTTGGTCCGACATTTCGGGCGGAAAATTCTAATACTTCCCGTCATTTAGCCGAATTTTGGATGGTTGAACCAGAGATGGCTTTTTGTGATTTAGAAGGTGATATGGATTTGGCTGAGGAGTTTCTCAAACACATTTTTAAATATGTGATGGAAACTTGTCCTGAAGACATGGAATTTTTCAATTCACGAATTGATAATACTGTTTTAGAAACTGCGAATAATATTATTAACAATCAATTTGAAAGATTGACTTATACAGAAGCAGTCAACCTTTTAGAAAAAGCTGATGTTAAGTTTGATTATCCTGTGAGTTGGGGTGCAGATTTACAATCAGAACATGAACGCTATTTAGCAGAACAATTGTTTAAAAAGCCTGTGATTGTCACAGATTATCCCGCGCAAATCAAAGCCTTTTATATGCGGTTGAGTGACGATGAAAAAACTGTTCGTGCTATGGATATTCTCGCACCAAAAATAGGAGAAATTATTGGCGGTTCACAACGGGAAGAAAGACTTGATGTTTTAGAAAAACGGGTATTAGCACAAGGTATGAACCCGGAAGATTTGTGGTGGTATTTAGATTTACGTCGTTATGGTACTGTTCCCCACGCTGGTTTTGGTTTGGGGTTTGAAAGATTGGTGCAATTTATGACGGGTATGGCGAATATTCGGGATGTGATTCCATTCCCTCGCACACCAGAAAACGCGGAGTTTTAATAAATTTAGAGACGTTGTTAATAACGTCTCTTTTAAAAATCTTATTTTTCTAATTACCAGTTTTTTGGTTTAACCAAGTTACCAAATCAGCAACTTCAGAAAAATCAAATAACGCTTCTCCCAAATTTTCTAATTGTTCAACAGATAGTACCTGCACTTTCTGAATTAATAATTGATCAACATTTCCAAAACGGCGATTTAGAAGACGCAAAATTAAACTTTCTTCACCTAATTTTCTACCTTGCTGCAAAATATCTTGATAAATTACAGATTCTTTCATGATATCCTCCCGTAAAAATTGCCGAACCAAATCTTTATCAAACCGTAAACCTGCGAGAACTTCCACGCAACCGGCGATATTTTGTCGCTGTTCCCTATCTGGAATTGTAGCGACTTTTTGAGCTACTTGGGATAATAAACTTTGTGGTGAGTCAGTGCGGGTTAAGGTTGCTAATGGTAATAATGCGGGATTATCCAAAAATGGCGTTAAATCTTGCTCCCACAGACGCACAATCTGAAATTGGTGAATAGTGGTATGATCTCGATATTCTTGAATAAAAGCCACTTCGTTATCAGTTTCTTGCAAAAATATTAACACCTGTGTAACAGGACATTTATACTGACGCTTTAACCTGACAGAATAATCAAGCATTCGGAAATTAAGAGGAGTTCTAGATTTGGGTAAAGTCTGAAATTCAATATGCAGAATTTGGTTATCTGTTTGCAGAAATGTCACAGAATCAGCACGAATAGGTTCAAGTGTTAATTCTGTTTTCAATACTTCAATTTTGGGTGGTGTTACCCCTAATAACCAACGCACAAAATCAGCAGGATACTGTTCAGCTAAATATTTACAAGCGTTATCGTAACTCAAATCTTTCTCCTTTTATCACTTCATAATTTTCTATTATAGATTAAGTGTTCTATTCTCTCTATTTTTTGGCTAATATGACATAATCATCTAATGTGTAGTGAGTCTGATACTTTTGTTCAAAATATTTCTGAAGTATTAGGCTCATGTGTATTTGTTTAGGTAATCTTTCTTGAGCAAATTTACCAAACTCAGCAGGAGATAAAGTTTTAGAAGCAGTTGAGTTCAAATATCTATACCAAACTAATTCTAATCCCATCTCACTAATAAATTGGCTAATCAAAGTTTTTTCCTTCTCTCTATTTTCAACCTTAATAGTATCATAAGCCTTGAATAACTTCTTATCTTGTATAATTAGCAGTACATAACCTTGGGCATTTAAGCTATTAGTAAATATTTCTTTATATATATTATTAGCTTGAATTCTTTTGGATTTATCTGCAAAGAAACAATGAGAAATAACGACAAAATCAAAAAAATTTGTGGGTATATTACTAGATTTTTCATTCCAGGAAAAAATGTCCGCAGTCACGAAGCGAAAGTAATTATTTATAGGAGTTATTCGTGACTCAATATATTTACGCCAAAACTGAAGTCCTCGATATTGGAAAGCATCTTGTTTCTCTAAAGAATAGTAAGATACGTGCATTTGAGGAAGATCAAAAAAATCGTTACAACTTTGAAGAAACAAAGCCAAACCATAAGCACTTGTTCCTGGACCTGCTGCAATATCAAGAATGTTCAATTTAGCTGGTAGTAAACCATCTTGGTAAATAAGAAACCAAGCTAAATAGAGACAATATACATTTTCTAAAAAATATTTCATAAAGTAGACATGAGGAGTCAGACTAAAACGGTAGTCTGGATCTTTTCCAATTTTTAAATTATTAATATCTTCAAGAGCATCTTCTAACTTAATAGATAGTTGGTTATTAGGAATTTTACTAAATTCTTCTTGAAGATATTCAACTAACCTAGCTTCAAAATCTTCAAATATCCGCTCATCAATTCCCGTAGCTTGTAGTTTATATTCATCATGTTGTACTAATTTAAAAACTTGGTTAATATATTTAATAAATTCTGGATCTGGCGTTAATAAAAGATTAGATTTTTGTTGTGATGCTTCTGTTAGTTGTTTTCTTAAATTTTCAGAATTTCGTTTATTGTCTTGAAAAGAATGTTCAAGTTGTAGCTTATCTCTAAATAATTTCTCTAACCATGAAAAACTTGCACCTGATTTTTTAATTTCCTGCAAAATTTGTATAGCTCGTTGGATATTACCACGCCGTAATGCTGATTTAAATTGCTGACTTCTCCACCAATTAATAACAAAATTACTCATAACCAAACCCGTCTTTTCCTTCTTTGATTTCTACCCCTGGAAGCTGAGAAACTAACTTTTCTTTAAATCTCTGATAACTAAATTGCTCAGAACCATACCACCAAGCATACTTTTGTTTAATTTCTTCAGCTTCTAGACGAGTCCCTGCGACAAGAGAACGATTATTGTTAGGATGAAAATCTTGAATTACTACTCTATCTGCAATAGCTAATTTCTGAATAAAAGCATCTTCATCTATTACTAAAGTTGGAAGTAGAGGTGTAATGGTAATAGAAATTTTAGGAATAAAACCTTTAAAACCATCAATACTTTGTCTGATTTTAGTAATAGCATTTAGTCTGGCTTTAATACTAGGAGAACGGGGTTCAAAGTCTCTTCTCACGGCTTCGCTACCTGTGGGAATACTCATATTAATCCGCAATCGTTGAAACCTTTGTAAATAATCAATATCTCTAGTAATAATCGGGCTGCGAGTTTGAATTACTAAATTTGGCCGATAATCAAGCATTACTTCTAATAAACTGCGAGTTAATTGATGTTTAGACTCCAAAGGTTGATAAGGATCTGTTACACTACTCATGTAAATTCTGGGAGGTTGATTGGGATTTTTCCGATACCAAGTTTCTAATTCTTTTGCTAAAACAGCCGCCGCATTTTCTTTATAAATTACCCATTTACCCCAATCTTGACGCATTTGAGAATTAGGACTAAATGCAGCAGCATAGCAATAACTACAGCCATATTGACAACCCCGATAAGGATTGAGGGTAAAATCATAAGCTGCTATAAACCCAGTGGCTTTTGTTAGCAGTGATTTAGCATTTTGGGCGTAAACTGTAGTATCTCCAAATTTTTCGCGCACGAACTTTGTAGGAGTTTCGTCGCTATAACCTTCATACCTTGGTTTCGCCATATTTTAATATGTTATTAAGTTGATAGATGCTAAAAATTCTATTGAATATATTTAAATATAAGCACTGCTGATACACAAACGTATATTCACGTATTTTTCTGTTTTTTTCTAAACATAGAGAAAACGCACGTTAGCATTTTACAAATACAGCGGTTTCCGCTCTTATGAGGTATATCTTAGCCCCCTCATTGCTTGCGGGGAAGGGGTTGGGGGTGGGGTTCTTGTACCTCATAACACCGAGAAGTGCTGTAGCTACAATATCTCTACAAAGATATGAGTCAGCACTGTTGACACTTTCAGCCCTAAAGGGACTGAAATTCTGCGGACAGAGTAAACTTAGGTAACGCCCAAAGTCTAATTCTCGCTACGGTCGTCCAGACCATATAGAAAATACCAAAGCGGTTAAAACCGTGGTCAGTGAGCAGTTCGACAAGCTCACTGTAACACTTGCCGAACTGCTCGCTTCGCTTATATCTCACTGGCTAAAGCCGCTGAGTTTTACGTTTACCGGATGCTCTTATAAAACTATAAAACTATAAAAAGAGTGATAATTGCTGATTTTGTTGTAATACTTGATCATTTAGAATTCTAGATTTTGTAAAAGAAGTTTCTAAATTAATAATATTATCAACTTTTTCACTAAATAAATAATTGCTTTTTGCAAAATTTTCAAGACGAGATTTTGCAGCTTGATAATACTCAGGATTTATTTCAGCACTGTAAGAACGACGCTTTGTTTTTAGACAAGTAATAGCACTGGGACAAAGACCACCAAATGGTTCCCATACTACATTATTTTCATCACTAGATGCGGTGATAATTTTTTCAATTAACATGAGAGGTTTTTGATTACTATGAATGGTTTTACCATCTAATTTTATTCGCTCACCACCACTAACTTGATGTTCTGACCACACATTAGTAACTGCATGAATATGATTCCAAATAGACCGCATTTTCGCCCATTCTTTTGCTGTAATAGAAGTTTTCCCATCTACAGAAAAGTAAGGTCTATCTGTAGGTTTTCCATACTTATTAGCATAAAAAACAATCTGTTCCATTTTATCTGGAGGTGGAAAATACCAAAGATGACATTTGGTAAAATATTTTCGTGTTGCTGCGTTCTTAACTCCGCAAGCTTCATTAGTTTTAATAAGTGGTAATCCAGATCGTTCCCATTCATAACGTAGCCACTCTTTTATTTCTAAAGATTTACCTTCAACTGTAGGTAATTTGACATCACGGACGTATTGAACACAAGCTTCAGTAACAACCGGAAAACGTCTGATAGTTTTACTATTCACATTTCCAGCAATATGTCCAATACCCTTATCCCAAACATGAAACGAACGATATAACCATCCATGTTTTTCTAGTAATGGATGAACAGTAGCCCAACCAATTTCACTACACCAAAACCATAAAGTTGTTTCTGGAAGTGCGTATTTTGACCAAGCTTCGATATGAGGTGCGTACCAAGTTTCTAAATCATTTTTGCTAATGGGATCACCTGGGAATAAACCTAATCCATAGGCTCCATCAGATACAATCACTGTTGGGGAAGGCCAATTAACATAGCGGGAGACAACATCAGCCATCTCAATATGTACACAGTCGATGACAGTTGTAGGTATCGACATAAAATTTTCACCACATTCAGATAATCTATCATACTGACATTTACTTTCTATTGTCTCCATTCTATATCAGAATAGTCTATTTTGGACTATTCTAAAATAGACTACATACTCACTGCTAGGTGAGTTCAATGACAAAAATAATATTTACCCAAGAGTATCAGCTATTTTTGCATCATCTACGTGACTCAAGACAGCACGTTGGATTAACTCAAGAACAGTTAGCAGTTCGATTAAATCAAACACAATCATTTATTAGTAAATGTGAAAGAGGAGACAGACGCATAGATGTAATAGAACTAAGAGCATTTTGTTTGGCACTAGAAATTCCCTTGGAGAAATTTATTAGCCAGTTAGAAGAAATCATCTCTAATCAAAGTCAGGAAGAATTATGAATTCTCAAACTCCCCCAACTCAAAAACCACCGGACAATACTTGGGAATATTTTGAATTATGGAAAAAAATTAATGAATTAATTCGGACTTTACCCAATTTTTTTCAGTGTCAAATTGTAGTTAAAGGTATTAATGCTACTGATGTATATGCTGTAGGTTCTTTATTCTCTAGTGCTATTGAGTCCAGTCTAGTAGAAGGACTGAATAAGATGAGAAATATTTGGGACCCGGAGAATCAATATTTAAGCTTTGCTTTTAAACGTCAATCTCAAACATTCCCAGATGTACTTCTGGTTGATTCAATCAAAAACGACAAAAAATTATATTTGGGATTGAACTTAAAGCCTGGTATGCCTTATCCAAAGAAGAAGAACCGAGTTTTAGGTTTAAAGTTGATCCAGATGCTTGTGCTGAAGCTGATTTATTAGTAGTTTTTCCTTGGCTATTATCAGATGTAATAGCTGGTCAACCTGTTTTGCTACCACCATTTGTAGAATTGGCTAAGTATGCAGCAGAGGCAAGAAATTATTATTGGCAACAGTCAAGAATTGCTGATGGTAAAAATGCAAATATAAACCGTCCTGCTCAACAATTTAGAAACCCTTATCCTGCTGCTAAAAAAGATACGTCTGATAGTGCTGAAGATGATAAGGGTAATAATTTTGGTCGAATTGCCAGAGCAGGACAGGGAAGCATTTTAGAAAATTATTTAGATGAAATTCTCAATTTATATTATCTGGGAATAAAAATAAAACACTGGCTGAGAATATTTAAATCAATTGCTGAAGGAAGAGATGATAAAAAAATAGAAGCTTCTTTAGATAGGGTTTTGAATGAAGTTAAGGTAGATATTATGGAACAAAATTCATAAATGTCTTCGTGGTTTATTCAAAAAAAACAGCCGCCCCCTTGCGGAAGCGGCCATTTATTCAACGATGGGAAAAGATTTTAGTAATGTCTTTGATAATGGTGATGCGGCGAGCTTTACCTTAGCATCATGGGAAAGATTACGAGCAATTTTGAAGCAAGCTAGGATTAAAGTGGATGACTTTCTTGAAAATTAAATTCTCTCCAATTAAGTAGGTGGGTGGAGGAAAATCAAAATATATTTCGTCTTGTGAAAGGGCTAAAACTTAACCCCAATAACGCATTGAGGTAAGTTTACATATCGTTACACATTTTGGTTATTTTACTTCCACCTACTTAATCGCAATATTCATTATTCATGTATGTTTTAAATAAAGAATTTAACTGAAATTTTACTCCCTCTTTTTCTAACACTTTTTCTACTAAACACCGTCGTGTTAAAGATTGTATAATTTGCAAAAATCTAGCATTTGATAATTCAATATCAGTGGGTTTTTGGAAAATATCTATAGGTTCATTTTGTGTTGCTAACCATGTAATAACCTTATTTTCTGATTCTGATAAACGTTCCAAATTATTTTCTAAAAGTGCTTCTATATCACCTAAAAATAGATCATCATTAGCTGTTAAAAATCGGGAAACTTTAGCATTAAAAAATTCTATTATAGTTAATATTATGATATTTGACCAACCAGGATGACCTTGATAAAGTGTTATTAATTCATCCCATTTATCCTCATCTTTTAAGCCTTTATCTCTCAATATTACTTTAGCATCTTCTCCTAATCCTTGAAGATATAATGTTTTTGTGTATTTGTTTTGAATTTCTAAAGTTTCTATATCTGGGGGTTTTGCTGAACTAATCAAAATTAAACAACTTTGATGAGATGAGGTGGCAATTTTATGAAAAAATTTACTATAATCCTTGTATTCTGTTAAATATTGACCTGCTAAGTTACCAAATTGAAAAATATTATCCACGTCATCAATAATTACTAAACAACGAGATGAACTAAAATAATCTATGATTTCAGGTAATGGGTTTTGTGATTGAGAAAAAAATTGTTTCAGTTCATCTTTAAGAGTTATCAGTTGAGGAAGATGATCAAGACTGCGATAAATAATATAATCAAATTCTGTTTTAATTTCTGAGATTAGTTTCAGAGTTAAAGCAGTTTTACCTATGCCACTTAATCCATAAATTGTGATTAGTCTGGTTTTATTTTCTAATATCCATTCTTTTAGGGTAGAAATTTCTGAAATACGTCCATAATTGTAGTTTAATTCTGGAGCTTTTGTTAAGTCAATTATTGGGGTTTGATGTTTGGGTTGAGGAGGTTTAAAATGCTCTTGTGGATTATTTACAATTGGTAAAGACTTATCACAAATATTAATATTTCCTTCATTAACCTGTACACAGTAACCAAAATTATGCCCTTGAGAAACACGATATTTTCTTTCTACTTCACGACGAACATTATCACTATTAATGTGTTCTCCTAATGCTTTACCTAACTTTCTCCATAATTTAGATGCTTCTTGTTTTATTTTAGATTCACTGCAATGAGCATCTTTAGCTATTAGAAGATATGCTTGTTTTTGCCAAACACCTGTTAATATTGTTTTCTCTATGGGAGTCAGATTTGATTCAGTTTCCTCAAACATCAAATTATCAATGTATTGTAAAATATCTTCAATATTATTCATCTGTAGTTACACTCTAAACTGTTGAAATTATAATTTTTATCCTATTACAAGTTGTAAGGGTTTAGCATTGCTAAACCCCTACCTAATGGAGTCAAACAAGTAAGCATTTATGGAAAGTTAATTTATTAACCGTTTTAATTATACATCAGGATGTTAAACAAATAAATTTAACCAAATTCCACTAAAAATGTACTAAATTGTACTAAATACACTAAATGTACTGAAATTGTATACCAAATCTTGCTGATGTTTAAATATAACTAAATGTATGAAAAATTATGCACCAAATCATGTACCAAGCAATACTCAGGTTTAGATATAAGGAAGTAAAATAAGTTTGTTAGTAGGATTATAAAACGAAGACATGAATAGCAAAATCTTTTTCACAGGTTTTATGAGCTTTGTAATGGCTAATGCTAGTTTAGCTCCTGTTTTAGCAAACCCCGTAATTGATCAGAAAAGAAGTGAAAAGCAAGAACTTCAAAGTAATGCTGCTGAAACTTCTGTAGTCCTGACTCCAGCAACCAAAGATACTCTTGGTGCAGTGCAAATGATTCCTGTTAAAGACTATATAGCACTTAAAGGTGAAGCTAGTCTGGAAGGTAAACAAATTTTAGAGGTTATCCCTCAATCTTCTGCCCGTAATAAAAATGACAAAGATTCTGACAAAAATAACAAATCTAGTTTAACACCAGAAGCAGATTACTTTGTCGTACTTCCTCCAGGTCAAGAGCTATCTACTCAAGAATTGGAAAAAGTAGAAGGTGAGGCTTGGTTTGTTCCGGCTTTATGGGGTGCTGGAACAAGTGTAGCTTTTCAATACGCTCAGTGCCAATTGCGTGGAACAAGCTGTACATGGGAAGACTACGCATGGGCGGCAGGTACAGGTGCTGTAGGGGCTTATATCGGTGTACCTGGTGGTGGAGCAGCAAGAAATGGTGTGCGCTTTATCCAAAATGGTCAAAAAATTAATGGACTGAAAATTTTTCTCCGCTAATTTCTTGTGATTTATAATTTTTTCTCTTATGTTCCTAAGTTTAAACTTAGGAACTTTGTTTGTATTTGTATTTAAAGTAATAAATTTGAAAAATGATAAAATTTTTTATTCTTGGATTGAATTTATTAATCAGCTCAGGATTTTTCATTCTTCCAGCATACGGTAATCCTATAACTCCTTATAGAAAATTACGTTATCAAGGAGTAGTAGGACAAACCAGTTACTACACCTGTGGACCCGCAGCAGTAGCAACATTACTGAACTATTATTACGGCATAAATACCAGTGAAAGCGAAATTTTAGAATTAGCAAATCAAGCCATTAAAGAAAGTGGTAAAAATCCAGAAGCAGGAAAAGGTATTAATGCTTTTGTTCTTCAAAAAGCCTTAGCTAAAAAAGGTATTGTATCCAGAGGAATTAAAATTTTACCTGCAACTTTATCTGATTATTTTAATCGTGGTGGAGTACCTTTAATTCTTTATGTTACAAAACCTCAACTTCATTATGTTTTAGCAGTAGGAATGGTAGGAGATTGGGTAGTCATAGCTGATCCTTCTTGGGGACGGAAAATCATCCATATCAATGATTTAATTAATGATAAAGGTTTTGAAGGAGTAACGTTAATTCCTTTAACACCTCGTACCTTATTAAGTCAGGTTAAACAAGAGCAAAATAATACTCTAGATTGGGCTAAAAATCGTTTATATAGGTTAGGTAAAGGAGTCAAAAACTAATGAAAAAACTAATTTTAAGCCTGATTATTTCTCTCTTTCCTCTTCCTGTATTAGCTCAAGTTCCTATTGATCCTTTAAGATTACCAGATAGTGAAGCGGGAAGTTATGTTTATACATTGGGAATAAATTATAGTCCTTATGGACAACAAAGGGAATTTGTTGACTTTTTTGGTGATCCTGGTACATTGACTCGTATAGATAACAATTTTAATCTTTCTTTTTCTGGCAGTTATAATTTTAATAAGAATATTAGCATCTATAGTAATGTAGCTCCTTCCTTATTCATTAGACAAGAAAAGCAACAGTTTATCAATGAATCAATCACCACGACAAAAACAGAAACAGATATCACAGGAGGTTTAGCTTTAGAATATCGTTTTGCACCTCAAGCAGTTTTAGATCCTCGATTATCAGTAGGGGTATCTTATCCTTTAGGAATTAATGTCCAAACATCAGCTACATTATTAAAAGACCCAGTAGTTTTATTAGGTTCTGTAGCTTATAACAAATCTTTAGAATTTGATCAAGATAGTATTGCGTTCGGTATAGGTGCTGGTTTTATAGCTAATGAAAATATTAACTTTAGTGCTACTGCTAGTCATAGCATTCCATTAGAAGATGCTAGTTTTTCTACTACATCTCTTGGTTTTCGGACAGGATATAATTTAAATCAAAAAGGTGGATCTGAACTAGGTTTTAAAACTACTTTAAGTGTCAGAGGTGAAGAAACAAGGGTAGGATTTTCTTTAGAATATGGTGGTCGTGGTCGTATTGGCAATGTTGTTAATGATTCTGATATTAATAAAAATGAAACCAATAAATCTGAAAATACATCTCCTAATACAAAAACACCAAATTTAAGTATTAAAAATACTGAATCTAATCCACAGCAACAATTACCAATAAAACCAGGTGAGAATAATTCAGTACAATCTAGTAATAACTCTAATGACAATCAAAATTTAGAGAAATCTGTTCAAGAACTTTATCGTCGGTTAGAAGAAAAAGATGGTCAAATTGAACAATTACAACAACAAATCAATAAACTACAAGAAAGAATCGAGTTAAAAAATAAATAATTTGTATTTATTGTGTGATCATGGAATAGCTCAGTAAGTTTTCTGGTTCATCCTCTGCATATAAACTGATTACTTCTTTAAGATTCTCTAATACTTCTTCAATGGTTTCTCCTTGAGTGTAACATCCATGGAAAATTGGTACTTCAGCCCAATAACCGCCTTCTTCGGCTGTATGAATTATTGCTTTAATTTTCATAAGGTTGGATTTTCCTGATAATACAAGTGTGGTCATTTAATATTAAGTATATACAAAAATATATTTTACGTCCAGAACCAATTTTCTAACTGTAAATCTTTAACCCTAGTTAAATCAGAATCGTGAGAAACTAAAATTAAATTATGAATAATAGCACTAGCAGCTATCAAAATATCTGCGCCCTGAATAATTTTTCCGATTATTGCTGCGGACGAATCACTCTAACTAATTTATTTTCAAGAGTACCTTCACTAGAAATAGCATTATTGATAAGTGCTGCTTGTCTTTCTGTATTTAAGTCTTCCTTGCAGAGCATAATTCCAAAATGGTTAGGTTGAGATCGGTGCAATCGTCTGAAATCATCCCAATTTCGTGTCAAAACAGCGCGTTTATCTGCGATCGCAAATTCTAGAACATCTTCATCAGGAATTCCTAATCTAGAGTTTCCCGTTTCTTCAGTAGTAAGGACATCGTGACCAAATATCCGCAGCAATTCTACAATAGGCAGAGGAAAATTTTCATCGGCATAAAGACGTGCCATTTTTCAACTTTCCTCATTCCTACGAATAGCAGCTTCAATTTCCTCTGAATGAGCATCAGCATAACCCCAAGCATTAACTAAATTCTCTGCCTTTAAGTGGGGAAAATCCTGCAATATTCGAGCATCGGAAGCATCTAAGCGGCGATAATTTACCAGTGACCAAATGGGGATGCGAGTATTGACGATTCTGGCATCACCACCACACACTCCGGGAGTTTTTTCAATTCCTTGCCAAACATTGCTTAAACTTTGCACTAAGAGTTGAATAGCTTGTGCTTTTTCGGATGGACTTAATGCCAGGAGTTCTGGTTCTAAATCTTTTAGGGTCATAGATACTTTTGTTTTTGTATTTATGGCGATCTTAGTTGGCTTATATTCAGTTTGGTTACAATGCTTTTTGAGAAAAAGTTGTAACGGTTTACATTATATTTTACTAAACAATTAACTAAGAAATTAACCAATTTTCTAACTGTAAATCTTTGACTCTAGTTAAATCAGAATCGTGAGAAACTAAAACTAAATTATGAATTATAGCAGTAGCAGCTATCAAAATATCTGCGTCCTGAATAATTTTACCTCTGTTTGTTAAATCAGCATGAATTTCCGATGCTTTTTCAAATATTCTCAAATCATCTAAAAATAAAATGGGATAATTTTGACAAAATTGATGAAACCAAGCTAGTTTCTTAGTGGCATTAATCCTTAAAAGTCCTCTTTTAACTTCATAGTAAGTTATGCCACTAATTACAATGTCTATTTCTAAACTACTTACCTCTTCTAATTTTAAGTTTATTTTGACATTTTGTTTTAGTGAAGCTGAAACAATATTCGTATCTAATAAATAACCCATTTAACCCCCACGTTTTACAGATTCATCGAAAATTCTCATTTCCTCTGGAGTTAAATCATTGAGCATTCCTGAAACGAGATGTAAAGATAAAATTCTTTTAATCCGTTTCGTTAATTTTTCCTCAGAGATACTATTAACATCAGGGACAGCAACAGGATCAAAAGTACGATTAATTACTTCCAGCATTTCCTTTTTATCTAAGTTTTCTTGATAAAGAGGATTATTGTCAATTAGAGTTTTGACAATTTCGGGTAATTTTTGATAATTAGATTGATAATTAATAATTTGAGTCATAGTTAAACCTCCTCAAAATAATATCGTTGTTGGACAACCTGAACCCTATTATAACAATTACAATATCCCTTAAAAAGTAGGAGTCAAAAAAAAACAGTTGTTGGATCGGTGAAATGGTGAAAAATCCCTGAAACGACATGATAATATTCATTCTGTCCAAATATAGTAATATTAGTTAATGGTAAAACTCTACTATCGCGGCATGACAGACGAAAATGGCAAACCCAAAATCGGTCGAAGTGCCAGACTATTAGAAGTTAGACTGGATATTGATATAAATATCAAGCAAATGCCCGTAGATAGTCTAGATGAGCAAGGGAAAGAATTGATTAGAACTAAATAGGAGGCAGGTATGGCATGGATATTTAGTTTATCAGCAGAGTGTGGCTCTGATGAAAGCAGTGCTAAGGAATTTGCTCAATATTTTACGACGAAATCATGGATGTTCTCTAACCCATGGCCATATTGTGCAGACACTTTTCAAGATAGTGAGAAAAATTGGTGGTGTCGGGTTTACCTAAATCATCTTATTAAAGTGGAAATCAACAACGCTGAAAGTGCTTTCTCAATGACAAATTTAGGTCTAATACTCTATAGAGATCTACTGTCTTCTCCTCCGTTTCGTTATGCTTTAGTTGGTGTAGAAGTTGATGAATTTAGAACCTATAGTGAACTGATTGAAGATTTACCTAATTTATCTATTCCAGGATTAGTTTTAGCCAAAACAATTGAGCAGGAAGTAGAAACATTACCAGTTTTCCGAGCATTTGGTTCTAGTTATGTTTGGCAACCTTATCAGGGAGAAGTTTACAATCCATTAATGGTATAATAACAGACATTATAAAAATCGCTTTTAAGACAATGATAAGTAGAAAAATAACCCATTTAACCCCCACGTTTTACAGATTCATCAAAAATTTGCATTTGCTCTGGAGTTAAATCATTTAACATTCCTGAAACTAAATGTAAAGATAAAATACTTTTAATCCGTTTCCTTAATTCCCCCTGAGAGATATTATTAACATCAGGGACAGAAATAGGATCAAAATTACGATTAATTACTTCGATCATTTCCTGTTTATCTAAATTTTCTTGATAAAGAGGATTATTGTCAATTAAAGTTTTGACAATTTCGGGTAATTTTTGATAATTAGATTGAT
>JANMEE010000345.1:0-14419 GCA_031376645.1 Dolichospermum sp. OTE_75_concoct_329_sub | reverse complement strand
CTACCGAGATTGCCTGTGGAGCGGACAAACCTCTTAGGAGTCATTCTAAGACCGTGATTAAACAGGAAATAAACACCAAAATTATCGCTGTCCAGATGTGTCTAGACTTTGGTAATTTTGGGTAAGTTTTATAGAACGGCTTATTTAATTTTCTGTTTAATAAAGGTGACAATTTGATTAAGCTGTTTTTTCAAGCTATCAATTTCTCCTTGCATATTGACAATTTTGTCATTTAGTAATTTTATCTCAGCAGATGAATCTACGCCATTAACAGCAGCTATGACGGCTTGTTTGTTTGCAGAATCAACTGGAGGTGTATTTAAGTCTGGGCGCTCCTTTTTTGACTTAACCATTGCTGACTTAATAGCCCCAATGAGTTGCTTTTGATCAAAAGGTTTGCCTAAAAATTCAAAATATTCAAATGGTTCTACAAATTTTTCCGTTACCTCCTCCTTGCGGCCTGACATGATGACCAAAGGAATTTTCCGTAACTCTGGTTGAGCTTGAATATTCTGAAAAACCTCCCAACCACTCATTTTTGGCAAGAGGAAATCCAGCATGATCAAGCTGACCTTTTCCTTACGCATCAGGTTGTATCCTTCCAACCCATCCTTTGCTTCTATCACCTCGAAATTACCCGGAGGTAACATTTCTCGTACTTTCACCCTGACAACGGTAGTGTCGTCAATAACTAAAATTTTGTTACTTGCCACAACTGATTACTCTACTAAAAATTTTATGTTTAGATGCCTGATTGCCGACTACTCTTAATAATTCTCTCACTATATCCAAAATTTATGTAGATTGGGGAAGAGTATTTTCTGACACAAAATCCCAAAATACAAGTATTGTATGAAACCTCTACTGACACTGTGATCAATTTGCATCATAGTTATATGGACTACACAGAAATAATATTCGTGTAGTTAAAGACTTATTAACCTAAGTTCCCAGTTAGGGGTATGGTTAAAACCACACTATCGCTATGTAAATCGTAATTACACTCTCCCACTTTTTGCTTAAGTAACAAATCGTTATGTCAGAAATTATGACTATACCTAGCTGGTTGCGCCGTCCCATTGGCAAAGCTAGTGAGATCTCTACTGTCCAACGTATCATTAAGCAGCGACAAATTCACACAATTTGTGAAGAAGGTCGTTGTCCGAATCGGGGTGAATGTTACGCCCAGAAAACAGCGACTTTTTTATTAATGGGTCCAACTTGCACTCGCGCTTGTGCTTTTTGTCAAGTAGATAAAGGTCATGCCCCAATGGCTTTGGATGCGGAAGAACCCCAAAAGGTCGCAGAATCCGTCCAGCTTTTAGGATTGCGGTATGTGGTGTTAACTTCTGTAGCCCGTGATGATTTAGCTGACGGGGGAGCAAATCATTTTGTCAAGACAATGGAGACTATCCGCAATCTGAACCCCGAAACTCAAATTGAAGTGCTGACATCTGATTTTTGGGGTAGTGGGGGTTTAGCAGGGCAACGTCACAGCCTAGCGATGATTATTCAGGCTCAACCAGCTTGTTTTAATCATAATGTCGAAACTGTCCGCAGGTTAACCCCGACGGTGCGCCGAGGGGCAAAATATGACCGCTCTTTGGCTGTATTAGCGACAGTTAAAGAATTTAATCATCAAATTCCCACAAAATCAGGTGTAATGGTAGGACACGGTGAAACAATCGAGGAATTGATTGACACAATGGCGGATTTGCGATCTGTAAACTGCGATCGCCTCACCATTGGTCAATATATGCGTCCCTCATTAGAACATCTACCCGTGCAAAAATATTGGACACCGGAGGAATTTACAGAACTGGGCAACATAGCCAAGGACATGGGATTTAATCACGTCCGCTCCGGTCCCCTAGTTCGCAGTTCCTACCATGCTGGGGAAGAGGTGACAGGTGACAGGTGACAGGTGACAGGTGACAGGTAACAGGTAACAGGTGACAGGTAACAGGTGACAGGTGACAGGTGACAGGTGACAGGTGACAGGTGACAGGTGACAGGTGACAGGTGACAGGTAACAGGTGACAGGTAACAGGTGACAGGTGACAGGTGACAGTTATCTCTTCTCTAACAAAAATATTTTTAAAGAATTTGCAAAATTGGCGCTTGAGTTTGCTATTTCTTAAAAAGTCACTAAATTAGGAGAATCGCTGATGACTGCTAAAAGCAAACCTGCTGCTAAACCTTCCTATGTTTTCCGTACTGGTTGGGCATTGCTACTTTTGGCTGTTAACTTCTTAGTTGCAGCTTACTACTTCCACATTATTGATTAGAAGTAGGCTGGTGCTGCTTAAATCGTGCCTTTAAATAAACCTTTGGGGCGAATAAGCAGCACCAAAATCATAATTAATAGGGCTACACCTTGTTTATACTGTGAACCTAGCCAGGGGGTGCTAACTTCCTGGGCAATACCAATGATAAAGGCTGCGGCGATCGCTCCGTAAGGATTGCCAATTCCTCCCAAAATTACCGAAGCAAATAAGGGTAAAATCAAAAACCAGCCCATATTCGGACGCACCGCTGTAATTAGCCCGTACATACTACCACCCAAAGAAGTGAATGTCCCAGCAATTACCCAAGTCCAGAGAATTACTCTATCAACATTAATACCAGAAACTCTAGCTAAATCTAAATCATCAGCCACTGCTCGCATGGCCTTACCAATTTTAGTATTTTGTAGCAAATAGTGCAGCGATAAAATCGCCAAAATAGCTAATCCCAGTACCAGTAATTGATTTTGCGGTACTCTTAATGTCCCAAATTCTAAAGCAGGGATAACCGGCAAATTATAGTTTTGGTTTTTACCTCCCCAAAGAAAAATAATGCCATTGCGGAGGAACAAAGCCAGACCAATAGAGATAATAATCAGAGTTGTTGAGGTAGCACGGATAGACCGCATTTTTGACCACAGCAACTTTTCCGCTAGTAACATTCCCCCTACTGTGCCGAAAGCAGCCACGATCATTGATAGCCAAATATTTAGACCTATACCATTGACCATAAGCGTCAGATAAGCTCCCAATGTGAGAAAATCACCGTGGGCAAAATTAGACAACCGCAAAATCCCATAGGTTAAGGTGAGTCCAACTGCTGCTAGGGCAATAATGCTACCTACAGCAATACCATTGATGATTAATTGAGCAAATTGTTGTATATCCATAAATTATGAAGTCACCGTGAAATTATTGTAAATTTTTGAACTTACTGTTTGGCAAATTGCTAGTAAATGATTGTATTCAATCACTTTTGGGATCTTCGTCACATTCGGAGCTGCCAGTGATGGGTTATATATAAAAAGCATTTGTAGGTTAATATACATAAATGCTGTTTACATTTTTATTTGTAAGCAGGATATTTTTTCCAGCGGTCTAGTTGAGAATGCAGCAGTCTTCAAGCTTACCAGAACGAAACTCACAAATAGACGAAAAGCCCCTTTTGACAATAATTGAACATCTGCGGTATCAATTATGGTTAGAAAGCAACTTGAATAAGTTGCAAATTCGTCTTCAGGATTATCTAATTTCTGTGGCTACTACATCAGGAATAGCTACAGAAGCAGAAATTTTCCAAATAGTTGTCAATGAACTTCACACAGCTTTAAGTGATAGTCTGATTTCGCTCACCCAGTGTATCGTAGCTATTGCCCTATTTGAACCACAGCAAATAGTTGGTCAAATCTCCTATATTTCCCATTCATCATCATTAACTCCTAATTTGGAGGTAATATCCCAAACTGAGCAGAAGCTAACTTTGAGATTAAATAAATCTATCAATCTTAAAGATATACAGCAAATGGAGACTCAAAAATACCAAAGCGCTTGGTATTTATTTGAGGATATCCAAGGGATGAAAGGATGGTTAATTATTCATACAAGCAATTTTTTACCCGATTGTAAGTTATTTAAAGATGCTTTCTTACCACTAAAGTTGCAATTAATTACAAAAGCTGTAGAAAATTGTCGTATAGCTTTAGCACAACTTTTACAAATACAATCTTTGCAGCAACATTCTCAACATTTAGCTAATTTTAATCAAGAGCTAGAACGCACTAATCAACTCAAAAATCAGTTTTTGGCGAATACTAGTCACGAAATCCGCACCCCCCTAAGTTCGATTATTGGTTTTACTCATTTGCTATTAGCACAGGGTTACGAACCTGAGAAAGCCCGTCATCAAGAGTATTTACAAATCATTAAATCTAGTGGTAAGCATTTACTCGGACTGATTAATGATATTTTGGATCTCTCAAAAATTGAAGCCAATCAACTAGAAGTGGAATGGGAAATTATTGATATTTCTACCTTATGCCGGAATGTTTTAGCTTTGGTAAAAGAGAAAGCTGCTAATAAAGGTTTAACACTGCGTTTAGAAATTGAGGCAGATATCAAAAATCTCATAGCTGATCCTTTGCGACTTAAACAAATGCTATTGAATTTATTTTTCAATGCTATTAAATTTACCATAAAAGGTACTGTTGGCTTACAAATTTCTAGTCAAGATAGATTTTTGCGATTTACAGTTTGGGACACTGGTATAGGTATCTCTTGCGAAGATCAATCTCGACTATTTCGACCCTATAGTCAAGTAGTCAATCCCACAGATGATCGTAATGAAGGGACGGGTTTGGGGTTAGTTATTACTCAAAAATTGGCAGAAATTCACGGTGGTTATTTAGAATTAGAATCAGTAGTTAATCAAGGTTCTCGGTTTAGTATCTTACTACCCCTCAAACCAACGGGAAAAGTTTTAACAGCTATAGAAACAACAGCAGAATATGATTTACAAGTAGTCAGTCATCCTTGTGCTGATGACAGTATGACATCCTCACTCGTAATTTTGCTGGTGGAGGATGATTTACCCAATGGGGAATTAATGGGGATTTATTTGCGAAGATTAGGATATCAAGTAACTTGGGTAAAGAATGGAGCAGAAATGTTGAATAGTCTCGAAGAAATAGAACCAACAGTGATTCTAATGGATGTAAGTTTACCTGATGCTAATGGTTTAAATTTGGTGCAGCAATTACGAGAAAATCCTAAATATCAGCACATACCAATTATTGCTCAAACGGCAATGGCAATGAAAGGAGATAGAGAAAATTGTCTAGCTGCTGGTGTTAATGAGTATATTTCTAAGCCAATAGACTTACAACTTTTAGCCAATTTGGTGGACAAGTATAGCAAGTTCAATTTATTCTAAATTCTGATTTATATCCCACATTCAGCATGAGTAAATATACTCAAAATATTTTTCCCAGCAGGTTATTTTGTCAAAAAAAGAATTTCATAAAACAGCTAAAACCCAATCATAATAACCACTTCATGCTTTTTGCCATTTAGGTCGGTATTCAATGAATTTAATCTCAAACCCACTAATTTATTGATATTATTCTCAATAAACTTGATTCGAGCTTTAATATATCGGCGATCGCTCTAATATAGAATTGCGTGTCATTGTCTGAAAGCCTTGTTATCAGTGGGTTATGGATAATTCCGAAAATTCAAAAAACACCTGCGGAATGTGGGTTATATTTAGGGGTTTTTTGATAGCTTGCGTGGCTAAGAAATATGAATTAAATAAAGTGCAAAAGTAATGTGTGTTAGCGACAGCGTAACGCACTATTCCACGTTACATCGGTTTCCGCTCTTATGAGGTACAAAGTTGAATCATGAAACTCTTGTGGTGCGGGCATCTTGCCCGCTAGATACAGCACTTCCCGGTGTTATGAGGTACAAGAACCCCACCCCCAACCCCCCCCCCGCAAGCGTGGAGGGGGATAAGATGTACCTCATAAGAGCGGAAACCGCTGTATGTACCTCATAAGACCTTTCACCTCTATTGCCTATTTCTGTACCCCTATGCGCGTTGTGGAAGATGACTAAATTTAAGAATTATTTTTCACAACACTTATTTACAAAATTATTAGCTAAATCCCATAATTCCAGATCATCAATATCAAAATCAATATTATTTGCTAACACCTCTTTCACAGCAGATGTTTTATCATTGTCTCTAGATATTCTCAAACATTCTTCTAAGTCTACGGCTAAGTCAAACAATGATGTATCTCCTACATACTTTCTAATTTTGATAGCTACATCATCATCACTAACTAAAAAGTCTTTAATAGCATCAAATAAAGGATTGGATATTTCATCATCTCCCCAACTTTCTAGCCAATCACTTTCCACATCTTCTACATAAATATGGACAAAATTAAGTCCATAATTTAGCCAATCTTGCTGCATATTCCGAGCTGCTGCTAACGCTGCTGTCAAGTCTTCGAGTTGGGCGCTATTATTAGTCTGTTGTTGGTTAACCATAAATGGTATTTTCAGCGGATTAATGATGTTGGCTAGGACACGGATTGCGATTTCAAAATTTGGGAATCAGGAAAAATTCACATACTTTCCTTCGTCAAGATGATCACTGTTATACAGTGCCACATTGACTAACTGATGGATAAAACCATTTTCTTTGGGATTGTAACTGAGAAACAATCCTCGTTCTATTTCCCACAATTGCAGTGAATTTTGCCACTTTTGATATTTTGTGTTATGGAATTCTTCACTTACACTGGTAACTTGAATACAGAGTGGTTTATTTTGTTGATTGCTAACAATTAGGTCTGTTGCCATAGAAAGGTCAGCTATATAACGCCGCCAAAAATCCCCTTCTCGGTGAACAACATCCTGAGCTATATATTTAATAATATCACTATCAGCCTGATTAAACTCCCCTGCCATCATTTTTTTCTTCCAAATATAAAATTTGGTGTCTGTGGCATTTATCCATTTAGGAAATAGATAACCGTACCAATACCTCTCACTGGCGGTCATTTGCTCAAACTGTAGTCTTTGGTCTTCCTCCGAAGGTAAAGATTTAATTGCTAACCAAACCTGAGAATCCGTAATTACTTCTAATAAAAAAGCGACAACGATGGGTTTGGATATCAGAGAACCAAGCTTGATATGTTTAATCCAACGGTCTATTTCTCTTAATCTTGTCGTGAGATTTGGATCTATCCCCGAAGCTCGCTCGATCAGTAAATTTAGTTTATCCTTAATTTCTCTTGCTTGCAAACTATACCCTATTGTAAAACACTAACACAGTATCTAAAGAGTTATATCCTACTAAATCGGTAAATCAGGTTGTTAAAAACATTATTATTATATCTTCCGGCGGTAAATAGGTGAACAGAAAAAACCCGGAATATGTAACGAAAAGTAAAATATCCCAAAACCTCTTCTGGAGTTCCCTGTTCCGGTGTTCCCTTGTCATAACGACAATTTTTAACGAACCACCTACTTAACTGAACAATTAAGCATTGATTAATTGTCAGACCAGAGTAAGACTAGATTAACATATCCGTAAATAATCTTTACACTGAGCGCGACTTCATGAAAATTTCAAGTTTTTTTGCACAACTTCGTTAAAAATAGTTTTCAGTCACAATATCATTTGCATCCATTATTATGTCTCAACCAACTATAGAATCCATTTTACAGGAAAAGCGGCTATTTCAGCCTGCTAGTGATTTTTCGGAAAATGCCCAGACAAAGAGTTTAGCAGATTATCAGCGTCTTTACGACAAGGCAAAGGCTGATCCTCAGCAATTTTGGGCAGAATTAGCAAAATCTGAGTTAGATTGGTTTCAAAAATGGGACACTGTGCTAGATTGGCAACCACCTTTTGCTAAGTGGTTTGTTAACGGTAAGATTAATATTTCTTACAACTGTCTTGATAGACATCTTACCACTTGGCGGAAAAATAAGGCAGCTTTGATTTGGGAAGGTGAACCGGGAGATTCACGGACTCTGACTTATGCCCAATTGCACCGGGAAGTATGTCAATTTGCTAATGTATTGAAGCAGTTGGGGGCAAAAAAAGGCGATCGGATTGGTATTTATATGCCAATGATTCCCGAAGCAGCAATAGCGATGTTAGCCTGCGCGAGAATTGGCGCACCCCATAGCGTTGTATTTGGTGGTTTTAGTGCTGAAGCTTTGCGCGATCGCTTGAATGATACAGAAGCTAAATTAGTCATCACAGCCGATGGTGGTTGGCGCAAAGATGCAATTGTCCCTCTCAAAGAGCAGGTAGACAAAGCTTTAGAAAATAACGCAGTCCCCAGCGTTACAGATGTGCTAGTTGTGAAACGCACAAATCAAACAACACCAATGGCAGCAGGACGCGACCATTGGTGGCACGATTTACAAAAAGGCGTGTCTGCTGATTGTCCCGCTGAACCAATGGACAGCGAGGATATGCTGTTTGTTCTCTACACTTCCGGTAGTACGGGCAAACCTAAGGGGATAGTTCATACCACGGGTGGTTATAACTTATACAGCCATATCACCACCAAATGGATTTTCGACATCAAAGATACAGATGTATATTGGTGTACTGCTGATGTCGGTTGGATTACTGGACACAGCTATATAGTTTATGGTCCTCTTTCCAACGGTGCAACTACTCTCATGTATGAAGGTGCGCCCCGTGCTTCAAATCCTGGTTGTTTCTGGGATGTGATTGAAAAATATGGTGTAACAACTTTTTATACTGCACCAACAGCAATTCGTGCCTTTATCAAAATGGGTGAACATTTACCCAAATCCCGGAATCTTTCTTCTCTGCGTTTATTGGGAAGTGTGGGTGAACCTATCAACCCTGAAGCTTGGATGTGGTATCACAAAATCATCGGTGGTGAACGCTGTCCGATTGTGGATACTTGGTGGCAAACGGAAACAGGTGGAATAATGATTACACCTCTACCTGGGGCAATTGCTACTAAACCAGGTTCAGCTACCCTGCCTTTCCCTGGTATTATTGCGGATGTGGTGGATTTGGAAGGTAATTCTGTTCCTGATAATGAAGGTGGTTATTTAGCAATTCGTCATCCTTGGCCGGGAATGATGCGGAATGTGTATGGTGATCCAGATCGTTTCCGTCGCACCTATTGGGAACATATTCCGCCACAAGATGGTAATTATACGTACTTTGCGGGCGATGGTGCGAGAAAGGATGAAGACGGCTATTTCTGGGTCATGGGGCGCGTTGATGATGTCCTGAATGTGTCTGGACACCGACTAGGAACGATGGAAGTAGAATCTGCTTTGGTGTCTCATCCGGCGGTGGCTGAGGCTGCTGTTGTGGGTAAACCGGATGAGTTGAAGGGTGAGGAAGTAGTGGCTTTTGTGACTCTGCAGGGGACTTATCAAGCCAGTGAAGAGTTGAGTAAGGAACTCAAGAAGCACGTTGTTAATGAAATAGGTGCGATCGCTCGTCCTGGTGAAATCAGGTTTACTGATGCGTTACCGAAAACCCGTTCTGGTAAAATTATGCGGCGTTTATTGCGGAATCTGGCAGCAGGTCAAGAAATATCCGGGGATACTTCGACTTTGGAGGATCGTGGTGTTTTGGATAAGTTGCGGGAAGGGAATTAATTTAGGTTAGTTTCGTATAACTGTGTAAAATCTGTATGGGGTGGGCAAAATTGCCTACCCTGTTATTATGTGAATAAAATTATAACTTCAATTAAAATAGGGATATATAGAACAAAATGAGGGATGCACTAGTAGTCTGTCAAATAAATTTTGACGGATAAGAAACGAACCACGTTCGCGGAGCGTCCCGTCAGGGATAGGCACGAAGGACACGAAGGAAGAAGGAAAATGGCAACGAATGAACCCGTCAATTAATTCTTGACAGACTACTAGGACAAAGAGGGGAGAGGATATTTAACCTTTTAATCACAGAATTTCACTCTGATGCTGGTTCAATTTTTAAGCCACAGTTTTTAGGAGATAAATGGCAGTATGTTGATTTTATTACAGAATAAACAAAACAATTTAAGTTCCAAGTTTAAATGGAGATGAAACAATGCAAACAGAACAACCTTGGTATATTGGTTTACGTTCAAAAGCTTTAGCAATAGTATCTTTAACTGAACGTGATGATTTGATTGTTTATAGAGATACAAAAGATTATGATTTAGATGTTCTAGTTTCCATTAGCAAAAATGGTGAGGATATTAATAGGCTTTTTGGTGTGGAAATAAAAGCTGTAAAATCCACATCTAAAATAATTCAAAATGATGATATTTTCAATATAGAAGGAGCAGATATAAATATTCTGCAATCACGATTTACAAAGTGTAATTTTCCAATATGTCTATTTTTCTTTACTCTGGATAATGATAATGGATATTACAAATGGATTCTCGAACCAATTCTTGATCAAGAAAAAAGTAACAAACTGAAGTTAAATCCAAATCCAGAATTTAGAAAATTAACCAACGAGGCAATAAATGATATTGTTTCTGTGGTGAATCAATGGTATGAGAATCAACCAACTGATGATGAAAATCAACCAACCGATGATGTAATATCAGGACGTAACCGTTATCGGGTACTTAAACAGCTAGAACCATTTATAAAAAAATACTCAAATAAAGATAATATAAATCACGAAATAAACGATGTAAAGTCATGACAGCAAAACAAGAACTAATCAAAGGAAATGCAAAAAGTATTTTGAGGATATGAATATCATGACTCTTGCACAAGAAACACGCTACTATTCACCTGAAGAATACCTGGAATTTGAGGTAAATTCAGAACTACGTCACGAATATATTGATGGTTTAATTATACCCATGACAGGTGGAACACCAAATCACAACCAAATTACTGGCAATTTTTATGCTGTGCTAAATTTTGCTCTTAAACGTCAACCGTATCAAGTCTTTGTTACAGACCAACGGCTTTGGATTCCTAAACGACGGATTCATACTTATCCTGACGTGATGATTGTCCAAACTCCTCTAATATTTGAAGAAGGAAGAAATGACACTATCACTAATCCTGTGATGATAGCTGAAGTCTTATCAAAATCTACTAAAGGTTATGATAGAGATGAAAAATTTGCAGCTTATCGGACTATTGGCAATTTTCAAGAATATATTTTAATTGATCAATATACAATTCACGTTGAACAATACGTGAAAACTGATACTAAAAAATGGACGTTTTTAGAATATGAAGATATTAATGATACTTTAAATTTAACTTCTGTTCCTTGTCAAATTTCTCTGGTAGATATTTATGACAAAATTGATTTTAAATCTGAATAAATATCAAATATAAGTTAGCTATTATTGTCAGAATCAGGATTTACAGGATTTTGCTTTAAAGTATGATGTTTTGAATATTGATTTGATGATCTATTTTGAAAATGCGAGAGTGAGGATAGAATTACCGGAAAATCGTAAATCAAAAATCTCTACATCATAAAAATTTTTATTGTCTGAATCAGGATGTCCAGGATTTAAGGATTTACAGGATTTTGGTTTAAAGTCTGATGTTTTGAATATTGATTTGATGATTAATTTTAAAAGTGCGAGTTAATATAGGATTAGCGAAAAATCGTAAATCATAGAATATCCAAAAAATACCCACCCAACTCAAACTAACATCCTGTAAATCCTTAAATCCTGGACATCCTGATTCTGACAGTAGGGTATGTTAGCAAACCGTAACGCACCTTAAAGTAAATTTCATTTTAACGCTTCCTTCAATAAATCCCGATGCAAAAAAGCCTTATCTACCAAAGATTGGATTTTCTCCGATGACAAAGATGCACCATGATCATAATAATTAATCCAAGTTTTACTAATTAAATCTACATCATCTGGTAAATCCTTTAAATCCCAACCAGGTATGTCTAAATCTTCCATTAATCGGTTGACTTTAGGATCATAACTCAATGCAAAACAACGAGAACCTTCACTAGCAGCCATAATTAAACTATGAAGACGCATTCCTATGGACATTTCCACACCGCGAAATACACCTTTTAAAATTTGCGGATCTTCTGAACAAATAACTCTACTCACATCTTTTAATTGAGCGTGAATTTTTTCGGCAATTCCTAAATCTTCGCTTTTTTGAAATGGCAATAAGAGAATAAAAGCTTGGGTTTCTTTCTGTAAATTAACTAAAGCCTGAGTTAAATTTGTTAACCGATTTTCTGTTAATTGAGGATGATTTCTTAAAGTCACCGCAATTCTGGGTTTTGGTAAATCTACTAATTCCGGGACTGGCTTCGATTCCAATGCCCAAACCGGGTCAGGGGCAAGAATATGGGGTATACTCCAATTTGATAATAATGCAGAACTAGAGCGATCGCGCACACTCACATGAGTACAACCTGCAAAATTTCTCCTTGCTAAAAACCGAGTTGGATAATGTAACAGAGGACCTATACCTTGTCCCCAAGCCACAGTTTTCAAACCCATAACTTGAGCTAAAGCCATCAATCCGCCATAATAAAAAGGGCTAATGGTGCTAGTCACATCTTGAATTAAACTTCCTCCACCCCAAATAAAAGCATCACAAGAACGCAAAGCCTTAAAAACGGACAAAAACGCCATGCGGTTGTAACATTCCACACCATAATGCCGATGAGTTTCTTCAGGATTTCCAGAAAGCACCACCGGCGTAACATCAGATGGTAACATTTGCAGAAGTGTAGCTAACAAAGCTTCATCACCACCATTACCTTTACCGTAATACCCAGACAATAAAACCCGCATTTTCCCCATTTTTAGATTTTAGATTTTAAATTAATTATGCACGCCCTTTCAATTCCCACCTGGATAATTCATATTTCTAGCGTCATTGAGTGGATAGCCGCAATTTGGCTAATTTGGAAATACGGTGAACTGACAGAAAATCGGAGTTGGTGGGGATTATCCTTTGCCATGTTACCAGCTTTAATCAGCGCGATGTGTGCTTGCACTTGGCATTATTTCGACAATTCCGAATCTTTAGAATGGTTAGTCACCCTCCAAGCTACTATGACATTAGTTGGTAACTTTACTCTCTGGGCAGCAGCTTATATAATTTGGCGTTCCACCAAGTCTGTAAGCCCCATTGAAACACAATCTATCAAATCAGAACAATGATATCAAAAGAAGCCCTCTTTGCCCTGTCTTTGTTTCCCTACTTAGGTTTCTTGTGGTTTATCAGCCGCAGTCCACAAATGCCACGTTTAGCCCTATATGGATTTTACGGGACATTGGTATTTGTGGCTATCACCATTCCCGCTGCCATTTACGCCAAAATGCAGTATGGAGAACAACTAGCCAATGTAGACTGGTTGCATGGCAGTGCAGAAGTATTTTTAACCCTTGCTAATATCTTACTAGTCTTAGGCTTTCGCCAAGCAGTACAGGAATTAGGGAACAGGGAACAGGGAACAGGGAACAGAGAATAATTATTTAATCACAACTGACAACTGACAAAATATGGAAGTAATACCCGCAATTGATTTATTAGAAGGTCGCTGCGTGCGACTATACAAAGGAGACTACGCACAATCTCAAGTATTCAGCGAAAGTCCCCTTGAAGTTGCCAAAATGTGGGCAGACCAAGGCGCGACAAGATTACACTTAGTTGATTTAGACGGTGCGAAAGCTGGGAAAATCGTTAACTTAGCAGCCATTGAAGCCATTAGAAATGAACTTGATATACCCATTGAAGTTGGGGGAGGATTACGCGATCGCTCCAGTGTTGTACAATTATTTAGTCTGGGTGTAAATTGGGCAATTCTCGGCACTGTCGCAGTCGAACAACCCCAGTTAGTCCAAGAACTCTGTGCAGAATTTCCCCAACAAATTATTATTGGCATAGATGCCCGTAACGGCTTAGTTGCAACTCGTGGTTGGTTAGAAACATCAACAGTATTAGCCACCCAACTGGCTGTACAAATGCAAGAATTAGGTGCAGCCGCCATCATTTACACTGATATTAACCGTGATGGTACTTTAGAAGGCCCGAATTTAGACGCATTACGAGAACTTACTGCGGCAATTTCCATACCCGTAATTGCTTCTGGTGGTGTAAGTTCTGTCACCGATTTGTTAAGTTTATTAGCTTTAGAACCTCAAGGTGTAACAGGTGTAATAGTCGGTAAGGCTTTGTATACTGGTGATATTATCCTCAAAGAAGGATTGCAGGCCATTGGACCAGGAAGACTGCAAGATATTCCCCCCAATTTAGATTTTTCTAGTTTTGCATAACATAAAAAAGATTGTAGAGAAATTCCAGAGAATATCTCTACAAAGCTTTTGAAAAATATAATTTCCAATTGATTGGTTAAAAGATCCTACAGAAAGTTTCCATCCCCTTGCGGGGAATAGGTTATGAAAAACAGGCAGAAAGTTTAACATCACCTTCGTAACCGGATCTTACGATGAGATGTTTAATGGGTAGGGTAGGAGTATTGCTACTCCCTTCCCCCCGAAAAAACCGGACAAGCAAGTTATCCAAGCATCCGGCTTTGGTAAATCCAGCGCGTCACCAAAGACTCAATACATCATCTGGTTGAAGATGTACTTGTT
>JANMEE010000344.1:0-19114 GCA_031376645.1 Dolichospermum sp. OTE_75_concoct_329_sub | reverse complement strand
ATTTATGGCATGGAATTATGGGCTGATTTAGCTCTAAATTTAATCAATCTCAAGCCTCATAAACGCCTCTTTTTTCAACGTGGTTTTCAGGCTCTATCCCTTATGAAACAAGCTGTTTAACCACCTTGTCACCCGTTAAGCAAAATGACGATAAGCAAAGAAGCGCAAAACTAATTCCACATCTTCCATTTTTTTATAAGATTCATTTTCCAGTAATTTTTTTTCTCCTTCACTTTCTAAAGGGAAATTCCACATTTTACGAAAATATTCATTTTGAGAAAGTTTTATACATAATCGGTTAAACTCGCCATTTTGTAAAGCATTTCTTGTTTCTTGAGGAGTTAACTTTTCTCCACCACTGTTGAGTCTTTCAAAAACTATTCTTTTCAGTTCTTCTGCTTCTTCTTCACTTTTAGCTGTTTCTTGTAATAAAACAATAGATGATAAATAGCGTCTATCTATACCTTTTCTCACTTGCTCTGGTAAGTTTGCATAGTTTCTACCATCTAATTCTCTCCAATACTGTAATCCTTTTAGTTGAAACTTACCATTATAAAAATCATAAATGGTAGTTAATCTTTGTTGTCCATCCATTACTTCATAAATAGAATAGTCTATTTCATATAAAAATATAGGTGGAATTGGTACATTCATAATAAATGATTCTATCAACCTAGATTTACGAATATCATCCCATCTTTTTCGACGTTGATATTCAGGATCAAGAATGTATTTTTTACTATCTAGCATTGTTGGTATACTATCTAACGGATAACGAGCTTGTTCCGTAACAATTCTAATTTCACCCTTTTTATATTTTTCATTAATTTCTCTATCTGAAACTGATTCATGACTTGTATCTAAATTATCTTGAAAAGTAAAAGTTTCACCTGAAATTAGATAACTATTTGCACTCATATATTCTTCCTTATATTGTTAGGGATAAAATTTGAGAGTTGTTGATTCTATAATTTGACAAATTCCCCTGAACTAGTATCAATATATCATATTGCTCTACAATCGTCTGCTTCATTAATCCAGGACTTACCCAAAATATTCCTCAAACCCTCATTTCTCCGTGTTCTCTGTGCCTGGAGTGGTTCGTTATTCCGTGACCCGTGGGTAAGTCCTATAATCCTTACTTCTCGACCAAACACTTCCTTGAGCATGATTTCGGCAATTTGGGTAACTTCCAGCTTATTCAACTGACGGCAAAACGAATTTTCTAACCTTGTTTGTATTTGAGTTCATCTAAAAAACGGGTAGCGAAGTTTATCCTTCCTCAAGCCACTTTTCATAACCACAAATCAGCAATCTTTCCTTTAAATTAGCGATCGCTTCAGATGTGGGTACATCAATTGACTGTATCCGATATACATCGTTAAGAACAACACTATAATCTTTACCGCTATAGTAAGCTACAACTTCAGCCAAATTTCTATCTGACATTTCCTCACTGAGTAATGATAAAAGCGGTAAATAAGATTGTGATTCTATTCCCTTGGGGAAAGCATTTTGAATTAATTTATATGTACTTTGTAGATGTGGTGAAATAGTGATTTGTATGATTAATTACCAGTTAAAGGAAAAGGTGGATGAATATATACCTGAAAATCCACACCTTGAGCAAAAGCGGCTCTCACAGATTTTGCATCTGCTGTGGTGGTGACAATATCTAGTTGATCACCTGTGCCTAATATAATAATATCGTTTATTCCTAATTTTCGTGTTGGTTGCAGATTTAAAGCTCCACCCTCAGCTAACAAAAAGTGTTTCTTACTTACTAGCTATGGTAGTTGGTGAACACGAGAAAATACAGCATATGCGGGACTACGTGCGCTAACTTCTTTCAAAAGAGCGATCGCCTTTGGATCACGAAAATAATGAGCAAGATGGGGGAGAATATGTACAAGAGCAAAGGCACTATATTCTCGACTAGGTTGACAGTGTTCTAATAGAAGTTGAATAGCTTGGTAATTACCAGTTTGTCTAGCAATTTCTAGTAGTGCCATCATGTCGTTAACATAATCATTTCGATGATTGACTAACTCTTTTCTTGTCCCACGTTGAGAGTTAAGATCAAATATATCTTCAACGACTTGTCCCCGTGCATCAATTCCTTCAACTCTAGAACCAATTATTAAATCCCAAGAAAACCGTAGGTGTTTATTGATATCTGTTTTCTTATCTGTTGGATTAATAAGTAAGGGATTATCATCTGCATCTAATGGAAATTTTGTACCTTTATGTCCAGAATCATTACATCTTTCGCATGAGAGTAGAAGATTAGTCCACTCAAAAGTTAAGTTAATACACCGTGAATTGCTTTTTGGACAAAAGTGTTCAATATCTCCATATCCTGTAGTAGTAACTTTACTTTCACAATAAGCACACTTACCATAAAATATTGTTTCTAAAGCTTTTTTTATGTCTTTATGTCTGTACTTATTTCTAATTTTTTCGACTTCTTTTTCTGCGTCTGCTACTAATTCTTTTTGATTTACTACTATTAATTGAGCCTTTATTATTTCTAAATTACTTAAAGCTTGTTGTAGTTGCTGTAACCAATTATTACCATTTCGGTTTAAAACTTTTGGTGGTTCACTTGGTCTAGATACAGGAATCAAGGTAGATTCTCCTCTAAAAAAGCTTTAGTTCTAGCCTCTAAACTACCAGGTTCAGGTGGTCCACCAATTGGCTGTGCTGTTTGCATAAATTTCCTAAGTTCCTCATACTCTTGCTGATCTTCTTCAGCAAGATTGTACCTATTTCTATCTAATTCATAGAAACGTTTTATTTTATTTTGTGTAGCAGGTGAATGGGTAGACTCTAAACCAAAAGCCGGACTTCTCAGGATATAATCAGCATCATAAGCAGAAATATTTTCTACTTGTCTAACTTCTACTTCACCATTTACCAATTCTAAACGCAGAGTAAGTGCATCTTCTCCTCCACCGGCAGCTATAAGTGGACTATGAGTAGCGATAACAAATTGTAGATTTGAAAAAATATTTTGTAACCAACCAGCAATTTGTCTTTGCCAATATGGATGAAGATGAATATCTAATTCATCAATTAAAACTACACCTGAAGCCTGAGTGGGATCTTCTAAATCAGGAAATGCTTGCATTAATCGCCAAATTAAATCTCCAGCTAAGGCTATTACACTCCGATAACCATCAGACAAACCAATAGTTGGTACTTTGCGACCATTAACTAAAAATTTGATTTGACCATCAGTAGTCACTTCAGCAATTTTGGCATCTCCTGGAAGCAGACTTTCAATAACTTTTACCCCTATATCTCGCTTTTTAATTGCTTCATTATCGCCTTTGGCAATACGAAATTCTAGGTGAACCATCCACTGTTCAAAAGAGTTTATGGGTTTGTCTTCATCAAACTGTGTTCTAAAATTATTAGAACGTTTTGGGGAGTCTAAGCTAGGCAGTGTACTTTGGTTAATACGGTTTAATCTACGAAAAGCACCATAACCAACTGCAAACCACCCTTTAGTATTGGAAGCAAAAGCATTAGTTCTTAACCAACTGAGAAATCGAGAATTTTCTTCAATGAGTGCAGGTTCTGTATAGGTTTCTTTGTTATCTTTACCGACTTTAATTGTTGTAGGTGTTTCCCCCGTGACAAAGTATGAATAAGAAAAAATTTTAGTGATTTGCTTTTTGCCAAAAGTACCAGCATCTACTTCATCTTGATGCAGTACAGCACTAAGTTTTCCTGGTTTAGATGAATCGCTAACCCAACCTGTAGGCCGGGGAAGTAGTTCTTTTGCTGCTTCAGGTCCGGCTAAAAGTAGTGCCAATGCCTGAAGTAATGTACTTTTTCCTACTCCGTTTTCACCTAATAATGTAATCCAAGAGCAAGGTTTGACATTTTTACTTGTTGTACTATTACGAGTAAAGAATATTTTTTCTTCTCGAAAGCACTTGATATTACTAAGCGTTATGCTTTCCACCCACATTATTTATATCCTTGAGATTTTATATCATCATCAATAGCTTGTGAATTAATTTAACCTCATTTTTGAGTCAAACTGCATCTACTAGCGGTTATTAGCAAACATGAGCGGCTTGTCCTTTTTTTAGAAGTCTTTGCATTTGCGGTGTTCCTGGTAAATGCTTGGTAATATGTCTAACGTCAAGGGTGATTTGACGATTAATTCCGCTCATGATTAAAAGTTAAAAAATAAAAAATGATAAAGCAATTAATACTCTACTGCTTTTTAACTCTTAAACTTGTTTTTTCACTGACCTTATCTCAGCGATTCCTGCGGAGCGCTTCGCTATCGCCTTTGACACTGAGTTCCGCACAATTGCACATCTCCACCATCATCTAACTAAGAGCGATTATAATTCTTGAATTGTTACTAAACCACCTTCTGTAAATTGGATAGATAATTCATAACCATCAAGTAAACCAGTTCCTAATAATGGTAGCTTTCCTGTAGCTAATACATTAACTGCTCTTTCCTCACCATTCCAAATAATAGTAGCCTGATGTACTGGTAAAAGCACACGGCTATTATCTGCTAAATTTGCGTACATATCATAAACAAAAGGGAATCCCAAAAGATTCACGGCTGCGGGAGGTAAGGAAAGAAATTCTGTAAAACCTGTATCAATCACAAATTCAATTGTAAAATTTGGTTGTTCTGGCAATCGAAATATAACATTGACAGTTGCACGCCCGTTTTTAATAATACCAGTTATCACCGATAATCACGCTCCATTTCTCCACTAAAGGAGGCAGCAACTTTGTAACCAATGCGAATACCAAAAAGTCGAGCAAATCTGTTTTTATTCCGTAAATAATGCGCTGATTCTATGCCTGTTTTATCAATTACATATTCACCTGTTTCTATATCAATAATTATCATTTTACCGATGTTTTCTTCTGTGTCTACTTGCTGACGAATGCCATTTTCATACAATTCTTTGGCACGTTTTGCGACTTCTTCGCTGCTGAGGAGAATGGCTTGCATTTTGTTTCATCCTTTTTGGTGATTAGTTTATTATACTCGATCAAGCGATCGCCTTTGGTACTGAGTTCCGCACAATGGCACATCTCCACCATAGTCTAACTAAGAGCGATTCCTGCGGGGTGCTTTGCGATTCCTGCGGAGCGCTTCGCTATCGCAAACCTTGTACCATAAAACTATCTGATTAAATTTTTAAGCTTTTGCAAATTTAAGTCTTGACTTTTTGCGTACATTTAGCTATACAATATATGACAGCTACAGCACAAATCATCAAATTTTGATGATCGCTTATACTAGCTACTTAAATCACTTGCGGTAATAAGTATTGATTTCCGTTGTTGATCCTGCGACGGTGTATTTCACGGTTAGCCAGCCTTATTCTCCTTCCTTCTCCTGGAATCAGAAAAAAAGGAGAGCGTAAAGTTAGAATACATCCGCAAGTGATATTTTTTCTTAATTATCCATTACGAATATAATGCAACAAGACTCTCCGTTACTTCTAAAACTCACATCCGAAACTTTACGAGAAAAATTTTATGATCTCAGAAGGGTATTGGATATAGCTAAACTTTTAGAAGTTTCCTATGATCATCTTGTTTATCATATATATCTTGTTGAATCTGAGCATCGTTACACAACTTTTGAAATTCCCAAAAAATCTGGTGGTATTCGTCAAATATCAACTCCGATAACTGCAATTAAAATTATTCAGAAAAAACTTAATCAAGTTTTACAAGCTGTATATCAAACAAAGCCATCAGTACATGGTTTTGTAAATGGGAAAAATATTGTAACTAATGCTCAATCTCATGCTAAAAAACGCTATGTTTTCAATATTGATTTAAAAGATTTTTTCCCTTCTATTAATTTTGGTCGGGTGCGGGGTATGTTAATGGCTACCCCTTATAATTTACATCCAGATGTAGCGACAGTTCTAGCACAAATTTGTTGTTATAACAATCAGTTACCTCAAGGCGCACCAACTTCACCAATAATTACTAATATGATTTGTGCGAAAATGGATAGTCAATTACAAAGGTTAGCTAAAGATTGTAAAGCTACTTATACAAGATATGCAGATGATATTACTTTTTCAACAACGTTACCTAAATTTCCTAATAAGTTGGCATACGTATTGACTGGAGAAGATACAGAAAAACTTTTTATTGGTAATCGTTTACTAGCAATTATTCATGAAAATGGGTTTGAAATAAATGAACAAAAAATTAGACTGCAAGTAAAAGGTAATCATCAGGAAGTAACAGGATTAACAACTAACCTTTTTCCTAATGTTGATAGAAAATATGTGCGTCAAGTTAGAGCAATGCTTTATGCTTGGGCTAAGTTTGGACTTGAAGCTGCGGAAAATGAATATTTTGAGAAATATGTATCTAACCCAAGATTACCTATCAAACAAAAACTAAAATTTAAGCAGGTATTAAGGGGAAAAATTGAGTTTATAGGTATGGTTAAAGGTAAAGAAGATTCTATTTATCAAAAATATATGAACCAATATAAAATATTGGCTAGATTATCAATGTTCAATAACAATAGTAACGAGAGTAAAGAGGGTAACGAGGATTAATTGATGGATAATCTACAAAAAACATTACTGGAAAAAATAAATTTAAACTTACAAAGTATTTCCTCATATATAGAAAAGTTATCTAGAGAAGAAATTAAATTAGATTCAACCCAAATATTTTTGATTGATTATTCAACCCATGAATGGCTAAATACATTACCATATCAAGATATTATAACAAGACTTGAAGAATATAATCAAGAATCAGTTAATGCTATCATGAAAAATGATTTTGTAGAGTATTGTCGTCAAGTATATCTACAAATAGAAATTTTGCTTGATAAATTAATAAACTTAAAATTTGGTCAAGAAAAAACTGAAGATAATAATTATACTAAAATCAAAAAGTTAAAAGATTGTTTTAAACTTGTCAGGGGTGGAGAAAGAAATTTTAAAAGTCATGAAGACAAAGAATATAACTTAATTACTTGTATTATGACAATCAGAGATATTGTTAGTCATACAAATTTTAATGGTAAATCACTAGCAGAGAGAGTTGAAAGTCAAGGTAAAGTTATAGAAATAAAATTAACAAACCTAGAAAAAATGAATAGTAATGTTGATTTATACGAAGAAATAAAAATTATATTCTCTGAATTTGTAATTGATAAAAAATGGTTGAAGATTTGTTATAAAAATGGAGAAACATATGCGTTTATTACAATGTATAGGTTAAAAGATACTTATTTAGATTACAAAATAATAAAGAATTATCTTGATATAAATTTTAAGATTTTTAAATACCATTTAGGAAATAACTTTAAAAGTTCTCTACGCCAGGACTCTAATGAACTTAAAGATTTTTTTGAAAAACAAGATTATGCACGAATAAAGGATACAATGAATTGGTTTATTGCAGAAATAGGTAAACACCTAACATAAAAATATTGGTTATATTCTTCATAAAATCATATTTGAGCCTGCACAAAAATCTCTTCTTTGCGCCTTTGCTCCTTAGCGTCTTTGCACGAACTAAAAAATCTACTAACTCACACTAATTCCCCAGCTAAAAGCCTACCTTCAACTGGTTCATACTCATCTTCTAGTAACCATAACTTAGCAGCTTCATAATTATTACTACAAAGCACAACCTTATCATCCTGTTTAGCATCATAAATTTGACAGTTTCCTTCACCATCACAAAGTAATAACAAAATATATGGAGGTGATAACATCGGATCAATCCATACTTCTGTAAATTCCCAGTTATTCTTCATTTTCAATTAATCTTTTACCATTTGTGGATGTATTAGACTGTTTCCACAGAGAAAATAAAAACTCCCGATGTATTTGGCCAGACAAACAAGTTTTGTTTATCAATATCTAAATCAATAGCAACTGCTTCTATCTGATTGATGGAATTATCTTGATCTTTGTATTTCACTAATGTAGTAAATTCACCAATTTCTAAAGTTGGTTCGCCAATTTTGAATCTTACTGGTTGATCAAGTTGATCTGGTTTCCATCCAGCTATCCCAGTATGTTTTATGCTTTCAGTATGATATTTTATAACTATCTTATGATCTAAATTTTTCCACCATTCACTAATTTTTTGAGATTGATTTTGACGATTTTTTGTATCATCACAATACCAACGAATAGAATTTTCACTATATCTGATTGCTTCTATAACTTTTTCTTCCCAATGTTCATCATTTGGTTTTATACTAACCATGCGACCTTCAGATTTTGAGCGATCTACATAGGCATAAAATGCTTCATTATCTTCTCGGTGAGTAAGAACATAGCGACGTAGTTGATCGAGATTCATGGTTTGATAATTAGCTAAAGTCATGCTTTATCCTCCAATAATTTTATATTCTCCACTCGGTTCAATCTCAAACTCTATATTTTCTCCGGCAAGTATATATAAATTACCTGTACGTTTATCTATTCTAACTAATTCTATGCTTTTGAACATTTTAGTAAGGTCATAGCACACATTATATAATTTTTGAGCTTGTTCATTCGTAGGTTTCATTTTTCCTTTAGTTCATCCACCTATTATAACGGTTGGTAATACTGATGGTACTATAAAAAACACTAAATAAGTTTATTTTCTCCTCTTTGCGCCTGGAGCGCGAAACAAAAAAACGGCAGAGAACCGAAATCCTCCACCGTTCAATTAACAATTAAAAAACCTAACTAAGACTCAACAGGGGTTAATAACTCCCGTGTTTGCTGAGAACTAACTTGAACAATGCCATTTTCATCAACGTCAACAAGAGCAGTATCGCCATCTTTGATGCGTCCAGACAGAATTTCTTCTGCCAAACTATCTTCCAATAAGCGCATAATTGCCCGACGTAATGGCCTTGCACCGTAGCTAGGGCTGTAACCCTCAGTGATCAAGCGATCCTTGAAGCGGTCTGTGACTTCTAAGACAATGCCTTTTTCCGTCAACCTACCAAACACTTCCTTCAGCATGATTTCGGCAATTTGGGTAACTTCCAGCTTATTCAACTGACGGAAGACAATAATCTCATCTAACCGGTTCAGGAACTCAGGACGGAAGTATTGCTTCAGTTCCTCATTCACCAAAGAGCGAATTCTGTTGTATTGTGTCTCAGTCGCATCTTCAGAGAACTCAAAGCCGATACCGCTACCACCTTTTTCAATCACCTTAGAACCAATGTTGGAAGTCAAAATCAGCAAAGTGTTCTTAAAGTCCACCGTGCGACCTTTTGCGTCAGTTAAACGCCCATCTTCCAAAATTTGCAAAAGCATATTGAATACATCAGGGTGTGCCTTTTCGATTTCGTCAAACAGCACCACAGTGTAAGGACGACGACGGACAGCTTCAGTCAACTGACCACCTTCGTTGTAGCCGACATAACCAGGAGGTGAACCGATCAATTTACTGACGGTATGACGCTCCATGTATTCGGACATATCCAAGCGAATCATGGCTTCTTCAGCACCGAAGAAGTATGAAGCCAAGGATTTCGCCAATTCAGTTTTACCTACCCCAGTCGGACCAGAGAAGACAAAACTAGCAATCGGCCGATTGGGATTCTTCAACCCAACACGAGCGCGACGAATAGCGCGGGAAACAGCCTTCACAGCGTCTTCCTGACCAATCAGGCGCTGGTGTAAGGTGTCCTCCATGTGCAGCAACTTCTCGGACTCAGATTCAGTGAGTTTGTTCACTGGTACACCTGTCCAGGAAGCGACAATGTGAGCAATGTCTTCTTCTGTAACTACAGGTTCAACACCGTCACCACTAGCACCGTTACTCTTAGTTTGAGCAATAGTGCGGATTTCGGCTTTGATTTCCATTTCCCGATCGCGCAATTCTCCAGCCCGATCAAAGTCCTGAGAACGCACTGCATCATCTTTTTCTTTTAAGATTTGCCGTAGTTCCTTGTCTAATTCCTTAGCTGCTGGGGGCAGTTGGGAGTTAATCAAGCGCACCCGTGAACCCGCTTCATCCATCAAGTCAATGGCTTTATCTGGCAAAAAGCGATCGCTAATGTAACGATCAGACAATTTCGCCGCTGCTACCAATGCTTCATCGGATATCTTCAGCTTGTGGTGTGCTTCATAGCGATCGCGCAAACCATATAAAATTTCTATTGTTTCATCAACAGAAGGTTCACCCACCATCACAGGCTGGAAGCGTCTTTCCAACGCTGCATCCCGTTCAATGTGTTTGCGGTACTCATCTAAAGTAGTCGCACCGATACATTGCAATTCACCCCGTGCCAAAGCTGGCTTGAGGATATTTGCTGCATCAATCGCCCCTTCGGCTGCACCTGCACCAATTAAGGTGTGAACTTCGTCAATAACGAGGATGACATTACCCGCAGAGCGGATCTCATCCATAATTTTTTTGAGACGTTCTTCAAATTCACCCCGATATTTAGTTCCTGCTACCAGTAAACCAATATCGAGAGTGACAACACGCTTATCTTCCAAGATATCGGGGATATCCTTACTGGCGATCCGTGAAGCTAAACCTTCAGCGATGGCGGTTTTACCAACACCTGGTTCACCAATCAACACGGGATTGTTTTTAGTCCGGCGACCCAAAATTTGAATTACCCGCTCAATTTCCTTGGCGCGTCCCACCACAGGATCGAGCTTGTTATCAATGGCCATTTGGGTCAGGTTTGATCCAAACTCATCGAGAGTTGGGGTTTTAGTGCGACCAGAGGGGCCACCCGGCGTAACTTCCGCCGTTTCTCCCAACATCCGAATCACTTGGGTTCTCACCTTGGTCAAATCTACACCGAGGTTTTCTAGCACCCTGGCTGCGACACCTTCCCCTTCGCGGATCAGTCCCAACAGCAGATGCTCGGTACCAATGTAGTTATGCCCCAATTGGCGTGCTTCTTCCAAGGATAGTTCTAAAACCCGTTTTGCCCGTGGCGTAAACGGAATTTCTACGGCGACAAAGCCTGAACCCCGGCCTATGATTTTCTCAACTTCAATGCGAGCATCTTTAAGATTAACTCCCATTGATTTCAGCACCTTGGCGGCTACTCCTGTGCCTTCACCAATCAAACCCAAGAGGATCTGCTCAGTTCCGACAAAGTTGTGACCTAAACGGCGGGCCTCTTCTTGGGCCAGCATGATTACCTTAATGGCTTTTTCTGTGAAGCGTTCAAACATGGCATTTTTCCCATCACCTGCGTCGTGCCGGTACGTTGATTTTAGCACAGGCTAAAATTTTGGATATCTATATCAACAATAGTAGATATCCAATTACGATGACACAGGTTGATCGGTTAATGAGTAGCTATTAATTAATATCTATGTAGCTAATGTACTGAGAAGGGTGATATTACCAGCATTTTGGGGACTAAATCCAAACAATAGACTATTGATGTGGCGATTTTGGTTAGTTGTCCCAAACACAACCTAAATAGCATAGAATGCGTATCAATGTCAATCTTATTGGCTTAATGATAAGAGATTTATATGAATAAAATTCAAATATCAAGATATTGTAATGAGAAATCAGGGTAAAAAATTATTTTGTCTTCACAAATAGAGTTAGCAGTAGTGCCAATTTTTTTAAATTTTGTTGTAAATTGTCAAAGTGGCAATAAAAATTCCATGAAGGAATGTGAATTAAATAAAGTGCAAAAGTAGGGTGTGTTAGCGACAGCGTAACGCACCATTCCACGTTAACTCAGAATTGCAGGTTATTAAATTTGCGTTCCGAAGTATTTAGTGACAGGTTATTTGCTGGCATAGCGTCAGTCTCTTGCAAAGTCAGGTTTTCCACTGCTGCAACTGTAATGTAGAAACGTTACACAAAACGTCTCTACACTCTTTCTCACAAGATATCTATTGTAGTTGCGATTAGGGACGGGTAGAATTGTGGAAAATAGCCTGGTTTTGAAGCCAATCTTTACCCACCTGGATAGTAATGTCTGAACTAATATTACCTGTGCTTTCTACGCGCACTTCCCCAAATCCCAACAGACTCCGCACTGATTCCGCACTATCTCCATCTCCTTGTTGTGCCACAATGTGAGTCACATCTAAGGGTTGTCCCCAGGGTTTAGAGAAAAAGATATTGGTATATCCGGCTTTTTCCAATGTTTTAATTAAGGGATTTAACTGAGAGCGATCGCCTCCTGTACTATCTTGAATAGCTACACGTAGGCGACCAGGATTACTGGACGATGTTTCTGCCATCTTGGCTTCTAAACCAAAGTGCTGCGTCATTAATTTAGCAATATTACGCCCATCTGGAACCCAGTAGCTGGCATCAAATTCATGAGTTTCGCTAAAGCGTCCAGGTAGCATTAACATTTGCATATTCGAGCGATTGATTTTTGAGCCAAAACCAGTTAGTGCTACTAATTCCTCAACAGATAAGTTGGTATCAATATTTTCTTTAACAATACTGAGAATATCTGGTAATCGGGTGATAGTTTTCGGGTTCAGAGTCTGTTCAATTAAAGCCCGTAAAACTATCTGCTGGCGCTGGATGCGACCAATATCTCCCAATTCATCATGACGATAGCGGAGTAATTGCAACGCTTGTTCACCATTGAGATGTTGTTGACCTGCTTTTAAATTGATGTATAAATGCTGGGAATCATCCCGATATTTCATATCTTTGGGGACATAGATATTCACTCCCCCCAAAGCTTCAATTAGCTTACTAACGCCTAAAACATTAATACGGACATAACGATCAATCCCTACTCCACCCAAAAGATTACTAACGCTTTTTGCAGTTAAAGCCGGACCTCCCTCCGCATTAGCAGCATTAATTTTCTTCACTCCATGGCCTTCAATTTCTGTGCGGGTATCTCTAGGTACAGAAAGCATGGCTATTTTCTTTGTCTCTGGATCAAATTTGATCAACAGCATGACATCAGAAAGACCGTCAAAGGAATTAATTTGCGGCTGGTATCTAAGATTTTTACTTTCGGGAGGTGCGTTTTGTACGTCTGGAGGTAGCACACTCATGCCCAGTAGGAGGATATTAACAGGACGTGTCAGTTGGGAAAATTGCAACCCATTGCCAGAAATACTATCACCATCAAATACTGCCTCTTCCTGGGGACTGAGTTGAGCTTGTTGCAAAGGCGTACTTTCCCAAGAAACCGCCAATAATGCTCCAGCAATTCCTGATACTATGGCAATCCCCCCCATACCCACCGCAAACCATAGCCACCGTCCCGATTTTGATGGGCGAGAATTTTTCTCTTTACCCTGATTATATTTAGCTTTTGCGGCTTTTTGTTGTGCTGCTGATGTTTTTTGACTAGTCACAGACTTCCTCTTACCTACGATTTTAAATAAACTAAATTTGCCGACTCAATACATCTAAGACAAATCAGACTATAATAACCAACTCTTCATCAGTTTGCTATAGAAAACTCTTAAATTTCAGAAGTCACTGAGTCAGGAGAAATAAGAATTACCAATTATCATTCAAGAAGGGAATAGGGAACAGGGAGTAAGAGACCCTGACTTCTATAAGTGAAGTGTTTCAAGTGGTAACAGAGCTTGCCGATAGCGTAGCGTCTCAATCCCCCTTTTGTGTTACTCCCTGTTGCCCGTTCCCTGTTCCAGTGTTCCCTCTTTATTCTGCTACCTACGCCATACTCGTTCCGCTAAGTTACTAAATCCTGATAAACGGGAAGATTTACCTTGAATGACCCGAAAAATTAACCACACACTCACTAAAAAATAACCAGAAGTCAGAAAACTATTCAGGATTAATAAGCGCAGTGTCAAAAAATCCGTTGTTGCCCCAGTAGTTAACAGTAAATAACATAACATCCAGATAAAAGCCAAGGTAATAGACAAACGACTGACTGTTAGTTGTTCCCGGCTACCCTGACGCTGGTACAGAGTCCAAAGTGAGGGAAAAAAGCCGACAATGGGAATCAAATATAAAATAAGTTGTGTTTTTGAGATGTTTGTATCTTTTGGTGGCAAGTTATCCATAGTGATTGATGTGATCATAAACTAGAGATGGTGAATAATAGTTATTAAATTAGAGATATAGCAATCTTAAACGATTCCTGAACAATAGTAACTAGTGTAGGGTGGGCAATGCCCACTTTATGCGGTTTTGAATAAGCAATACCCATCCTACAGTATGGCTACACCACGCAAGCTATCAAAAATCAAATAGGAGTCCTATAATAACCTAAGTTACCCATAAGGCAGGAAGCAATTGTCAACTTCAATTACCCATTACCAGCCTCAATGGGATTGATACTTTGTACATAAGAAATCGCCTGAGTTCTATAGTGTAATTATTTAAAAATGCAGACACGCAAGCTACTCAGTTGGTGGCAAACACTCACACCCATAGCCAGATTTTTAGCGATCGCCCTACTTGCGCCCCTATTAGTTCTCAATGGTTGGGCTATTGCCGCAATTTTCAATTATTTTCATTCCCTGATAGTTATTTTAGTCGGTGCTTCCGTATTAGCATTTCTCCTCAGCTACCCCGTGAGTTGGATGGAAAATCACGGGGCTAAACGAGAACAAGTAGCCATCTTGGTATTTTTGTTAGCATTATCTATTTTATTAGCTCTAGGTGTCACACTGTTTCCTCTCGCCTTGACTCAAGCCCAACAACTGGTGGCACGTTTACCAGAATTAATTGATTCAGGACGTTCTCAATTAATGATCCTCAATGAAAAAGCAGAAAGTGCAGGTTTACCTATCAATCTCGATGCTTTAGCCGCACAGATCAATGATCGTGTCAAAGGACAATTACAGGCGATCGCCGGACAGGTACTAAATTTAGCCGTGATAACTGTTACCAGTTTGCTAGATTTCCTACTAACAATGGTATTAACCTTTTACTTATTACAACATGGTGGAGAACTTTGGCAAAGTTTAGTAGAATGGCTACCCTCTAAATTTCGTAATCCCTTTTCTCAAACAGTCCGTTTAAGCTTTCAAAACTTTTTTATCACCCAATTAATCTTATCAACCTGCATGGCTTCTGCCCTGATTCCCACCTTTTTATGGCTGAAAGTTCCCTTTGGTTTATTATTTGGGTTAACTATTGGAGTCATGGCACTTATCCCCTTTGGAGGTTCTGTGGGTATAGCCCTGACAACCACTTTAGTTTCACTTCAAGACGTTTCTATGGGAGTGAGAGTATTAATAGCAGCCGTAATCGTGCAGCAAATTCTCGAAAATCTGATTGCACCACGAATTTTAGGCAGTTTTACTGGTTTAAACCCTGTTTGGATTTTAATTTCTGTCTTAACGGGTGCGAGAATTGGCGGACTTTTAGGAGTAATTGTGGCTGTTCCCTGCGCTGTTGTCATTAAAAGCATTATCAGTGCCATTCGTCCCTCCGTGCTTAATCTTGACACAGAAGACTCTTCTCTAGAAGAATCTCCCTCAATAGAAAATAATAATTCCTTGAGTATTCCTCAAATCAACTTGTAGCAAGAGTTAGCAGTAGGGTGGGCAATGCCCACCGGATATTTCCAAAACCTAATATTAGTTCTATCTATATTTGTTAAGAGACTTTCAAATAAAAAATATCCCAAAATTTCTTGTGGTGCAGGCATCTTGCCTGCTCATGATATTAGGAGGGATCAGATGCCCACACAAGATTGGATAGCGTAGAACTAGCGCTGCTGTAAGCAGTTCATTTTTTTGTGAAGTTCTCTAAATCAAAATTCCCGCAATTCCCGCAGTAATAAAACCCGCCAATAATCCGCCAATCATTGTCCTGATACCCATCCGGGCTAAGTCTTGTTGACGGTTAGGTGCTATTGCTGTGATTCCACCAATAGTAATTCCAATTGAGCCAATATTAGCAAAATTACACAAAGCATAAGTAGTAATAATTGCTGAACGTTGAGAAATTTCTTGTTTCTTAATTAGTTCTCCTAAATCTAAATAGGCGATAAATTCATTAAGAATCGTTTTTTTACCTAATAGTGCCCCAACTTGTCCACAGTCAGCCCAAGGTATACCCATCAACCAGGCTATAGGAAACATGACAAAAGATAATATCCATTCTAATGATAATTGCGGACAACCTACCAAAGTTCCCAACCAACCTAAACTGGCATTAACAGCAGCTAATAAACTTAAAAAAGCAATTATGATGACCCCAACGTTGACTGCTAATTTTACGCCATCAATTGCCCCAGAAGTCGCAGCATCAATAACATTAACATAATTATTCTTGATTTCTATATTAATTTTTCCAGTAGTTTCCGATACTTCTGTTTCTGGATACATTATTTTTGATACTATCAAGGCAATGGGAGAAGTCATAAAAAAAGCAGCAATTAAATGTTCTGGGGGAATCCCAAAGGACAAATAAGCACCTAGTACACCCCCGGCAATGGTGGCAAAACCACCAGTCATAACGGCGTGCAATTCAGAATGTGTCATATTTACTACATAAGGCTTGACCATGAGTGCTGCTTCTGTTGGCCCCAAGAAGATATTTCCCGCACAGGATAAAGATTCCGAACCCGATGTTTTCATGGTTTTCATCATTAACCATGCTAGGACATTGACAACTCTTTGCAAAATGCCGTAGTAGTAAAGAACACTAATAAATGATGAGAAAAAGATAATTGTGGGCAGAATTTGAAAGGCAAAAAGATGATCTTTGAAGTTTTCACCAAAGACAAATTTGGCACCAACATCAGAAAATGCTAAAAAATTACTGACTATATTTCCTAATGATTTAAATAAATTCAAACCCCAAGAAGTCTTGAGAATGACTACAGCCAGTATAAATTCCAACCCTAGCCCCCAGGCGACTGTCCGCCAACGCACACCATGACGGTTAACAGAAAGGGCGTAGGATATAACGATAAAAACGCAGATACCTAGAAATGAAATAGCGCGTTCCATGTTTGATATTTTGTTTCCATATTTTTGGCGAATACGCTTGAGAATAACTTAATTTGAGATTACTATTCCTTTGCTACCGGAAGAATATAGATTAAATGAACCACGTATCCCTGACGGGACTGCAGGGATAGGAGCGTAAAGCCTTCGGCATACTTCGTTTACCGCGAAGCGTCTCGATAGCTTGCGTGGCGACGCAGGAGCCATAGAGATAGAACACGAAGGAAGAAGGAAGAAGATAAGACAGGATATTTGCTGGTTTTATAGCCGTAAATATAAAGAAATAATTAAAAAGATACAAAAATTAAATAAATTGTTATTACAGAACTATGCAAATGGGAATAAAGGGTGTATATTAGTTTCAACTTCAGTATACCGAAAGATTTATAGTCTACCAATTATGGGATGCCCTAGGTTCACAGCAAAAATGAACCTGGGGCATCTGTATGTCACGGTCTGCTCATTGGTGTTAATTTAAGTTAAAAATGGTTTATCTGTTAGCTTCCACACACGCCCAGAAATGAATTATGGCTTACGCCACGCTATGCCTGATGACTCCGGCTCCCGCAGGGATACGGCACACTACGTGAACGCTATCAGGGCTAATAACCAAAGTAAACTAAAGTTTACTCAAGATTTTTTGGGATATTTAGTCATCTTTAGATGACTTGAGCTATTAGACTGGGAATTCATTCCCAGTCGGGTAATAGGTTTTATGTTAAGCTGACACCAATGAGCAGTGCTAAACCCCTAGGATAAATATCGTTTTTACAGCCAGATATATTTGATATTTTTTGTCAATGCGTAAGTCCTAGAGATAATTTTAGACATTTGAATCAGGATCTTTAAGCGCCCGACGAGCTAATTTAACGTAGGTTTTGGCAGTGGTGTAAAGTATTTCTAAATCTTCAGCTATTACTTGTAATGATTCTCCCATTTCTCGCCGTGCTAAAATTGTCGCCCAGGTTGTGGCTATTTTTTCCGTGCGTTCTCCTCCTATCCGTTTCCGTTGGGCTGTGAATATTGCTGTTAGTTCCTCAATGCGTTCTGGTAAAAGATTGCTGATAATTTCCGCAGATGTATTTGATTTTGGTTTTACCCATTCTAAGCAAGTTTGTCCAAGTCCAAAGGTGGTTTTGTGTCCTGTTCCACTGTAGGGAGCAAGTTGGACTAAGGCGTAAAATAATTGAGTAAATTCAGTGTTAGCTAAAGCTGGTTTGCTCAAACCTAGAGAAATTGCTCCTGTAAAACCAGTTACCGAACCTCGTTTACCTGCTGCAACTTTTACTGATTCTAAATGGTGTTTGTGAATGATGACGTTTTCATCTATCCAGTTCAGAAAAGCTTTTTGTTCTATGGGTATTCCTGAAAAGTCGTTCCAGCGTCTGAGGTAACTATGGAAAAGATTCACGGGAACAGGAAGGGGAAAATGATGTCCTTTCCGGCGAAAACTGGTAGGAGAAATAAAGCTAAGATTAATGCTTGTCTGTTTTTCTATGGATGATTGCAGTATTTGATCATAAGTAGTTGGTGGGTTGACAATTCTAATATCTTTGATTTGTAAGTTATTATCTCTTAATTTGAGAATGGTTGGAGGTTCGGTTAACCATTGTTTGAAAAACTGAATTACTGGTTGAGAAATGGCATTTATTTGCCAATGATAAGTATGGTTTGCTTGCAGTTGTAGTTGTTTACCTGTAGGGAGTAGTTGACCTTCCAGGGCTGAGATATTAAATGGTTTTTCTGATTCTCCATCATGCAAATATGCTGAAAGATTTGGGTCAATTTGCCGCACTTGATCTAAAAACCAAGCATGAAGTCCAATGGTGTATTGTGAGTATAGGAATGTGGCATCTATTACTTCTATGTTAAAAACTAAGCCCACTAATTCGGTATTATCTGGCCATACCAATGGGGTTTTGTGTTTACTGGGTATAGTTGCTTTTGACATTCTTTTTTGATGCTACATGATTATTGAGTATTCAATATTTTACACTGTTTCAGTCCCCTTGAGGGGATTAGTTATACGAAAACAATATCATGAATACTCAAAAATTTTCAGCTAAAGCTCAGTTTAATGGGTAGGGTAGGAGTATTGCTACTCCCTTCCCCCCGAAAAAACCGGACAAGCAAGTTATCCAAGCATCCGGCTTTGGTAAATCCAGCGCGTCACCAAAGACTCAATACATCATCTGGTTGAAGATGTACTTGTT
>JANMEE010000319.1:0-54208 GCA_031376645.1 Dolichospermum sp. OTE_75_concoct_329_sub | reverse complement strand
GACAAGTGTAGGTTTTTTACATTGTCTTGAGAACAAGACTTGGGGGACAAGGCAGACAAGGTGACAAGGGAGGAAAACGGAGAAGGAATGTATGATTGGTAACATAATAACCCATAAACCGAGTATTTTTTGGATAAAATCTTCCTTGTCTACTATCCTTCCTTGTCTTCCTGGTCTTGCCTTTACAGAGAATATTAAAAACCTACACCTGTCAGGGGGGGTTTGCCCCTACCGTTTGAGGGCAACCACGGGGGGTTTGCCCCTACTACAAATTCTTATCTAATGATTTATCAATTTTCCTTTCGTTACTTTAGCCAAAAATTCACAACTCCCATTATTACTAATCATGGAGTTTGGGAAATCCGCGAAAGCGTAATTATCCGCTTGATTGATGAAAAAAATAATATTACTTGGGGAGAAATTTCCCCAATTTCTTGGTTTGGTTCAGAAACCATAGAACAAGCTTTATATTTTTGCAATCAACTTCCACAAACAATTACCAAAGAGATAATTTTCGCCATTCCCGATAATTTACCAGCTTGCCAATTTGCCTTGGAATCAGCCTTACTTCTAACCCACGAAGGTGGGTTTTGTCTGTGTAGCCGCGACTTCCAGTCGCCCAATTCAAATCTCACCTACAGCGGCTTATTATCAGCAGGAAAATCAGCTTTAAATCAATGGAATAGTTTATGGGAACAAGGATATAAAACATTTAAATGGAAAATCGGTGTTGATGATATAAATCAAGAATTAGAAATATTTGATTTACTAATATCCAGTTTACCAACATCAGCAAAATTACGTTTAGATGCTAATGGTGGACTTACTTATCAACAAGCTGAATTATGGTTAAACAAGTGTGATCGATTCTCCCCTAAAATTGAATTTATCGAACAACCTTTACCTCCAGATAAATTTACAGAAATGCAGAAATTAAGTAATTCCTATTCTACTCCTATAGCCTTAGATGAATCTATCGCCAATCTCCCACAATTAGAATCATGTTTTCAGCAAGGTTGGCGGGGAATTTTTGTGATTAAACCGGGAATAGTCGGTTCACCATTTCGGTTAAGAGAGTTTTGCAAAAAACATCAAATTGATATTGTATTTTCATCTGTATTTGCAACTGAAATTGGTAGACAAGCCGCATTACAATTAGCAGCAGAATTATCTACAAATAATCGCGCTGTTGGTTTTGGAATTAATCACTTTTTTAAACAACAAGAAGCAAATTGGTTAGAAAGTCTATGGAAAACTTTTTAGAAAATGTCCAAAACCATGATTGGTTAATTTGTGATCATAGCCAAGAATTACCACAGATAGCAACAGAATTATATTTAAAATTAACCCAGTTATCAAACCCAAAAATTATTATTGCAGAAAGATCACCAGTGAAATTTTTAGCCAGTTTTATTGCTGTTTGTGCGGCTAAATGTCCAGTTTTCTTATGTAACCCAGATTGGAGTCAAGACGAATGGGAACAAGTCTTTAATTTAGTCCAACCAGATATAGTTTTAGGAATAGATCATAACTTTTTAAAATCACCAATTCCCAATTCTCAATTCCCAATTTCTAATCCTATCATGATTCCTACTGGTGGTTCATCAGGAAAGATTAAATTTGCGATTCATACCTGGCAAACATTAACCGCATCTGTGCAAGGATTTACAGAATATTTTCAGATAAATACAGTTAATTCATTTTGTATATTACCACTATATCATGTGAGTGGATTAATGCAATTTATGCGTTCTTTCACAACAGGAGGTAAATTAGTAATTACTTCATCTAAAACATTAGAATCTGCTCAAATATCAAATATTAACCCAGCAGAATTTTTTATATCTTTAGTTCCTACCCAATTACAAAAACTCCTCCAAAATCCCGAATTAACCCAATGGCTATCAAAGTTTTCTACAGTCCTTTTAGGAGGTGCGCCGGCTTGGGATGAATTATTAGAAAAAGCGAGATTTCATCAAATTAGATTAGCACCTACCTATGGAATGACAGAAACCGCTTCTCAAATTGCAACTCTCAAACCTGATGAATTTTTACAAGGTAAATTCAATAGTGGAAAAATTCTTCCCCATGCTAAAATTATTATTAATAATCAACCAGCAAATATAAATATTCAAAGTAAATCTTTAGCATTAGGTTATTATCCCGAAATGTGGGAAAGTAGAGATAATTTTGCAGTTGATGATATTGGTTTTTTAGACAATCAAGGCTATTTACATATTATTGGACGTAATAGCGACAAAATCATTACGGGGGGGGAAAATGTTTACCCGACAGAAATTGAATCAGCGATTAGAAAAACTAACATGGTGATTGATGTTTCTGTAATTGGTATAGCTGATAAACATTGGGGACAAGTATTAACAGCCATTTATATTCCTAATAATCAAAATATTTCTCATTTAGAAATTCAAAGTCAACTAAAAAATCAACTTAGTAAATTCAAAATTCCTAAACATTGGATTTCCCTACCAGAATTACCCCGTAACACTCAAGGTAAAATCAACCGTCAACAACTTCAAAAAATCGCCGAAGACTTTCTGAAAACTTACTAATTACATCACCTCTTCCCTTGATTTTTTTCGCTCTGCGCTCTCTGCGTCTCTACGGTTCGTTTCTAACCAATTATTCATATAATCTGGTAATTCCTGCTTATTTCGACTACTCACATCAATACAAACGTGCCTAGTAATTGCCTTAGCAACTATTACCTCATCTACTATAATTTCATAAATAATTTCAAATTTATCTAAACCTATTTTTTCGACTAATAAACTAATCATTAAATTGTCACCACAATACAGGGGACGCAAAAAATCAGCACTTGCATGGACAATAGGAAAAGCTACAGATTGATTGGTAAAAAATGATTTAAGATTAATACTAGAAGCTGCTAATGAAACCTCATAAGCTTCATGACAAATTCTTAAAATATTAGCAAAATAAACTACTCCAGCCGCATCAGTATCTTGAAATCTTACAGTGTAGTAATATGGAAAAGCCATTTCAAAAATATCCTCAATTAAAATTTGTTATAAAGGATTATTTTACTCTATAAAAGGATGTTTTACCCCTCCCTAACCCTCCCCTTTCTAAGGGGAGGGGACTTGATTTTTCTGTTTCCTCTTGGACAAGGGGGACTAAGGGGGGTGTATCAAATGTTGTTTTACCCCTCCCTAACTTGTATCTCACTCAACAAAGGAAACGCTATAATATCCTCTTTTCACTTAACTTAAAGGTTGATAAATATCCTCAGAAGCCGGATTCAGATAAGGATGCTGCATATCAATTAAATGTTGGGCAAAGTGTTGATTAATAATTTCTATTCTTTCCTCCAGGGCATTTTTACCCTTTTCCCAAGACTCCAATAAAGCATTGGCCACAATTTGACAACGGTTCATACCAAAACTTTCTTGAGGAGCAAACTTTTGATTTGGTTCTTCTGCTAACCCTAATCCCGGTGCTAAAAACTTAGTAAATAATGGTATTTCTGGCTGAAAATAACCTTGATGTTCTTGATAAATACCTTGAAGAATAGTCCGAATTGTCGGATAATTTTGGCGTTCAAAATGCAGCACACCAGCATCATAACGCCCATAAGCTGCGGGATTATAAAAAACCTGAAAACTAAAGGCAATAGTCGCATTATTTAATGCTTGGGTTAAACTCTCCATAAGAGCGATCGCCCCGGCTGATGTAAAATTAAAGTAGATTCTCCCTACTCCCAAATCAGTATTTTCTGAATCTTGCTTTTCTATTGCTACATCACTTACTGCCACATAACAGCCATTTTCCAGGCGATTTTTAGGCATCCATATTGCTATTAATTCCCCCGCTTTAGGCGACTTTTTCCGGGGTTGTAGATGACATTCCGGTTCAATATATAAGGTTAAACCATCCTTAGTAACAGCCATACTACCATCAGGTTCAATTCTCAAAATCTGCCAGTTGGGTTCATAATGACCTGTACCATGATTACTATGATGTAGTTGTTCATAGAAATCTTCATCTACACCCAAACTATTGTTTTCTAGGAAATTTTCCCCAGATTGACAACTATGATTATTTGCGGCTAAAACTGTTTGTAGTGAACCATTATAATAAATGCCATACAGGAAATTTCTCAAAAGTATGTTCAAATACTTCTGTTTTAAAGAAGGTGAATTTTGTTGAAACCTATTTGCTATGTTAGCGGGTAAAGCAAAAGGTTGATAATTGGGATGGTAAATACAAAAATTAGATTCAATCTGGATATTACTGGCAATATCGAATAATGACTGGAAAATTTGATTGGTAGAATCATCAAACATTAACTTGTTTTGCACCTCAAATTTTAGAAAAATATATGTATCAGTCTAACAACCGCGCAAGCGAGTCTTTTGGTAATAAAGAGGGATTAATTGTTGTTCTTTATGGGGCTGTGGAAGTTTCTGAAGTGTGGGGACAGATTGCAAAATCTCTGATGTGGAGATGCCAAAAATAGTTAATACTGACTGTTCAGGCATAGTCAAAAGACTTTTAGCAACTTCAAGCATACATAAGTTACTATTGTCGAAGGATTTTTGGCATTCAATTCTGTGTTGAATTTGTTGAATTAATGCCAAACCAGCAAACTTAACTACGCGCACAATGAAATCCTGATGATATTCTAAAATCATGGGGAAAGCATCAAGATAAGCCCGGATTAAAGCCAGAATTGCAGGTTGTAAGATTTCTAGAGGAATCATGGCTAAATTTAAAGATTCTTCTAACTCCAATGTCGGATCTACTATTAAACTAGAAAGCCAAATTCTTAAATAACTTGCTAATAGAGTTCCTAAATCAAAAGCTGGATCTCCCCAACCGCAAGCTTCCCAGTCAATTAATCTAATCAAGCAATTATCTAGCTGTTCCCACCGAGAATGAACTAAAATATTACTTAAGTGCAAATCGTTGTGAGTTAAACAAGATGGTTTCCACTCATAAGCTAAATCAGCAATGGCCGATTCTAAACTTTCGTAACGCTGGTAGAGACGATGAAATTCTAGAGCTTCAGTGGGAATTATACCAAATGTGTCTGGATTGATTGATGGTATGCCCTGGGCAGGATTGTAAAAATTATAGCGAAACTGTCCTGCGGGTGCAGTGGACATAAAATCACGATACTCACGTTTATTAAACGTAGCTCGGTGTAACCCTGCTAACGTAGTACCAATCGCGCTGGCAATCTCTGTGGGGAAAATACTGCTGTGTTGATAAAATTTTCCTAATTCCACATATTCGCTTAAATAGCTCCGCACAAGGATAGAGTTTTCCTCATCAAAGTGTAGCAATGATGATGCGATCGCGCCAATATTACCAATTAATGGAAATTGCTGTAATAACTGATGAAATAGCCACTCATTAAAGAGTTCATGAGAACTTTGATCATTATTAATTTTCCGCTCTTGTTTAATCAGCAGTTGGCGATTATCTGCCAGTATTACCAATAAATTCCGATTCTTCTGACTATTTTCTGGCAATACAGATTTATATGCAGCGCCATCTTCCGCGCTACACAGTCCTGCATTGAGCAGATACTGGATAACATTTTGAGAAGACAGTGATGATAACATGAATTATTTCCTAGTGATTTTAATGGCTAAAGAATTACCGCAGTCAAGATTGAGGTCGCTGTAGGAGTTCTTGAGTTAATGGTAAAAAATTTACGAAACATTGTTACTATCTACTAATATCCCATTTGTGCCAGAAAGACCTGCCAAAATGGCAATATTAGCTATTTTTCTACTTTCAAGTCTACGGAAGAAACTATAAAATCTTTACAATATCTGTAGTAGAGCCTTGCACCTTGAATAAAACATTACTGCTTCAGAAATAATTGCTAGTAGATATCCAGCGAAAACAATAGTTACTTACAATCCTCAGTGTTCTATGTTCTCTGTATATATGTTGGCAATTTGTCCTGACTATGATCAGTGTTGATTTACTTTTATCCCCAATACTCTCTACTTTAATATATAAATGGCTACACTTGTATTCCTGTAGGTATAAGTTTTATGTCACTTCTCACGGGTGTTATAATTTACTCTTGTTTAGAGATTACTGGAAAAGATTAGGAGTCACCGAGTCAGGAGTTAATGAACCACGTTCGCGGAGCGTCCCGGAGGGATATAGGCACGAAGGACACGAAGAAAGAAAGAAGGAAGAAAGAAGAAAGAAGAAAGAAAGAAGAAGTTAGGGACATTAAACATTAAATGCGCGTTTCTTAGAACCTGTGTAGAGACGTTCCATGGAACGTCTCTACAATTTTGTTTGGGAACGTCTCTACAATTTTGTTTGGGAACGTCTCTACAATTTTGTTTGGGAACGTCTCTACAATTTTGTTTGGGAATGTCTCTACAATCTTATTTAGGAACGTTTATATATTTTTTCACACCAGATGTCTATTATACTTAAATTCATGGTGAGATATAATTTACTCAGTTGATTGATGGATCATCTAGCAATGCTTACGGCAAATACCACATCTTATACAGCAGTTCAATTTCTACAACGCCAGGCTGCCTCCCTTTTACTGTACCAATCTGTCCTAGAAAGCGATGTAGGCAGAACCTTTCTTAATTTATTACAAACCATCCGTTATACTGATGCAGATGGGCGGGATTGCCTCCAAGCTTATGGTAGTTATTTCCAAGCTTTAGCCAGCAGTCATCAAACCTGGGAAGAATATCTGATTAAGCAAATTCTCACTGCGGATAATCCTTTTAGTAAATTGGCGCAACAGCACAATTCTAGCAAATTAGCCTCATCGTTACTAGTGGCTGTGCAACATGATTTGCAAGTATTGCAAAGTTTATATGAATGTAATAGTGCAGTTTTGAGCGAGTGGGTGCAAATGGCAACTCATTTACCTATTTCCCCTGTTGTCTGGTATCGAGAACCTGAATCTGTAGGCATAGAAACGGGTTTAATGGCATCTATTCCTCAGTTAGAAAATTGGGGTGATGCTGTAGAAGATTTAGCTGCTTATTATCGGCAACATGGAATTGGTTTATTTGCCCAATATCGGGCTTTTCGTTGGCAAAATGGGCAATTAGTTGGTATTCCTCACCCCGATTCGGTCAAACTGTCTACATTGGTAGGTTACGAGTGGCAAAAAGATGCTTTAGTGAAAAATACAGAGTTTTTATTGTCAGGAGAAACAGCACTGCACGTATTACTGTATGGTAGTCGTGGTTCCGGTAAATCTTCTTTGATTAAAGCTCTGTTAAATGAGTATAGTCATAGAAACCTGCGTTTAATAGAATTGTCTAAGTCAGAATTGCCAGATTTACCCAAAATCGTCGAACTATTGCGAGGAGTTCCCCAGAAATTTATTATCTTTGTAGATGATCTTTCCTTTGAAGAAGATGATGATACTTTTAAAGCAATGAAAGTAGTTTTGGAAGGAAATATAACTGCTAGACCGGAAAACGTGGTTGTATATGCTACTTCTAATCGTCGGCACTTAATTCGGGAATATTTTACTGATAGACCAGATCCCAAGGATAACAATGAAGTTCATAGTTGGGATACAATGCAAGAGAAGTTGTCTTTTAGCGATCGCTTTGGTCTAACATTAACCTTTGAAGCCGCAGATCAAAAAACCTATTTACAAATAGTCCAGCATTTAGCAGCAAATATCAATATTTCTGCTGAAGATTTAGAATTCAAAGCTTTACAATGGGCAACTCGTCATAATGGCCGTTCTGGCAGAACTGCAAGACAGTTTATTGACTTTTTAAAAGCAGATTTAGCTGTATTTGGTGAAACTAAAAATCTTACTCCAGGCTCATGATCAAAATAAATTATAGCGGTATCACTTGAATAATATCCAAAATTTATAGTAAAAGCTATACATAACTTTTACTCTCCTTCTTCCTTCTTCCTTCTTCCTTCTTCCTTCTTCCTTCTTCCTTCTTCCTTCTTCCTTCTTCCTTCTTCCTTCTTCCTTCTTCCTTCGTGTCCTTCGTGCCTATATCCCTCCGGGACGCTCCGCGAACGTGGTTCATTAACTCCTGACTCGGTGACTCCTGACTCGGTGACTCCTGACTCGGTGACTCCTTCCTAATTATAAATGTATATTTACAAATAAAAATGTGAGGCATAATGACGTTAATTACTAATAATGCTAACAGCTTAACCACACTAAAACCTCGCAAAATGCAACCAGTAATTGTTAATTATCAAGTTGTTTTAGGCATAGCTGCCTTTAGTGTTAGTTTTGGTTTAAGCCTTGTTCCCAACTGGGATTTTTCTAAAGCTTTTCTCACCGGGATAATTACAATCCTGGCTACTTATGCAGCCGCATTTCTTGTTGATAAAAGGCGAAGAATTGATGAAATGAAGATGATTGGTTCTCTCCAGAGACGCATTCGGGACATAGAAGGATTGAAATCCCGTATTCTCAGAGAAATAAACCAATTAGAAGAATATAGAAATTTATTAGATACAGAAACTCAGCAACTAGAAAACCAAATTGGAGATTGTCGGAGTCAAAGGGATAGTTTACATAGAGATATAGGTACATTTGCTGCTCAAAAAAAGCAAGTTGAAGCTGAAGTAAATAATCTAAAACTCGAATTTAAAAACTTAGATAATAGTAATATAGAACTGAATAACAGTTGCAATAATCTGATTATACAAAAGCGAAAATTAGAATTAAATTGTAACTCATCTCGTGCTGAAATTAACCAAATTCAACCTCAACTTGATACACTCAAATATCAGAAAAAAGAACTAGAAAATGATGTAATTCTGTTAGAAAGACTTAAACCACAACTAGAGGAAAAGCTTCATGAACTGCGAATAGAAGTTCAAAATCAGGAACTGGAAATTGCTAAACAAAATGATTTACTAAGCCAGAAAAATATAAGTAGAATTAATCTGGAAAATACTCTCAATTCTTTACAAAACAAAACACTAGAACAAAAATCTGAAGTCAATCAACTGCAAAATCAAATTTCTGTCTTACAAGACGAACGGGATTTATTGCAAAATCAAGTTTGGGAATTACTTCAACAAGTAGAAACAATTGATTCCTCAGCATTATCTGAAAATGACGAAAATTATCTAGAGTTATTTCCTTTTGATGAATTATTAGAACCATTGGATACAGTTGATAGAAAAGATAATCATAGAGGCAATTTACCTAAAGAGTGGCATAATTTCTTAGCACATCTTCCAGGTCATGAAATTCAAGTTTTAAAAGCTATTCTTGAGCAAGATAACCCCAAAGCTACCATTAAACAGATTGCTGAAGCCAATATTACTATGCCAAATCTTTTAATTGATACTATTAATGAAATTGCTAATAATACCATTGGTGAATTAATCATTGAAACCAATACCGAAATTCCCGAAATTATTGAAGAACATTTACTAAATGTGAAAACAATGATTACTAAATATTCAGAAATTAGTTAAGTTGTAGAGACATTACATGGAACTTGAAATATTACTTAGGCTTGGCAATACTCATAATATCATGATTATGGTGGGCAATGCCAAGCCTACATTTCAACCTTACAGAGAACTGTGATCAATTCTGCTATTATGCTGGTACGTCAATTAAAATGTTGCCTTCTTCCACTTTGAGGGGATAGGTTGGCAAAGTTTTTTCTGAGGAAACCATTGACAGTAATTTACCAACTACGGGTGGAAACGGACACCAGGTTTTTACTTCACCATTACCTAAGTCAAATGCACTGCGGTGGAAGGGACAAACTATTGCTCCATTTTCGATTTTACCGTTTTTCAAGGACATTTTTAAGTGAGGGCAGGTATTATCTACAGCATAAAGCTGATTTTCGTGGTTTAATAGTAATATTTTGCGATCGCCTACTTTGACTACTTCCCGCGTACCAGTAGTCAGTGCATTAGCAGCTAAAACTTGAGTCCAAGCCATGAGATTCTCCTTATTGTCAATAAACCTGTTCTTAGTTTCTCGCAATTGGTGTCCGATGCGATCGCTAATATGCCAAAAGGTAGAGGGCTGCATACCTCAGAAATTGAGATTTAGAGAATGTTTAAAAAGTAATAGGTTGTGATTTACCTGAGTTCGACGTAAAAAAACGCCCGAAAACATTATAAATAAGGCTTTTTACTGAAAAATGGACTTGAACTTTGTTCTCAACAAATCTCCCATAATGAGAATAAACACTATACTCTCAATAAATTTGATTCTCAATAAAATCTGTAAAAAAGTGCCTAGCTCATTTTGTCTCAAAGCTTATCAGGCAAGCTTTTCAAGCCAATTTCTTATATCGAATTTAGGTAGCTGGTCAATTTTTTTACCTTTTTCAGCAAACCCTATTTACACTAAGAAAAATCTGGTTGGTCAGGAATTGCATCAGGTAGTTCATTTTCTACAAAGCGGAGACGTGGATACAAGTAGGCAGTCAAGGTTGCGACTAGAGAAAACAGACCCATAATTATAAACATTAAACCCATACCGCGACCATGACCAACCCCAATAATCTGGCCAATGCTATTGGCTAAAGCCCCATCTTTTGCCATGATTGGTTCAAAAAATTGATCAGCTAATGCTCCACAGGTTAGGTAGGAAAGTGGTAAAAACCCCTGCACAGCAGCACTACGGAAAGCAAAGACCCTTCCCTGGACTTCTGGTGCTACTTTTTTCTGATAGATCACTTGAATTGATCCATTGATGATGGGAAACATGAGAAATATCAAGAAATTGGCGATCGTAAAGACAATTGTTGAAGCCGTCAGCCCAGCTAATACATAGGAGATGCCCAAAAATACCATGGACACAAATATGGTATTGATATGGCGTTCTAGCCCACCCCAAATGCTGATCACGGCACTGCCCAGTAATAGTCCAAAACCAGCAATAGAATAGATAGTCCCTAGAGATTGAGCGGAAGCAAAAGAAAGCACTAAGGGTGTCGTTAGAGCTTCTGCGCTACCAACGAGAAAGTTGATAATGGCAATGAACATGACTAATCCGAGTAGTCCAGGACGTGCCACTAAATATTTCCAGCCAAAGGTGATTTGTTGCCAAAATGAATTAGTTTCGGTATCGGGATTTTCTGTAGACGGAATTTCGGGAAATTTAACTACCAGCAAACAGATCAAGGCCAAGACTAATGTAGATAAATCAATAATGACAATTCCTGAAAATTCTACAGTTACTAATAAGGCTGCTGCTAATACCGGGGAGAGAATTTCAGCGATCGCTAATCTGATCTGTGTCATCGAACTGGCACGACCAAGTTGTTCTTTCGGCACAAGTAATGTAGTCGCTGAGGAATAGGCTAGTCCCTGAAAAGCATTGAAACTGGCGCTAATCCCACTGACTATACACAAACTCCAAACTTCTAAGTAATTACTGATAAATAACCAAGCAATTAGTAAGGTACATAAACCTGCACAAAAATCACTAATAATCATAATCCAGCGCCGACTCCAGCGATCAACAAACACACCAGCAATGGGAGAAATCAAAATTGTCGGTAGGGTTGTGGAGAGAATCAGCAGTGTAAATTGAATTGTGGAATTCGTATGTTGATAAACCCAAATACTGAGCGCAAAATTGGTTGTCCGCGAGCCAACCAGAGACAACACTTGACCAAACCAGATCAAGATAAACACTCTCATGCTTTGAGTTATTTCTCCTTCTGGGTTAGAGAAATACTCAGTCCATCTCAATAAAGATGAGCCAAATATGGGTTGTTGTTTCAACTCTGGTGGCCGGTTTTCTAACATGGCAATAGTGATTATTAGTTAATTTGTGGCAAAGCCTCATGGTTTAATGTAACATTTATTTCTCATTACAAGTAGTCAAATAAGATCCCCGACTTCTTAGAGAAGTCGGGGATCTGACTCTTGCAATGTTCACAAATCAAAAAATTCACAAACCTGACTAGTTGGATCTTGGACAAGCTGCTGAAGAATTTGCTGGTAATAGCTAAACAAAAACTTGATAGTTTCATTTGTAAATAACTCCGTGCTGTAGAAAACTTTAATTTCCATGGTGGGATTATTTACTGAGGGTGAAGAAACATAAATTTCTAAAGGAATTTCTCCATCCCACAAGTCGAGATCGCGCTTAATTGATACAAAGTCAACATCTAACATCCAATTATGCCAATTTTGTGGAGGTAGCATAGCCAGGGCTGCCGAGATATTCAATGGTTGTTTGCTGGTGATAGTGTCAGTGACTGTTTGACAAGCAATTTCTTTATTATTAATGGCTTCTGTGAGAGTTTCTTGGGCTTGTTCTAAAAGATTAATTCCAGTTTGTTCAGAGGAAAGATGCGATAGCAAAATTACGTCATTGATGAAGCAACCGAGCATTTTTTCAGTTTCCACCGCACTCCGATTACCAATAGTTGCTATTACTAAAATGTCGTTCTTACTATTGCACTTAAATAAAAGTATATTTAGAGCAGTGAGAATGATCGTAAAAATGCTGACCTTTTGAGAACGGCACAGGGTTTCGATTGATGTCACAAGACTTGCTGGCAGAACCATCGAATAAATAGCTGCGCTGGTATTTTTATTACTCAACTGTAGCTGATTGCTAGATATCTCATCAGATTCTAGTGCAGTATTAGTTAGTTTTTGTAGCCAGTAAGCCAATTGCTTTTCTATGACCTTTTCATTAAAGTATTGCCGTTGCCAGAGGGTAAAATCTGCGTAATGAACAGGTAATTCCGGTAGGGGTGAAGGTAAACCATTGACAAAAGCTGCATAGAGGATTCCTAACTCCTCCAACAACAGACCAAATGACCAGCCATCTGTGATGATATGGTGCATATTTAGTGTTAACCAATGTTCTTCTGGAGTTAGTCGCAGTAAAGTTGTTTTGATGAGAGGGACTAAAGCCAGATCAAAATGGTGCTGATATTGCAATGCAGCTAGTCTTTCTGCGCCCGATGTTCGCTCTATCAAAGGTAGGTTTTGTAAGTCTATAATTTCTAATGGGATAGTCAGAAATGGGCTAATTACTTGTACAGGTTGACCTTCTAATATAGTAAAAGCCGTGCGTAATATTTCATGACGACGAATTATTTCATTGAAACTGGACTCCAACGCAATTGCAGAAAGAGAGCCAGTGAAACGTAAAATAAAAAAGCTGTTGTAGGCGCAACTTTTAGGAGCTAATTGTTGTAAATGCCATATAGATTCTTGTGCAAAAGACAAAGGGATAAAAGTGTCCCGTGCTTGAGGGACAAGAAGTGGTAAGGTATCAACTGTCATGGCATCCAGTTGATGTGTAATTATTACTTGACTAAGTTCAGCGATAGTCGGGGCTGTAAATAGAGAACGCAGAGGCAAAACTATGGAAAAATGTTCTCGAATGCGAGATATTACAGATGTGATCAGGAGAGAGTGTCCCCCCAATTCAAAGAAATTATCATAGATGCCTACTTGCTCCCGATGCAATACTGTACACCAAATTTCCGCTAATTTTGTTTCTAGCGCAGTTCCAGGGGCAACAAAAGCGGCTTCTAGCTCTGAATTGGTTGTTTCTGGCTTTGGTAAAACCAGCCTGTCAACTTTACCATTAGGAGTCAGAGGTAAGGCTTTGAGCATGACAAAAGCCGCAGGTATCATATATTCAGGCAGATTTTCCTTCAGAAATTGACGTAATTTGCTACTGGTCAATGTTTCTGTTTCGCTGACAATATAAGCTGTTAAATACTTGTTTCCTGGATGATCTTCGCGGACAATTACTACTACCTGCTGAACTTGAGGATGTTGGGTTAATACTGTTTCAATTTCTCCCAATTCAATCCGAAAACCCCGAATTTTGACTTGATGATCAATGCGTTCTAAAAATTCAATATTTCCGTTTGGTAAATAGCGTCCTAAGTCTCCAGTTTTATAAAGGCGCTCATTTTCCACAAAAGGATTAGCAATAAATCGCTCAGATGTCAAGTCAGGACGATGCAAATAGCCTTTGGCTAAACCTAGACCACCAATATAGATTTCTCCATAAACTCCAATCGGTAGGGGTTGAAGATAGCGATCAAGAATGTAAACTTGAGTATTGGCAATAGGACGACCTATAGGTGGAAATTTACTATCTGATGCTTCTGGTAAAATTTCCCCAGAAGTTGTAACTACTGTATTTTCGGTGGGACCATAGTTATTAAAAAACTTAAATGGTAACTTATTTGATGGATAAGAATTAAGTCTATCTCCACCAGTTAACATAGTTCGCAAAGTTGTATTTTCTGACCAAGGTAAAAGACATAATTGTTCTGCTAAAGGTGTAGGAATAAAACTAATAGTAATATGATGTGATGTCAATTTCTCTTGAAGTATTTCGGCTGAAAGCAAAAATTCTGATTTAATTAAGTATATACTAGCTCCGACTACTAAATAAGGCCATAATTCCCAGACAGCAGCATCAAAGGCTGTTCCTGCTAACTGTGTAGTTCGATCTGATGATTTTACTTCAAAATTATTTAAGTGCCAGAACACTAAATTTAATAGTGCTGAATGTTGAATTAGTACACCTTTAGGTTGCCCTGTAGAACCAGAAGTATAGATGACATAAGCTAAGTTTTCAGGTATGAAATTATTAATAGGATTATGGGAACTCTGACTGGCAATTTCAATTTCAAAATCTTTATCCCAACAAATAATTTTAGTTTGTGATAGCGAAGCGCTGCTGCAAGCAGATCGCTCTAGGGTTAATGATAAATGTGGGAGTAATAGAGAATGAGTCAAGATGATGGACATTTGTGAATCTGCCACCATATAATTGAGACGTTCTGGGGGATAGTTAGGATCAAGTGGCACATAAGCACCACCAGCTTTGAAAATGCCCAAATATCCGACTATCATTTCCAAAGAACGTTCTAAATAAACACCCACTAATATTTCTGGTTTTACACCTAGAAACTGCAAATAATGAGCTAGTTTGTTAGCTTGTAAATTTAATTCTTTGTAGGTTAATTGCTGATCTTCAAATACTAAGGCTACTGCATCAGGTGTTTTTTCTACTTGTTCCTCAAATAATTGATGAATGGATTTTTGAGAATAATCAGTTCCCGTATTATTCCATTCAACTAATAATTGATGTTTTTGGGATGCTGTTAGTAAAGGTAATGTTATAATCCGCTCTTGGGGATAAGTAACAATTGCCTCAACTAAGGTGTGAAAACTCTCAATCATCCTGGCAATAGTATCAGCATTAAACAAATTAGCATTATATTCAAATGCACCGATCAATTCAGTTCCCGATGCTGAATCTTTTTCCTGTATTGATAAGGTTAAATCAAAAGTTGCCCCCGCTGTCGCTTTTGCTAATTCTATTTGGGTAACTTGCAAATCTCCTAATTCCAGTTTTGAAACCGGAGAATTTTGCAATACAAACATGACTTGAAATAAGGGACTATGGCTGAGGTGGCGCTGAGGTTGGAGGGTTTCTACAAGTTGATCAAAGGGGACATCTTGGTGAGCATAAGCATCAAGTGCCATCTGTCGCACCTGTTGAAGTAATTCTTCAAAGGTGGGATTTCCTTCGAGACGAGTCCGTAAAACTAAAGTATTCACAAAAAAGCCAATTAATGGCTCTAACGCGACACGATTGCGATTACTAATGGGAGAACCAACAACAATATCTTCCTGACCACTGTAGCGAGAAAGTAAGATCACAAAAGCCGTCAGAAGTGTCATAAATAGGGAAGAACCCGATTTTTGACTGAGGTTTTTGAGTTTGTGAGTGAGTTGGGAATCAAATTGAAATTTCTGGAGATCACCGCGAAAAGTTTGAATTGCTGTTCGTGATCGATCAGTAGGTAATTCAATGACTGCGGGAATATCTGCTAATTGTTGTTGCCAATAATCAAGTTGCGCGGGTTGATTTTCCAGCCATTGTCGTTGCCAATAAGCATAGTCGGCATACTGAATTGATAATTCGGGTAAGGGAGAAGGTAAACCCGCTGTCAAGGCTGAATAAATAACCGATAATTCTTGAAGAAAATTCCCTGCTGACCAGGCATCAGAAATGATGTGGTGCATTATTACTAATAACTGGTGGGATTCTGCCCCCAATTGCATCAATATCACTCTTAAGAGAGATGGTTCATTTAGGGCAAAAGGGCGAAGATATTCGTTAGTAGTTAATCTTTGTGCCTCAGCCGTTTTCTGATCTTCTGCTAATTCTTGTAAATCAATTACAGGTAAGGTAAATGCTAATTTATCAGCAATAACTTGAATGGGTTTACCATCGGCAATCCCAAAACTGGTACGCAGGGTTTCATGACGATTAATAATTGTAGCGATCGCCCCTTCAAGTGCTGTAAAGTTAAGCAATCCTTGTAAATTTAGGACTCTGACAATATTGTAAGCAGGATTTGGTCCTTCCATTTGATCGAGAAACCAAAATCGCTGCTGAGTTAAGGAAAGTGGTAATTCAATATTTCGAGAAACTGGTTCTAAGGTTAGCAGTAAATTCTGGGCAGAAGATCCAATTTGTTCACTAAATGTGGCAATTGTGGGTGCGGCAAATAAACTGGCAATAGATAATTCTATGGATAGTGCCTCACGCAATCTTGATATCACTAAACTTGCTAATAGAGAATGTCCACCCAATTCTAAAAAATTATCATGAATACCAATTCTGGCGATGCCTAAAACTTCTGCCCAAATTTTAGCAATGATTTCTTGTGTGGGTGTTTGCGGAGGAACAAATTCACTTTGAATTGCTGATAAATCAGGTTCGGGTAAACTTTTTCTGTCTAACTTTCCATTGGGTAAAACTGGCAATTTCTCCATCACCATTAGGGTATGGGGAATCATATAATCTGGTAGTTTGCTGGCAAGAAAATTGCGTAATTCTCCCGAATTAAAATCTTGGTTGTTTACTACGATATAAGCAACTAGCCGCTGACCACCAGATACATCTTCTCTAGCAGAAACCACAGCTTCTCGGATGCTGGGATGGAGTTTAATTACTGCTTCAATTTCCTCCAATTCAACCCTCATTCCGCGGATATTTACTTGAAAATCCATCCGACCAAGAATTTCTAAATTGCGATCGCTTGAATAACGAGCAACATCCCCGGTTTTAAAGAGTCGTTGTTGAGGATTAAAAGGATTAATGATGAATTTTTCCCTATTTGCCTCGGTGCGGTTCAAATAGCCTCGTGCTAAGGTATAACCCGCAATATGGACTTCTCCCGATACTCCTATGGGGACTTCTTCCATATTGGCGTTAAGGACATAAACTTGTTGAATGTTTGCTAAAGGATGACCAACGGGAACATAGCCATCTTCAAGATCGTAATCTTCAGGAACAGTATAAAAACCATGGCCAATACTTTCTGTTTGACCGAGAATATTAAAAAATTGGGGTGGTATTTTAAATAGGTTGCGTAACTTTTTAATTAGTTGATAGGGTAGTAATTCGCCACCAAATACTATTAATCTTAATTGTGATTCGCTCAGAGATTCTGTATATTGTTGATCCAAACTTTCTAAAGCAATGAGTCCATATCGCCATACAGAGGGTACACCGTCAGAAATGGTAACACCACGTTTTTGAATTAATTCAAATAGGCTTAAAGGAGTTCTGGTTTGTTCACGAGTAGCAAGAATACTGGTTGCACCCTGAGATAAAGGTAAAAATAATTGTCTGACTGAAGCAGTAAAAGAGAAAGATGCTGTGTGAAGATAAATATCTTGATGATTAACTGGTAGGATTTTAGCTATCGCCTCAAGATAATTACAAATACTACCATGAGGCATTTGTACACCTTTCGGCTTACCAGTAGAACCAGAAGTATAGATTAAATAAGCGAGATTTTCAGCTGTGACTCCACTAACTGGATCATGGGAACTTTGACACTCTATTTTCTGCCAATCTGTATCTAAGCAAATTGTTGTGGAGTTTTTCGGTAGAGATACTACCCATTGTTGTTGTGTCACCACAAATTGCAACTTAGTATCTTCTAGCATAAATGCTATGCGTTCTTGGGGATAGGCCGGATCTATGGGTACATAAGCACCTCCAGCTTTAAGAATACCAAGAATACCGATAATCAAGTCGAGCGATCGGTCTAAACATAAGCCTACCATCACCTCAGCACCTACACCAATACTTTGTAAATAATGCGCTAACTGATTGGCTTTATCATTCAACTCTTGGTAAGTAAGTTGCTGATTTTCAAATATTATTGCTACTGAATCTGGTGCTGCTTTTACCTGAATTGCAAATAAATCATGAATACAAAAACCATTTTCTGGCAAATCATTGACGATTGTAGTCGTACTTGATAAATCTGAACTCAAATCTAATTTCATGTTATTCATAACTATATTTTTGACTTAATTTGCATTGAGATTGTTGATAGGAAATTACTTTTTAAGTAGTCGTGCCAAATTAATTGAACATTTTAAAAATCCCTAAACCAATTAATTTTGTAGGGGCAAACCCCCTGTGGTTGCCCGAAATATGGGGGTAGGCACAGGGGCACTACCCTTACATTAAATCCAAATCTTTCATATAATTAATTTTGCCGGACTACTTAGATATTTGTTGGTTGTAACTTTGCCAAATAGATTTAAATGGTTGTACTAATAAATTAATCGGATTATTAAATAAACTTGATTCCCCATCTGATAGACCAAAATTCAGCTTTTCATAACCTTTCGGTATATACAAAGTCCCAAATATCCAGTCCCAAAAAGACAGAATATAACCAAAGTTTTTATCATAATGCTTTGGCTCAACACTATGATGAATATGATGTTGAGCAGGACTCATCAACATATAACTAACTTTATAGGGGTAGTTCAACCAAATATGAGAATGTCGTAAGTTAGCACCAGTTAGATAAAATAGAAATATCTCCCAGTTAACTCCATAAATGCATAGTTGAGAGACTTGATTACCAAATAAATAAATCCAAATTCCCGTAGTAAAACCCAGCATTACCGTCGCAAAGATCATACTTAATATTAAATCAAAGGGATGAGAGCGATAAACAGTCATCGGAGTTAGTACATCCGCAGAATGATGGACTTTATGAAATTCCCAAAAAAATGAACTTCTATGAGCTAAATAATGGTAACAGTAATAAGCAAAATCCCCCGCCAAAGCCACAAAGATACTTAATATGACATAATGGTACCAATAAGGATTGGTGATTAAAAAAGGCGTTGTCAGATGGGTAATTTCTGTTAAATAATGAGAAATGATATTTGCTAGATTTGGTAGAGAGAATATAACTGGCAATATTACAAATATTTCTAAGAGCGAAGATAAAAAATAATACTTGTATTCAGCGATCGCTGAAGGATGTAAATAAACTGCTTTTGGCAAAAGATACTGCCTTAAATTTATCTGTTCGTCTTGTTGAGATAACCCTAATTTATATATAATTAAAGCTAGTAACAAAGCCGAAAAAATGTATAACCAATAAATCTGAGATGAGCTTATAAATGGCACTAGGAATGGATAAAAAATCCGCAGATTTTGAATTTGTGTAATCATCTTAGATATTGGAAAAATAAAAATCTAGTAGATACTTCTGAAAATTATCTGGAGATTTGATATTTAAAGGAGAAAATAGACACATTTTATACACAAGATGTATAATTTTTTGTATATTTTCTAATCTATGTACCATATCATGTAAAACCTATAACAGAACCTAATTATTTACAAACGCAAATTTATGAGAAATTCAAAGAAAAATGCTCGAAAACCATAAAAAACCATCTTTGAAAAGTTAAAATCGTTCAATTACTTCTGTATCCTGAGTTTTACACGATTTTTAAGCTGTATTATAGTTGTGGTGATGTTTCCAAAATTACCAAATAGCTATAGTATTTTACATTCAAGAGAAATACCCTAGTAGTCTGTCAAGAACTAATTGATGGGTTCATTCGTTGCCATTTTGATTCTTCCTTCTTCCTTCTTCCTTCTTCCTTCGTGTCCTTCGTGCCTTCGTGGTTTGTTTCTTATCCGTCAAAATTTATTTGACAGACTACTAGTACCGCTTCGCGGAAGTCAAAAATCAAAAGTAATATGGAACCAGCTTTTGAACGATTTTTGGCGTTGCTGACTTTAGGAATGAAAATGATTTTGCATACATTTAAGACCTTTGTAGAGACGTTCCATGGAACGTCTCTACCACCAAAAATCATCCGCCACGCAAGCTATCAAAGACGCTCTTAGGCAAACTCAATTGTGCTAACAAAATCTAAAATAGTTTGTTTCATTTTCGCAGCCTCTTGTTTCACTGAACCAGGTAGTTCACCATCTAAAAAGCTGCGTTGACTACTAACTATATACAAACATTCATTATTGACAAAGGACAATAATCCTCTATAGGCATCTAATCTGATCCCATTGCCATTATTTTCATGCTTAGATATAGTTGAACCTTTGGGCATATTTACTAATACATAGTAAGATGTTTCTAAAGTATCTGGCAAATATTCTGTATACTTGACTTCAGCACTAGGAACTTGAGAAATAATTGCCTGGGGGACATATTTATTGACAAGAACAGATTGAAGATATGTTTCATCTTCTTGGGATTCTAGATCATCAATCTGTTCTAGAGTAAGAGGATAATAATCAATTCTGAGTAAAGTGCCAAGATCATTAGAAAAGCTCACCATTCCTTCTTCAGCTTGAATTTTTCCACCCTGTTCAGAATCCAGAGGAACAGGAACTATAAAGTTACCCAAGGGTGATTGATAAAATTGTTCACCAGATTCATTTAAGATTACAGCTTCATATTCTTCATCTAGATATTCTTCCTCATCTCCTGCTTCTATGGAGTCAATTACCTCTTTAATAATTTCTTCTGCTTCTTCATCATCCAGTTCTAAAGCTTTTTGTAATTGTTTCAGAAAAACCTTTTTATTGGCAGGAATAATCATATTTTCTGCATCTAAAAGCATAATCACTCCAGCCGCAAAACCATCTAAAACTACTTCATCAGAAATCCCCGCACTAGCAGCATTAAACAAAGAACCTAATCCAGCTTCCTCGGCAATTTCTACAAGTCTGTCCACTGTTTCTAGCATTTCTTCTTCTGAGTATTCATCAAATATCTCAAATTCCCAGAGAATATCAGCTAAACTTTCCGCATCTATATCTTCAGTCCCCGAGTCAACTATTGTTGTAATCACAGCAATTGCTGCTACCGCTTCTTGTTTATTCAATGATTCTTTGATTGTCTCTTTCGATTGAAAAATATAATCATACTTGGTCATAACTGCTATTTCCTTAATTAATCGGTTGTTTGTACTTAATTGCTAGGTTGAGAAATCCGGGTTTCAATATCTTCTAATGTCCGTAATAATAGACGATTTGCTTGTAATTGCCAACCCCATTTTTGAATTCTAAAAGCAACTACAGTCCCCCCTATAGCTGCTAATAAGCCAATGGGTTGATTTAGGGAAATCCCAAGTAGCAAACCCAAACCAGCAATTCCCCAAAATGGCAAGGCCACGACTTGTCTCTGCTCCTCCACAACTTCTGCAATTTTACTAGATGGTATTGTAGCTAATAAAGTTGCTTTGAGTTGCCTCTGTTCCGCTAATGATACAGATAAACCAATCTTCCGGCGGAGTTTTTCCATTTTGCGGGCATCAGTGCTATACTCCGTAAGTTCATCTTCTGCCATTTTTACCAATCGCTCTAATTGTGCCATAGTAAATTAAGTTTTCTGACTGTATTAGAGCTATTATTCTATATTTGTGGACAACAAGATCCCCGACTTCTTTAAGAAGTCGGGGATCTAACTCTATTTTTATTGTTAGTTTTTGCAAAAACATCTGTTGAACATCATGAAAAAAACTTGGTTTCGATTAGGAATAATAGGCATATTTCTGCTTTCATTTAGCTTACGTTTTTGGGGACTCAGCCGATTTAATACTTTAGTATTCGATGAAGTCTATTTTGCTAAATTTGGCAATAATTATCTTACCCATACACCATTTTTTAATGCTCATCCCCCACTAAGTCAATATATGATTGGGTTGGGTATTTGGATTAGTAGTCATATTCCCATTGACCGAGATACTGTAAATAGTCTTACAGGTTCTTTATTATCTCCTTGGAATTATCGGTGGGTAAATGCTCTCATTGGTTCATTGATTCCTGTAGTAGTTACTTTATTAACTTATCAATTTAGTTATCGTCATCGTTTTGCTTTATTAGCCGGATTTTTTACAGCTTGTGATGGCTTATTTTTAGTAGAATCTCGTTATGCTTTAAGTAATGTATATATAGTTATCTTTGGCTTATTAGGACAATGGTTATTATTATTAGCATTAGAAAAGCAAAAACCTTGGTTTTGGTTAATTCTTTCTGGTATAAGTTTTGGCGCTTCTATTGGTACAAAATGGAACGGTTTATGGTTTCTCTGTGGTGCTTATGGTTTATGGATAGCAGCTTGGATAATTCGCTGGTTGCAATCTTTTGATCATACATCCCGCGTGCCATTATTTTCTTATTTACGTTTTTTTGATCACCTTAATAATTCCCCACTTGTTACCATAAAAACACCCTTACAAAATCTGACTAAATTAAATATTTGGCAAATGTTCTCCTATTTAGGAATTATTCCCGCAGTTATTTATAGTCTGATTTGGATTCCTCATCTCCAACTTGATAAAAGATATGGATTTATTGAAGTTCATAAACAAATCTTACACTTTCATCTCCAATTAGGTGGTAATAGTCCTAGTGTTCATCCTTATTGTGCTGCATGGTATAAATGGCCGTTATTAACTCGGCCAATGGCTTATTTTTATGAAACTACTCAAAGTATTCATGATAGCTTACCTGTATTCGGACCACCTTTACCTAATGGTGCAGGTAAGATAATTTATGATGTTCATGCGATAGGTAATCCATTTTTATGGTGGTTTGGTTTGGTTGCGATGATATTTTTAATTGGGATGGTAATGATAAAAATTACTATGCCGGTAATAGAAAAAAAGCGGCTATTTATCCCCAAAAATCTCAGTCTTGATACTTGGATTGGTTTATTTTTAGTCATAAATTATGGAGCCAATCTCCTTCCTTGGGTAGAGGTAACAAGGTGTACTTTTATATATCATTATATGTCTGCGGTTATCTTTACATTTATAGCGATCGCTTGGTTTGTTGATCAATGTTTGCTGAGTTATTATCGCCCATTACGAGTTGTAGGGGTAACTATAACTTTTATAATTGTCGCTGCCTTTATTTTCTGGATGCCTATTTATTTAGGTTTACCCATCTCTCCTGATGGTTATAGAATGCGGATGTGGTTTACTTCTTGGATTTGATCTAAATTCTGGCGTTGCTAATTTGAGATATAAGAGAACTCTACAAAAAAAGCTCCAATCTTGTGGGATGGCCATCTTGCCCGCCCTGATATTATTAGCAGGCAAGAATGCCTGCACCACAAGAAATTTTGGGATATTTTTTATTTGCAAGTCTCTAAACGTGATTTTTGATGGTGTAAAACTCTTTGTAGAGACGTTCCATGAAAAATCTCTATACCTAAATGCTGATTTTTTTTCTTAATATATGTACACAAATACTGTAGCCTTCATTATGGAGATGTTCACATTTCTTATCTATATGTAAAGTAACAGATAGTGAAACTATGTAAGAATAAAGTACGAAAGTAAATATAACTCTAGGCTTTGCTATTATCAAAGCTACTAAATCAAAAAGAATTTTTACAGGTGTGAGGAATTTAGATGTAAATTTACATACATATTTTAGATTCCATAATTATGGAGGAAAGACTTTATGGATATCAATATCAAGCAGCAGCATCTTAATATCAACAGCCTAAAAGAAGCACCAATACATTTGGTTAGTGAAATTCAACCACATGGGGTTTTGTTGGTCTTACAAGAGCCAGATTTACAGATATTACAAATTAGTCAAAATACTTTCAGCACTTTCGGCATATCTCCAGAAGATATGGTGCAACAGGAATTAGAAGATATACTAGATCCTTACCAAATCCAAAAAATTAAGTTTTGGTTATCAGAGGAAAACCTTGATTTTATTAATCCTACTAAAATTTGGATTAAGAAGCAAGGAGATGAATATACAGTCTTTGATGCCACTTTTTATCGTAATTCTCAAGGGTTTCTCATCTTAGAATTAGAACCAACTGCATCTCAAGATAATATTCCCTTTTTAAGTTTTTATCATTTAGCTAAAACCTCGGCTAATCGGTTAGAAAAAAGTAAAAGCTTCCACGATTTTAGTCAAATCATTGTGCAAGAAATCTGCAAAATGACAGGATTTGACAGAGTTATGTTATATAAATTTGCTGATGATGGCCATGGTTCTGTAATTGCTGAAGAAAAAATAGATACTTTAGAACCTTATGTGGGTTTACATTATCCAGAATCAGATATTCCTCGGCCAGCGCGACAACTATTTTTAGAAAACTCTATTAGAGTTATTCCCGATACAAACTTTCAATCATCAGCCGAACTTTTTCCCAAAATTAACCCAGTTAGCGGCAAACCCATTGATTTAACTAATTCCATTCTCAGAAGTGCCGCACCATGTCATATACAATATTTACATAATATGGGTGTGGGTGCGTCTTTGACAATCTCCTTAATTAAGGATAACAAACTTTGGGGTTTAATTGCTTGTCATCACCAATCACCCAAATATGTTTCTTATGAATTACGGAAAGCTTGTGAATTTCTGGGAAGAATCATATTTTCAGAAATTTCTGGCAAAGAAGAAACAGAAGACTACGACTATCAGATAAATTTAAAACAAGTTCAATCATCGTTGGTTGAATATATGTCTCAAGAAGATAACTTTATTGATGGTTTAGTCCAAAATAAACCCAATCTGCTGGATTTAACTAATGCTGAAGGTGCAGCGGTGTGTTTTGGCGGTAAGTATACCCTAATTGGAAATACTCCCAAAGAAGAAGAACTGAATTTTTTAGTGGAATGGCTGAAAAATAATGTAGTGGATGAGGTATTTTCCACAGATTCTTTACCTAGTATTTATCCAGACGCGATTAGCTTTAGAAATATCGCTAGTGGTTTATTAGCTATTCCCATTTCTAAGCAAAATTATGTATTGTGGTTTCGACCAGAAGTAATTCAAACTGTGAATTGGGGTGGAAATCCTCATCAAGCTTTTTCAGTTGATGAATCGCAAGAAAATCTCCGATTATCTCCCCGCAAGTCATTTGATTTATGGAAAGAAATAGTTCAATTAACATCTTTACCTTGGCAAAATGTAGAAATTAAAGCTGCATTGGAATTAAGAAAATCAATCATTAATATTGTCTTACGTCAAGCTGATGAATTAGCCCAATTAGCCCAAGATCTACAACGTTCTAATGCAGAATTGAAAAAATTTGCCTATGTGGCTTCCCATGATTTGCAAGAACCACTAAATCAAGTAGCCAATTATGTACAACTTTTGGAAATGCGTTATGTCCCAGAACTAGACGCAGATGGAAAAGAGTTTATTGGTTATGTCGTCGAAGGTGTGAGTTTAATGCAGACGTTAATTGATGACGTACTAGCATACTCTAAAGTAGATACATTAGGAATTACTTTTCAAGTCACGGAAGTAGAAACAGCTTTAAATCGAGTTTTGAAGAATTTATATCAACGCATTACCCAAACTGGTGCAAGCATTACCTATGATCCTTTACCCACAGTCATGGCTAATGAAACACAATTAATCCAGCTATTTTTGAATCTCATTAGTAACGCGCTCAAATTTTGTGGTAGTCAATCACCAAAGATTCATATTAGTGCGAAAAGACTAGAAGATGAATGGTTATTCTCAATTAAAGATAACGGAATTGGCATAGATCCGCAATTTAGCGATCGCATTTTTATTATCTTTCAACGTCTACAGACCAGAGATGAATATCCTGGTACGGGAATGGGTTTAGCAATTTGTAAAAAAATTATCGAATGTCATCGAGGACGAATCTGGGTAGAGTCTCAAGACGGTCAAGGGGCAACTTTTTACTTTACAATTCCCATCAGAGGCCGTGATCATGAGCGTCGAAATGGCAGAAACACACAAAATAATCTTTCTGGTGGAGGACAATAAAGCTGATGTTCGTCTCATCCAAGAAGCATTAAAAACCATCTCCTTACCCCATCAAGTAGTCACAGTTAGGGATGGTGTAGAAGCTATAACTTACCTCCATCAAGAGGGAGAATATACTAACGCACTACGCCCTGACTTAATCTTATTGGATTTGAATTTACCTCAAAAAAATGGAATAGAGGTATTAGAAGAAATTAAATCTGATCCTCGATTAAAATCCATTCCCGTCATCATATTAACAACTTCAAAAAATCAAGATGATATTTTGCGTTGTTACAACTTACACGCTAACTGCTACATTGCCAAACCTCGTAACCTCAATCAGCTATTCCAAATCATCAAAAGTATAGAGGAATTTTGGCTTTGTACTGCAACCTTACCATTAGAATAATCAGGATATCTAAGAATAATATTTGATTTTTTAAATATATGTAGGGTGGGCATTGCCCACCAAAACCAGCCTACCTTACTCAGAATTCATAACAGGTTAAATCAAGAAATGATTACTGCAACTGCTCCATTAAAAATCTTATTAATTGAAGATAACTTAGCAGAAGCCAGGTTATTGCAAGAGTTTATTAAACTCACAAAATCTCAAAAATTTAGTTTAGTTCATGTCCAAAGACTCCAAGACGGTATCAACCAATTAAATAGCGAAAAATATGACGTAATTTTGTTAGATTTGACACTTCCTGACAGTCAAGGATTAGCTTCTATACCGCAGTTAATGGAGAAAGATCCTAGCATTTCTATCATAGTTCTCACTAACACAAATGATGAAGAATTAGCCATTGAAGCAGTTAGAGAAGGAGCGCAGGATTATCTAGTCAAAAGGCACGTAAATCCAGATATATTAGTGCGTTCGTGCAGATATGCTATAGAACGAAAACAATTTTTAGAACAATTACGTACAGTCAATCAAACCTTAGAAACTCAAGTTGAAGAAAAAACGACAGAACTCTTAAAATCTCAAGAAGTTAATCAGCTTAAATCTGAATTTATGACCATGCTTTCCCATGATATTCGTAATCCTTTAAATACAATTCTCCTAGCAGCGGGATTACTGCAAAAGTATAATGAAGAACTGACAAATGATGGAAGAATAAATCATTTACAACTTATCCGTAAAGCTATAAAAAATGTATCAAATTTATTAGATGAAGCCTCACTAATTAGTAAATCTGATTCAGGTAAATTATCTTACCAACCACATATACTTAATTTAGAAAAATTATGTGCTGAATTAGTAGAACAAGCTCAATTATCTGCCCAAGAGAAACAGTTGAATTTAATTTTTACCAGTTCCGAACACTGTTTAGAATTACTGGGAGATGAAACTCTATTAAAACACATTATCAATAATTTACTCAATAATGCCATTAAATATTCAATTCCCGGTGGTACAGTTCTCTTTGAATTAATTAAACAAGAAAAAGTCATAATTTTGAAATTTCAAGATCAAGGAATTGGCATTACTGAGAAAGACCAAAAACAACTATTTCAACCATTTCATCGGGGAGAAAATGTAGGAATAATTCCTGGTAGCGGGTTAGGATTAACAATCGTCAAACAGTGTATTCAAAACCACGGAGGTGACATTACAGTTAATAGTCAAGTGGGAGTGGGTTCAACTTTCACCGTAACTTTGCCTATCATTACGTAGGGTGGGCATAAACTTGCATTCTTTCCTCTTCTAGCTTTACAGTCGCCTCAATTTCAATGCAGAGATTTTTTAATTTTTAATTGCTTCTGTTCCCAAATGGTGACGAAATTCTTTAACAGATTCCAATGGAGAAGATATTAATAAACAACGATTAAATAAATTTAAATCTAAATCTGGCAATAACTCACTTTTAACAACTTTCTCATATTCTGCTGACCGTAAATAGTAAACAGCAAGCGTACCATCTTCCCAAAACCAAACTTCGGGAACTGCCATTAATTTATATTTTTCTAATTTAATCGGACTACCATTGGTAACAACAACTTCAATACACAAATTTGGTCTAGATTTATCAGTTCCTAAACAATAGGATAGATCGGCTTGATACTCAACTATTCCCGCAATAACTTGGGAATAAATACCACTAGGAAAAAACTCAATTTCCTGATCTAAAAAATACTGTCCCAACAACAAACCAATTAAATGACTAATCAACTCATGTAATTTACTAATACCAACAATTTCGAGCACTCCCTGACAATAAAATAAACGCACTCCTGGAACATTTTCAAAACTTTTTTGAATAACTTGAAACCTTTCCCAAGTTACTCCTGCACAGAAAAAACATTGTTCTTGAGTTACCAAACCCAAAGAACTTTCCATCATAAGCCCTCCGTTAATGGTATAGATCCCTCATAGATCCCCGACTTCTCAAAGAAGTCGGGGATCTGAATATTATTAAACTACTACTTTTTCTTTCTCAATAACATAAGGTGTTTCTGCACCTTGGGCTAAATATTCAGCTAATTGACTTTCGATTTCATCGCGGACAATTTGCCGATATTCCATAAAATGCTCAATGTGAGCGCAGGTAGAAACGTATTGTTCAATTACCTTGGGATTATGCTTGAGGATACTAAAGAAATGATGCCAGAATTTCCAGCGAGTTTCGCGTTTAAAACCTTGTCTCCAAATGACAATTAATAAAGCTCTAATAACTACCCATTCTGGCGTTTTTGCTGGTGCTGTCCATTTGGGAGAACCCAACATCAAGAAACAGCGATAGGTGCGATCTAAATAAGCAGAAGGATCATATAAAGCACAAAAGGCTTCCACATATTCCCTAGCCAGTTCTTCCAGGGGACGGGTAGGAATAAAATTCATTAATGTGGTTTGATTGATGTTCCCGTCTTGGTTTTCCCGCAGTCTTCCTTCTTTTGTCAGCCGATGCCATAAAGCGGTATTAGGTAACGCCTGTAACATCGCAAAGGTAGTAGAAGGGATGGCTGCTAGTTCTGCAAATCTGACAATGCGATCGCCTGCACCCGCTTTTTCACCATCAAAACCAATAATAAACCCAGCCATGGGTCTTAAACCAGTTTTGATAATTGTTTCCACAGATTCAGTTAAAGAACTGCGAGTATTTTGAAATTTCTTTGTTAGTTGTAAACTGTCTTCATCAGGGGTTTCAATCCCCAAAAATACAGCTTTAAAACCACAATCAACCATCAACTCCATCATTTCTTGATCTTGTGCCAAGTCAATAGAAGCTTCCGTATCAAAATTGAAGGGATATTGATGTTCTTCCATCCAAACTTTTAACTCTTTGAGCAACAATTTCACATTGCGTTTGTTGCCAATAAAGTTATCATCTACCATAAACACACCCCGTCGCCAACCTAAATCATAGAGATAATCTAACTCGGCTAAAAGTTGCGCGGGATTTTTGGTTCTGGGTTTGCGTCCATACAATACGATGATATCGCAAAATTCGCATTGGAAGGGACAACCCCGCGAAAACTGCACGGACATCATATCATAAGCATTAAACTCTAATAAATCAAAACGGGGAATAGGTGTACCAGTGACATCAGGTTTTTCTGTAGCCCGGAAAACGCCAGATTTTTCTCCCCGTTGCACAGCGTCCACAAACATTGGTAAAGTCAGTTCCCCTTCATCGAGAATCAGGTAATCTGCCCCTGCTGCTTCCACTTCATGGGGTGTGGATGTGGGATAAGGACCACCCAAAGCTACGGACTTACCACGTCTTTTTGCTTCCCGAATTTGATCCAGTAAGTCTTGCTTTTGGACAATCATGGCGGAGAAAATCACCATATCTGCCCATGCCCATTCTTCCTCTGTGGCGGCGCGGATGTTACGATCTACAAGTTTAAATTCCCACTCTTGGGGTAAAATTGCCGCTACTGTCACCAAACCCAAAGGTGGTAACAAAACTTTCCTATCAACCAATGCTAGGATTTTTTCATAGGACCAAAAGGTGCTTGGAAATATTGGATAAACTAGCAAAACACGCATAGTATCACCCCTCACGATTTATTTGTGATCTAACTGTAACTAAAATTAAGACTATTTAACTTTTTTCTCAATTTGCCTTTAGGACTAGTTTTTTTATTTGTATGTAAAGAAGAATGTAATAAAAATTACGCCCTAAATTTTCATTAACTATATAAGTAACGCCTCCTATTAACAAGCCCTTGTAGATAAGATAGAATTAAAAAACTGTATAAAGGTAAAAAGGTAAAAGTATGCAGCTAGAAGATTATTTTTAATTTTTAGATCCAGATAATATCCATATCAAAGGGCATTGTATTGGTATTGACGATGTAATGGATTATTACCTGCAAGAATTTACACCAGAGCAAATTCTGGAGGAGTTGCGATCGCTGAATCTAGAGAAAATTCAGGCTACGATTACCTACTATCTCCATAATCGTCCATTTCGGGACTCTTGGGTTTGTGTGGCTTTGAGAACTGTGGTGACAGCAGGAAGGAGAACGCTGTTATTACCTTGGTAGTAGCATTGGCTGTTGATGTAGATAGATTTCATAGCTTTTTGCGTGTTAAGTGACTACATCAACTAGCTTCGAGGGTTGGTGTCTGAGATAGCGTCTGAGTAAGTTGTCTAGGGTGTATGACTTTGTGTATGAAAGTGTATGACTTTTTATAATAATGCGGCTACAATAATTACAAATTCTGTAGTTAAAATATGACTGGGCGATCGCTTACTGCATCTATAAAAGGTATTGCAAAAGCAGAAAAAGCTTTGCGAAGTAATAGCTTAAATCAAACAGCCTTAGCTAGAGAGTTAGGGCTTTCTCGTTCAACTGTTACTAATTTCTTTCGTCAGATACCAATTGAACGCTTGAATTTTGAGGAAATTTGCACAAAACTAGGTTTAGACTGGCAAGATATTGTTGATATACCAGCAAACGAAACTGAAATAGAGGAAATTGAAAATACTATATTTAAAGATCCTAATTTTTTAGAACGTGAGGAAGATATAGCAAATATCAACAACCTAGTTAATGAGGGTAAAAAAGTTATTCTGATTAAAGCTGAGGGTGGTATTGGTAAAACAACCTTGGCTGAAAATTGGTTTAAAATTCAAGGTTTAGATTATTTAAAACTTAATGTAGGAACAACATCTCAAAACATCCAATCTGTAGAAGATTGGGTAAGGTTAAAGTTAAAAGATTATTTTCAAGTTCCACCAGTAGAAAATTTAATGACAATGCTGGAACAATTTAAAATCAAATTACAGAATCTAAAAATAGGTATTTTAATTGATAACCTTGAACCTGTAATAAAAAATGGAGAATTTATAGAACTACATAAAAATTATGTGGATTTATTGGAAATACTTGCTAATCAAAATATTCAAGTGATTACCATTATTACAAGTCGTGAGCAGATTTCTGAGCATAAAATTTTCAGGTTACCAACTTTTTATAATTATGATTTGGAGGGATTAAATGAAAAAATCTCGCCTGAAATGCGATCGCACATCGAAGAAACCCTACTCCTACCCATCGAAGAAATAGAAAAACACCCATTCAAATATCAAGAATAAAATGTTTCATTTCTGCCAAGTTATCATCTTAGTAAAGATGTATGCTATAATAAAGCTCAGTTGAGTGAGTAAACTATTGATATAGTATATAAATTGTAGTTAAGAAAACCCTTGTATTACCACTGGAGGTTGATCAAAAATGCTAAACCAATCTATTACCGAAATGACTTTACAGGATTTAGAATCCTTAATTAATAGACTTGTTGATGAAAAAATTAATCAAATCAATCTTCCTAAACATCACAAAATAGAAAAGTCTGAACTTGTTAAAAAAATACATATCTTGCAAGAAAACTTAAAGCAAAAATATGGAGAATTTTCTGATTTAACAGAATTATTGCGAAAAGATAGAGACAGATGATCACAGATAAAATCGTCATTGATAGTAGTGTAGTCATTAAATGGTTTATTGCTCAAGATTATTCATTAGAAGCAAATAAAATCCTTGATGCTTATCAATCACAACAAATTACCTTGATTGCACCAGACTTGATTTATGCAGAAATTGGTAATATTGTTTGGAAAATACAGCGATTTCAAGGTTTAACAAATCAGGAAGCTGAAATGATACTTGATTTATTTCAGCAAATACAATTAAAAATATTTCCTGCTGATGAATTATTAAAAGATGCCTATCAGTTTGCAGTCAATTATCAAAGAACCGTCTATGATAGCGTTTACGTAGTTTTAAGTATCAGAGAGAACTGTAAATTTATTACTGCTGATGCAAAGTTGTACAATGCTATTTATCGGCATATTCCAAATATTCAACTTATTAAAGATTGGATTTAAGTTAATTCTTGAAAATGAAGGACAAAGCCCAAAAGCCTCATCCTTCATCCTATTAATTACGCTTCATCCAAAGCTGCAATACCAGGTAAAACCTTACCTTCCAACAACTCCAAACTAGCACCATCACCAGTAGAAATGTGGCTCATTTGATCAGCCAAACCTACCTTTTCCACAGCCGCTACAGAGTCACCACCACCGATAATGGTAATTGCACCGTTTTTGCTGATATCTGTTAGAGTATGTGCGATCGCTTCTATATTATCCTTATTTGGTGATCTCATATTAGCAGATCAAGAATACCATCTCCATAATCGTGTGGGAATAGATGTTTATGCGCTACTAAAATTTTTATGAATTTTCCCTAATCAGAATGTATGCTACAATAAAGCCCAGTTTAGTTAAATTCTAGGTTACAATAAGTTACCATCTAAACTCAATTACTTAAAATCCAGTTTGCCAGATTTATTTTAATTTGCTCCAATCTTTCTGCGGAAACTTCACCTATTTTACCCAGTAATATCTTTTCAGATACAACTGCTAACCGTGAGACTCTAAAAACGCTTTCTGACTTTAAGCCTGTTTGTTTAAAATCCTGATTATTGGGTGCAATAATTTCATCAAGTCCAATCAATTCTTGCCCAGTTTTAGTGGAAATCATACAAACCAGCCAATCATCATAACTGTTACTTAATGGCTTAATTAGAAGCGCTGGGCGTAATTTTCCAATTGTTAAGTCTGTTTGGGGAAATTTGAATAATACGATTTGACCTGCTATTGCCATTTTTCTATAAGGTCTGATTCTGTGTATTCTGGGAGATGATCATTTTCTAAACCTCTCATCGCTTGTTCAAGTGAAAATTGATTCCATTCTTCATTTTCTGTATTATTCTTATATGGTAACAGGGGGTTATAAAGTGTTAGTTTTTCTTCTGTTAATACTTCTTTAATCATCTCCTTAATCAAGGCTTTTAATGCTTGAGTTTCCATAATTTGACCTTTCATATCGTAAGTAATTATCCAAACTTGATACTATTCTTTATCCTCAAAATTAACATCTTGATAAATGTCAACTAAACTAATCTCAAAATCAAGATGCTGCAACTTGACAATATCATCTTCACATTTATATTCTCTAAAAATCCATTCTCCTTCATTAGTTTTGCTGTAGTGCATCACTTGATATTGATTTTGTTCCACTAAAACATATTCTTTAAATTGAGGAATAGAACGATAAAAAGTAAACTTATCACCTTGATCATAATTTTTTGTAGATTTAGATAAAACCTCAAAAATTAACAAAGGATTAGTAATAGTAGTATTGTTTTTACCTGTATAAATAGCATTATCATCAGTCACAATCACATCAGGATAAGTGTATTCTTTATATTGTGGTATCCATAAACGCATATCTCCCATAAAAACTTCGTATTTTTTGCGTCTGAGAGCATATAATAAAATAGCAGCAATAGCTAATGTAATTTTGTTATGATTACCAGTTCCACCAGTCATAGGGATAATCTCTCCATCTCTATATTCGCTTTTATAAAGTGCTTTTTCTTCTAGTTCTAAATATTCTTCAGGTGTATAAATATGTTTGCTAGTTTGTACTTGCATATTATTTTCCTTAATTTGGTTCATTGCAGAGAATGAAGGACAAAGCCCAAAGCCTCATCCTTCACCCTATTAATTATGCTTCATCTAAAGCTGCAATACCAGGTAAAACCTTACCTTCCAACAACTCCAAACTCGCACCACCACCAGTAGAAATGTGGCTCATTTGATCAGCCAAACCTACCTTTTCCACAGCCGCTACAGAGTCACCACCGCCGATAATGGTAATTGCACCAGTTTTGCTGATATCTGCTAGAGTATGTGCGATCGCTTCCGTACCCGCAGCAAACTTATCAAACTCAAACACACCCATAGGTCCATTCCAAATCACAGTTTTACAATCAGCCAAAGCCGCTTGAAAAACCTTGATAGAATCAGGTCCAATATCTAAACCCATCCCATCGGCAGGGATATTTTCAATGCTGACAGTAGTAGCATTAGCATCAGGAGAAAACTTATCTGCGGAAACAATATCTGTAGGTAACAATAAAGCTACACCACGTTCTTTAGCCTTAGCTTCTAACGCTTTTGCTAATTCCAGCTTATCTTCTTCTACCAAAGACTTACCAACACTCAAACCACGGGCTTTATAGAAGGTGAAAATCATCCCCCCACCAATGATCAACTTATCGCACTTTTCCAACAGAGTTTCAATAACTCCAATTTTGCTAGAAACCTTAGAACCGCCGATAATAGCCACCAAAGGACGTTGGGGACTTTCAATTGCACTTTGTAAGTATTGCAATTCCTTTTCCACCAAATAACCAGCTACGGAAGGACTTAAGAACTTAGTTACACCCTCAGTTGAAGCGTGGGCGCGGTGAGCAGTCCCAAAAGCATCATTTACATAAAAATCAGCATTTGCTGCCAACTTCTTCGCAAATTCAGGCTCGTTTTTTTCTTCTTCTGGGTAGAAGCGGACATTTTCCAACAACAGCACTTGGCCATTTTGTAAAGCCGCAACCTTAGCAGCTACATCATCACCAATACAGTCATCAGTTTTGACAACTTCTTGTTTCAACAATTCTGAAAGGCGTTTAGCAACAGGTGTTAGACGTAATTTTTCATCTACACCCTTGGGACGGCCGAAATGACTTGCTAAAATGACCTTAGCGCCCTTTTGAGTCAAATCCTGGATAGTTGGCAGCGCAGCCCGAATCCGGGTATCATCAGTAATGTTGCCTTGATCATCCACAGGCACGTTAAAATCAACCCGCACTAAAGCGCGTTTTCCAGATATTTCAGCCGCAGATAAACTTGCTAAACTTTTTTTAGACACAGCCAAACTCTCCTGATTACTTTTTTGTTATTGTTTTCAAAATATGACTATCAAGATTTTACTGGAGTGAGGCGTGCAGAGGTGAAATATGTTTAAAACAGTTCTATTTCCCATTGATCAAAGTCGAGAAGCCAGAGAGGCCGCTGATATAGTTGCCAATATTGTGCAAACCTATGGCAGTCGCTTAATTCTGCTTTCGGTCGTTGAAGAGCCAGACTTAGAAACACCTGCTACCAGTCCTATGGTATCTCCAGAAGCAGTTGCCAAACTCCTAGAAAATGCCCAGGCTTTATTTTCTGGACAAGGAATCATCGCGGAGTTACTAGAAAGACAAGGTAAACCAGCCTTTACTATCTGTGATGTTGCTGATGAAGTTGGGGCTGATTTAATTATTATGGGCTGTCGGGGATTAGGCTTAACTGACGAAGGTTCAACGGATAGTGTGACTACACGGGTGATTAACCTTTCCCCTTGTCCTGTTTTGGTTGTTCCTTAATTTAATAGACATCTGGTGAAAATTAAATACGCGTCTTCCTGAACCCTCGTAGAGACGTTCCAGGTCACGTCTCTACATTCTTTTTCACAAGATGTCTATTGTCTAGAATACCCGATGCTGTAGGGATGGCATTTGCCGACGGACTTGTTCTAGTCTGGTGGGTTTAATTTCGGCGATCGCTACTCCTGGTTTTTCGCCAGCGTCTGCTAAAATGACACCCCAAGGGTCAATAATCATAGCGTGTCCATGAGTTTGGCGACGGTCATAATTAGTCCCAGTTTGGGCGGGAGCAATTACATAACAGGTATTTTCTATGGCTCTGGATTGTAGCAATACCTGCCAATGGTCTTTACCAGTAAAAGCTGTAAAAGCTGCGGGAACAAATAAAATATCTGCACCCTGACTGGATAAATGGCGGTACAATTCGGGAAAGCGGACATCATAGCAAATAGAAAGGCCAATTTTCCCCAAGTCAGGGGAAGCATAAACAGCAGGTAATTCAAGTCCAGGCATAACGGTACTTGATTCCTGATAGGTATTACCATCAGGGACATTGACATCAAATAAATGCACTTTTTGGTAACGGGCGAGTTCTTGACCGTTAGCACCTATGAGCAATGCTGTATTATGAACCTTACCCTTACTATCTACAGGGATAGGGAAGCCGCCGCCAAGAATGGTAATTTGAAAGCGTTGTGCCATTTTATGAAGAAATGTTTCCGTTGCTGCGGCGATCTCATTTCCTTGGGCTAGTTTGTCTTTTTCTTCCCCCATAAAAGAAAAATTTTCTGGCAAACCCACCAACTCCGCACCCTGACGCACGGACAAATCAATTAATTCTTCTGCTTGTGCCAGATTTTTTTGCAAATCCGGTACACTGGTCATTTGAATAGCGGCAGCTAAATAAGACTTCATAGATTCAATAACAAACGGTAGATTGAGAAAATGTAGATAATTAAATATATCGTTATAGGAGGGAACAGGGAACACGGAACGGGGAACAGAGTTAAGAGTCTTTTTGTGGATGGTTTTTTAGGAACATTTCGTATCTCAATTAACGTCTATAATACTTACCTACAGCAAATTGTCATCAAACCTGGGAACAAGAACCCCACCCCCAACCCCCCCCCAACCCCCTCCAATATCAAAAGTTTATCTTTTTCTTCCACCCGCAGCGGGGGGATTGAGGGGGGTACGATGAGGGGGCTAAGATGTACCTTATATTATATGATTGGAAATCACTGTAAGTAGGGGCGCATGTCTTGCGCCCAGTCCTACGGTGTACACACAAGTTAAATTACCCCCCTTAATCCCCCCTTGGAAAGCTTGGAAAGGGGGGAGACCGGAAAAATCAAGTTCCCTCCCCTTTATAAGGGGAGGGTTAGGGTGGGGTAATTTGAGAAATAATAGTGATTCGATAGCGAAGCGCTCCGTAGGAATCACTTGTGTCTACACCGTAGGCGCCCAGTCAATGGTCAGATTTTTACAAAAATCGTTTTTTCAAAGCTAATGGCAGATTTTTCGCCATTTCTAAACCTTCCACATTTTGCCAATTAGTTTTTTCATCCCAGCGAATATCACCAAAGGTATCATCACTCAAGATAGCACCCATAAAGTTCGCATTATCAAAATTTGCACCGCGCAAGTCTGCACCGCACAGATTAGCACGACTCAAATCTGCATCTTTGAGGTTTGCACCAGATATGTTAGCACGGCTAAGATTTGCACCACTCAGGTAAGTTTCTCCTAAATTCGCGGAGGTAAAATCTGCATCTCTCAAATCTGCACCAATAAAATAGACACGGTTCAGGTTAGCATAGCTGAAATTTGCCCCACAAAGACTAGCACGGCTAAGGTCTGCTTCTGTTAAATCTGCGTAGCTTAGATTTATTTGTAACAGACTTGCCCCCCGAAGATGTGCGCCACTGAGAAATTGACCAACTAAATTGCGGAAATTTTCTCCCTGTAAGCAATTACTGTAATGAATAATATTGTGTAATTGGTAGGTAAAATTGTTCCCTTCCGGTTGACCAGAGGGATAAAAAATTATATGCTCTTTGAGTACCTCATCTTCTTGGGCATAACGCTGTATAGCTAAAAGTAAAATCATCACATTTAACCCAGCATAAATATCTACTTGACGCTGACCTAATTGGTGAATACCAATATTTTGTAATTCTCGTAGCTTGGTTTGGGGTAAGGTTTCTTCAGCGGTATCAATAAATTTACCTTGACACCAACTGACATAAAAATCATTTAATCGTTTATGTAGTTGTACCCAACGGAAATTGGGAACAGCAATCATCAAACCCATTAAATATTCAACTATTTCTTTGGTAAGAATGCCAAAACCTAGTAAATCATAGATTTGCCAATTTATCTCAGATTCATTCGTAATTAATTCTTTGCCAGATTCTGTATTATAGTACTGTGTCCAGGCAGTGAGACTTAATTTCAAACTGTCAGCAAATAGAAACTCACTAAAGCTTTGATGACTAAATTTCACCCGATTATCTGACTCATGATGAGGATAAATATAAAAATCTGCTAAAGGTGTTTTGAAAATTTCATCCTTTATTAACTTTGCATCATCTTCAATCTGAGATTTTAGCATTGATATTGCCGCAAATTCCCCACCTGACTGAGTTACAGCAACAGCCGCTTCTGTGAGAATATCTTTTAAATTTGGTAATTGATCATGGAAATTAGGTGATGATTTGGAAATCAACCAATTTATTGCTTCTTGATAAATTAAAGCTGTAGCAGTTTTAGAATTATCCGTTAATAACTTATCAATTACCAGTTGATCATCTCGATACATTCCCGCTAAAAAGTAAAGTAATAAAGGTTCACAGATTAATTCTTGAATAATTGCCGGACATTTTTGATGAACCAGAAACTGCTGTAAATCTGTATTTTTTCCATAATTAACTGGTAAAGATTGCCATTTTTCTAGCCATTTTTCCTGTTGCTGTTGATCTAAAGGCAGAATTTCTACTCTTTCTAAATTTGTGGGTAAATTAGAGATAATTGACAAAGGGATAATATCACTGGTAATTAATACTCTATGTCCCATTCTTTCATCATTTTTACATTGTTGCTGAAATTCGGCAACTTGCTGGATAAACTTCTCTAAATTCTCACTATTTCTAGACACAATTGATAATTCATCCCCACCATCAAAAATGAAAATAAAGCGATTATTTTTATTTCTTAACCAGTTATGATCACTACGAATAAAGTCAATATCTAAATTTGCGGTTAATGTTTCTTCTAGCTGAGATGATAAAGTTTTGATATCTTTAACATTAATTAAAATTGGTGTCCAGAAAGGATGTAAATGTTGTTTAATCCAATCTGCGAATATTTTGCAAAAAACACTTTTTCCTCTGCCTCTTTTTCCTTGGATAAATATAACTTTCTCCAAGTTATTTTCAGTGAGGATATTTTTCTTAACCCATGCTTCTAAATCACAAGCTTCAGCATTAATATTTATTTGTCCATATTTATTGACAGGTTTGGCTTTGAGGGGAATATAAATATCCTTAAATGAGCAAGTTTGATCAAAAATCTGCTCTAATGCAAGAGTCGCAATGTTATTTGTGAGATATTCCTGAATATTTTGAATATTCTGGTACTCTGTTTGCCATTTATTTCGACAATTTTCGATCACTGTTTGGATATCATCACCTAAATCCAGCAAAGATTTAATAATATAGAAGTTAGTATTTCCCGCAATTCTTTTTGCTAAAAGTCTGGCTGGATATTTACTAAGCTGGGGAGATGTTAACCTGGTGGATAAGAGGCTATTAAATGCTGCTGCTAATTCAGATTCATGAAAACATTCAATTGTCTGCATAGCAGTTTGTTCATCTAATTCAAGATTATTGATAGCTGCTAATATTTTTCCTAATTCTCCATTTTCATCGAAATTATCATAATTTAAGGAAGGATATAAAGATAAGATATCGCGGATACTTTCTAAGTAAGCCGCTTGACTAATAATAGATATATAGTCTTCTAAAGTAGGTGCTTGTTGCGAAATATCACGATAAGATTTGAGGAAAGCTATTCCCAAAGACAAAAATGATAATTCTCCATTTATTATCTGGGTCAACGGTGAACATAACACATCTAATAAAGAAGATGAACTTTGCAGTAACAGTTGTAAAACTTCTAAATTAGCACCTTGTTCTTTTATGGTTGTTGCTGCTTCTAAAATTGCTTTACCAGCTTCGTGGGTTGTATTTATACTTTCTTCTACTGAGAAAGATTGACGAAACTGATACCAAATATTTGATAGGGATTTTTTCATACTAACTTTTTATCGCTACTCAAATTACTTAAAAATCTAATTTCTAGGTTAACAGTAATCACTTATGAATATGGCTATATCTAAAATCTTTGCAAGAAAAATTTACACCACAAACCTGTATTAACAGTATAATTACGGTATTATTCCCTGGGATTACGATTAATCCAAATACCTCTCATTCCTGCTGCTTTAGCACCTTGATAGTCGTCTATCATACTATCACCGATGTGCCATGCATCTTCTGGGGAACATTTATGCTTGTTTAAAGCAATGTGAAAAATTTCTGGATCTGGTTTAGCAGCACGGACTTGAGTAGAAATTGTGATAGAAGTAAAATATTCTCTGAGTCCCAAACCTTGTAAGACTAAATACAGACGGGAATCAAAATTAGATAATACTCCTAATTCAACTCCTAAGCGTCGCCAGTTCATTAAAGCTAGGGTGACATCCGGATAAATATACCAAGGTTCAGCCGTACCAAAGTGGATATAAAGTTCGGTAAAAAAAGCCGGAAAATCGGCAAATTCTGGGAGAACACCGGCACCTTCAAAGGTATTTAAAGCAATAATTCGCCACCAATCATATTCACGCTGGGGAATATCTTTGATATCTGCATCAATAAATATTGGCGGTGGTGATGCTTTAAAGCTTTTGAAAAAGTTTTTATTTAAAACTTCAGGGGAAACGGAAACACCAAAATCTGCGGCTATTTGACTATAAATTTCACCAACACTTCCTTTAACACCAAATAATGTCCCAACAGCATCTACAAAAATAACTTTAGGTTTTTTCATATTAATGAATTAATGGTTGTCTCAGATCCCCGACTTCTTTAAGAAGTCGGGGATCTTTAATTTAACTTACTTAGAAACGGCTTCTATTATAGGGCTAACTAACCAATTAAAACCGACTTTCAATTGATGATTTAAAGTGGGTAAACGATACAGATAAGCTAGACGACGGGCTAGGTATGCAAAAGAACCATCTAATTGCACACCTAAGCCAGTGAGGGTGGCGTTATCTATTCCCAAAGTCATCATTTCTCCCAATGGTTGATAGCGGAAGGGAAGCAGGGGACGATTGGTGATAGTAGCCCAGATGTTCCATGCGGTATAATCGGCTTGTTGGAAAGCCACTTGAGCGGTTGCGGGGACTTGTTTTCCTTCTGCGTCGAGAGAGTCGGCTAAATCTCCTAAAGCAAAGATTTCGGGATGTTCTAAAACCTGTAATTGGGGTGTGGTGGTGATTTTTCCTTGCTGATTTTGTTTGACTGGTAAGCTTTTCACCACTGGGGAAACTTTTGTTCCCACTGTCCAAATGACTAAATCTACGGGAATGGTGTCTATTTGATTTTTATACTCTAGAGAGATGCTATCTTGATCAATTGCTGCTACTTTGGTTTCTAGGTCAATAAATACGCCTTTGCTATCTAAGGCTTTTTTGGCAGCTTCACGGTTAAATTCTGGGGAAGTTTGTAAAATTTGATCACTGCGTTCAATCAAGCGGAAACGTCCTTTTTCGCCAATTCTATCGGCTAGTTTACAGGCTAATTCTACGCCACTGTAACCTGCACCAACTATGGCGACACGAATTTTTTCTGGATTTGTGGTTTCGAGAATTCGCAGCCGTTCTTCTAATTTGTAGGCATCAGTAATGGTACGGAAGGGGTAAGCGTGGGTAGCTGCGCCGGGAACTAAGTCTAGGGGTGTTTCGCCACCTAATGCTAAGACTAAGCGATCATAATTCAGTTCTGATTTATCTGCTAAGAGAACTGTTTGCTTGTTGATATCTATAGCAGAAACGGCGGCTTGATGAAATTGGATACCTGTTCCTTGAAGTATTTCTGAGTAAGGTGGGGCAATTTCCCAGGTTTGGAGTTCTCTGGTGAGGAGTTCGTAAAGTAGGGGAGAAAAGACAAAGCGATCGCTCTGATCTACTAAAATAATCTTAGGTTTAGGTGTAGATTCCCACGGTAATTTGCTTAAACGCAGGGCGGTGTAGAGTCCACCGAAGCCACCACCTAGTATACAAATTTTTGTAGTTGGTTGAGTCATAATTTTTTTGAGCAGTTACATCCAGTCAGATATTTATTTTAGTGTAATGTTTTATTACGGTTTCTTGCCATTAATCCACAATTCTGATTTTTACCTTCATATAAATGATGACATGATAAAAGCTTGACTTTTATAAAACCATATTTTCCATAAATTAACTGTTTCCAATTACAAATTACATAATCCCTAGGATGAATTCTCCTTCATTTACAGAATCATTTATGGATGTATCATAAACTAAACCTGTAGTCTCTGCATAAACATTAATGATAGTAGGTAATTCACCTGTTTTATTGAAAGTCATAACTTGATATAGCAAGTCTCCCTCTTTCACGGAAGTACCTAATACAGCTTTAGATAAAATCATTCCTCCAGCAGGACTCCAGTATTTTTTGATTTGACTGAGTAATCGAAAATTAGTTTGATGAGATATAGTTTCTAATTGGGTAAATTCCTCAATTTCTAAAATACCTTTTTGAGTTAAATAGTTTTTAATTCCGCGCACTCCTTTAGTTACAGAATCTGGATTCATTTTCATTCCCGTTCCTAATTCTAAAGTCCATGCTTCTTTATCAAATCTGATTTTTTCTCTTGATAATTTTAACAAAGCATCCTCTAAAGCTAACCAAGGTTTGATAAATGATTCATCAAAAGCATCATCATCATATTTATCAAATAAAATAGCATGATTCAGGAGAAATAAATTAACGCTATCTTCTCGATTTCGGAAGTAATAAAGGTATTCTATGCCTTTTCCAGTGTGACTATGTAAATCAATGACATAATCTGCATCTAAACAAAGAGATTGCAACTTGTAGCGATATTTATCAGTGAGTTTTACACTACTGGGAGCATTTATTTTCTCTAAAAGACTATCAAAATTAGTTTTGATCTTTTGGGAAAAGTTATCTTTGATAGTATCTATATTTAAACCAAGTTGAGAATGAGCAAATTCTTCTATGTCATCATATTCTTTTTCATAATCCCAAAAAATTCTATTCCAATCTTTACCATCATAAATATTAAATCTACCTGTGGAAAAGTTATGATTTCTCTGGTTAACAGCTAAGGGGTTACAAACAGGTACAAGCCAAATTTCTCCTAGTATTTGAGTATTATCTAATGTCATTAAAAAATCAATTAATTGGTAAATGACAGCATTACCAACAATTTCTGCACCATGCACATTAGATTGTATATATACTTTTTTGCCCGGTTTAGCACCAACAAATTTATATATCTGGAGAGAGAGAAAATCACCAGAAGCAAGTTGAAAAAGGGGGATAGTGGAAATAATTGGCATCATAAAATAAGAATAAAATTGTAGGTTGGGTTAAGTAATAGCGCAACCGAATTAAGTTTTGATGAAGTTGGGTTTTAAAGGGACTTTGCTACTTACACTACAAACGTTTCTTACTTTTTTATTAATCACCGTCTTGTCATCAAAATTAAAATCCTATAGTCGGCTCTAGCCGACTTTTACTATTAAAATTAATTTGCTCAACGAATCAAAGTAATAGTAATTCCCAGAGATAAACTACTCCAGACTTTATCTGCTGTTAATACAGGCAAATTCAAGCGTTTACCTAAAGCAAGACAAGCACGATCTCCTAATGATAATCCTGCACTTTTCGTTAAAGGTCGAAGTTTAGCTATAGTAACAGCATCCTCTTCACTACAAGCAATAATTTCCAGACTATTTTCTAATAATCCTTCATCTTTGAATTGTTGAATAATATCGTCAGGTGATTCTCCTAAATCAACAATTTTTGATAATACTTCTATCCAATTAATAATACTGATATAGCAACCATCAATTAAGGCATTTTCTACAATTTCTGCTCCTGGTTCATCTCTAAGATAAGCTAAAATAGCAGAAGCATCTAACACCAATTTATTCACTTAAATACTCCTGTCTCCGTTCTTGAATTAGTTCATCTACCAAGTTTCTATCAGGTGATTTATCTTTTAATAAACCTCTTAATTTTTTAACTTGTTGTTTGAGGCTGACTAATTGGAGCTTGCCATTATCTTCAAGTGTTAAAATTAATCTATCTCCTGATTCTAAATTGAGTATTTCTTGTATCTCTTTGGGTAAAGTTAAACGACCTTCCGGTTCAATATCAAGTGTATAGTGTTGAGAAATTGATAAATTAGCAAGTGTCATAGCTTAATATTCCAATATTCGTACCTATTGATAGTTTAGCAAAACTCTAAAAATTAAAACCCTCAGCCTTTGCTGTATCTTTAAAACCTAGTCGTTAATCTCCATTGTTATATTGAAAACACACTGAATAAAGCCATTACAAAAGAAGGGAACAGGGAACAGGGAACAGGGAACAGGGAACAGGGAACAGGGAACAGATAAGAAACACTCATTTGCACCAGTTTAAAGCTCAGTCAAAAAAAAGATGTTTTTACAAGATGCGTAGCACGAAAAAAACAGTGTCATTATTTCAATCTCATGTTTTTAAACATGAGTTTTTCCTGTTCCGGTGTTGCCCAGTCCCTGTTCCCTCTGAATGAGTCACTTCAGAATGATTTTATCCAGTCCCACGAAGACTTTAAAGCCTAAAGTTAATTGATTTGGGGACATTTTTTAATTTCTGCATCAATTTTAGATTTAATCTTTACTGGTAAGCCTGGTTTGATTTTAGCATAAAGATGATTAAATTCCCGTTGATAATGTGCTGCTACTGTAGAATTTTCGATGACTATTAATGTTTCATCATTACTATTATTAGCAGCTTTTGACCAATTATGTGAACCTGTAATTACGGTTTGGTTATCAATGACGGCAAATTTATGATGTAATAAATCACCTTTTGCTAAAATGGGAACTCCAACTGCAGAAAGAGGATTTTTCCAAGGATGATTATCAAGTTCATATTTACAGTTATTACTCAAAGCAAATCCCATCATATCTAAGGCTTCACTGTAGGGACGATAGGCAAATTGTGGTTCAATTAAAGCCCTAACTTGAACATTTTGATTATGACGGTTTTCGAGAATATTTACAAGTTGTTGATCGGAAAATACAAATAATGCTAAATCAACAGTTTTTGTACTTGTAGATAAGGTTTGAGCAATTAACCCATTACTGCTAATACTCCAAGGTTGAGTTGGAGAAATAGGGGAAAAATTAACTTTAATTTTACTATTACCTAAGATAATTGTTTGCGGTTCACGAACAGGTTTTTTAAGTCCAAACTTACTATCTGGTTTTCCTCCTACTCCGTCACCCCACATAATATTAAATTCTTCTGTTAGTAAAGTTGCTAATTCCGAACTATCAATTTTTAATAAATTATTGGCATTACCTAAACTGCTAGGATTTGTATAATCTCCAGATGTATCACTTAAGGTAAAATTGGCAGAAGTAATAATGACAAAGCGATTATCAACAATCACAAATTTATGGTGCATTAAACTACTACCTTTAGAACCATCAGCAGTATCATCTATCCAAGGAATTTGGGCATTTTGAATAATTGCTAATCCATCCCGTTGACTAATTTCCTCAGATGTGATTTGATCATCTTGATTGATATCAACAAATTTCCGAAATTCCTGATATCGTTCTTTTTCTCTTTTTTCTAACTTGGCTATTTCTGTGGAAGTGAAACTACTCCAATTTCGAGAATAGTTATTTTCTAAAATTAACCTAACCTTGACTCCAGCTTTTTGCTTTTCTGCTAATATTTTGGCAACTTTTGGTAAACGCAATTCTTGGACAGCTATATCTATAGTAAATTTAGCCTGGGAAATAGTGTCCACAATCTGCTTTTCTAAATCATCTCCTAACCGAGTTTGCTGACGATAGGTTTCTTGATATTCTGAAGATTGGGAATTATTGAAGTAAACTTGAATTAAAGGATCTTGGGGTAATGGTGCTAAACGCTGGTTTAATGATTGAACTTTTTGACAACCAAAAAGGGTGAATAGCAATAAAAACATATAAGAAAAATAGCGAATCTGTGGGAAAATAGACACAGTAATCTGATAAAAGTAAATTATAGAGATTTTAATGTATTTATATCACACTCTGCATTAATTTCTTTCTTTTTTGCACCAAACTTTTACCTAAAAATGACAATAGGTAAATTATTATTCTCACTCAATGATTAATTTTTATGCAAATATATCTAGATTACAGTGCAACTACTCCAACTCGTCCAGAAGCGATCGCTATCATAGAAAAAACCCTCACTCAACAATGGGGTAATCCTTCTAGTTTACACGAATGGGGCAACCGCGCTGCCTTAGTTGTGGAAACAGCTAGAATCCAAGTTGCAGGTTTAATTAATGCTGTTCCCGAATCTATTATTTTCACGTCCGGGGGAACAGAAGCAGACAACTTAGCAATTATGGGGGTAGCACGATGTTATACTACTCCCCAACATATTATCATTTCTAGTGTTGAACATTCCGCTATTTCCGAACCGGCGAAAATGTTAGAAAATTGGGGTTGGGAAATTACCCGTTTGGGTGTAAATCATCAAGGAAGAGTCAACCCTGAAGATTTAAAAGCCGCTTTGCGAGATAATACCGTTTTGGTATCTGTGATTTATGGACAAAGTGAAATAGGAACAGTCCAACCCATTGCTGAATTAGGGAAAATTACTCAAGTACACGGTGCTTTATTTCATACAGACGCAGTGCAAGTTGCTGGACGTTTACCCATAGATGTGCAGACTTTACCTGTAGATTTATTGAGTTTATCTAGTCATAAATTATATGGTGGTTTGGGTGCAGGGGCTTTATATGTACGTCCAGGTGTGGAATTACAGCCGTTGCTGGGTGGGGGTGGACAGGAGGCCGGAATGCGTTCAGGGACGCAAGCAATGCCCGCTATTGCTGGATTTGGGGTGGCTGCGGAGTTAGCAGGTCAGGAATTAGAGATGGAAACAGGGAGATTGATCCAATTACGCGATCGCCTTTTTGCTATCTTAGCAGATGTTCCTGGTTTAATTCCCACAGGTGACAGAATTCACCGTCTACCCCATCATCTTAGTTTTTATTTAGAAGCTGCGGACGGAGAAAAAATCAGCGGGAAAACTTTAGTACGGCAGTTAAATTTAGCGGGAATTGGTATTAGTGCCGGTGCTGCTTGTAATAGTGGAAAATTAAGCCCCAGTCCGATTTTATTAGCAATGGGATATTCTCAAAAAGCGGCTTTAGGAGGGATTAGATTAACCTTGGGGAAACAGACAACGGCAGCGGATATTGATTGGACTGGAATGGTTTTCAAACAGGTATTGGAGAGGGTGATAAATATTTTTGTCTGATAGCGTGGTGCAAGCCATATTAGAATGTCCACCGATTTAAGGATTTTCAGGATTAAATAAAAGAGATTTTTTGAAATTTTAAAACATTTATTTTCTCAGAATTAGGACTCTGAGAATTAACATATCAGACAATTGGTAGCATCTCAGCAACTACAATTCCTAAATCAGGAAAATCTAGAGGAGATATTATTTGATGTTCAGTGATAATTGCTTGATTTTGATAACCTTCAGTTGTAGGATTTCTAAATACAATTAATTCACGCTTGACTACATCTAACACCCAATAATCTTTAATTCCTGCTTGAGAATAAGCCTTAGCTTTAATTTCTGTATCTAATTTTAAACTGCTATCTGCAACTTCAATAATTAGATAAATTTCTGGTGGGGTAGGATGATGATCTGCATAGTCTAGCGGATCTATTTTCACTACAGCAATATCTGGTTCTGGTTCAGACCGTTGATTTAATTTTACAGGGTCTTGAATAGCGATACAAGCTTTATGACCGATTCTGTTTTCCAACAACTTATATGTTCTCCCCACTGCTGAACGGTGGGCTGTTCCTTTAGCAACCATCCAAATTATTTTCCCTTCTAATAATTCTACCCGTTCACTTGGCTCAAATATTCCTGCTTCAGCCATTCTGTGGTATTCATCAACAGTCCACAGCCGCAATTGTAAGGGTGATTCTGTGGTTTGCATAGTTAATTGAGGTAAATATTTATCCGCTATTACATCATATCTTATTGTCAGAATCAGGATGTCCACCGATTTGAGGATTTACAGGATTTTTTCTGGCACAATGGAAATAAAGACACTGTGAAAACACAATGACTACTCAATTAATGGTTCAACCTTCATCTTTAATATCTGCTGGTATTAAGATGAGTGAATCTGGTAATATTTATTTATTTAGATTTACCGATGAGTTACAGTCCCGTTTCGAAGAACTTTTAGATAAGAAAAAAGCTGATACGCTCACTCCCAAAGAAGAAGCTGAATATATAGGTATTACGGAGTTACAGCGGATATTTACTTTAATTAATGCTCAAATAGCAGCGAAAAGCAAAACTACTTTCTGCTAGTGAACTCAATCCAAATGCAAAGCTATTTTACCTATTGATGAACTTTTATAAACAAATTGCAACAATTATTATAAAATGAGATACATTGCTATATATATTCGGTTAAATACAAGGTAAAGTATAAACTATGAAAATTCAAGGAATCATTAAAGGAAATACCATAGAATTATCAGATATAGTATTAGATAAAATTGTGCTACCTGATGGAGTTAGAATTTCCATAGAAATACCAGATGATTTAATCATTAAAAAACCTAAATGGCAAGAATGGGAAAGTATTATAGGTTTATGGAAAGATGATCCTGAAATTGATGAAATTTTTGATATTATTAATCAGGAACGTCATCAAGATTTAGGACGTGAAGTTAATTTAGATTAGTTTTAGCAATTTTAAGATTGATTTGAATAAATCCGAAATTATTAATAATAAAAAATCAGGAATTTATGTATTTACTAGATACTAATATTTGTATTGCGATAATTAAGGGTAATGAAAATGTTGTATCACATTTTCATAAAAAACATGAATCTTGCTATCTTGCGACTTTAGTATTAGCTGAATTATATAAAGGGGTTTATTGTTCAAGTAAGGTTGAGCGTAATTTGGATAATTTACAAAGGTTTGCTAGTCTATTACCAATTATAGATTTTGATGAAAAAGCAGCTATTGAGTTTGGAAAAATTCAGTATGAATTGAGGAAAATTGGTAAACCAACGGGACAATTAGATGCTTTAATTGCTGCTGTGGCTATTTGTAATAATTGTATTTTAGTAACTGATAATACTCGTCATTTTGAAAATATTAGTAATTTGTTAATAGAAAACTGGTTAAAACCATAATTACGAATAGGTAAATATTTATTCTCTATTATATGATATTTTTTGTCTGAATCAGGTGGTTATCGAGCGATAGCCTGCGTGGCGTAGCCATAGTCGAGATAATGTCCAGGATTTTCAGGATTTTTTCTGACATAATGGAAATAAAGATACTGTGAACGCATAATGACTACTCAATTAATGGTTCAACCTTCATCTTTAATATCTGCTGGTATTAAGATGAGTGAATTTGGTAATATTTATCTATTTAGATTTACCGATGAGTTACAGTCCCGTTTTGAAGAACTTTTAGATAAGAAAAAAGCTGATACGCTCACTCTCGAAGAAGAAGCCGAATATACAGGTATTTCGGAGTTACAGCGGATATTTACCTTAATTAACGCTCAATTAGCAGCAAAAAGTAAATGGTGTCCGAACAAATTAGAAAATTTGTAAGAAAACGAGCTAAATTGATATGTGAATACTGCCACTCTCCAGAATACCTGAGTCCAGACCGTTTTACCATTGGTGTAGAACCGGATATTTAATTTGTCTGAATCAGGATGTCCAGGATTTGAGGATTTTCAGGATTTTGTCTTTAGCTTGTCAAGTTAAAATAAAGAGTTATTTGTCAATCCGTAATATTACTAAGCTGTTAATTAAAAATAATCTATTAAATTAAGTAAAAATACTATTACCCTACAGTGGTTAAAAAGTTAAGTTTTACATATGTCTATTGCTACTCATAAGCTATATCTTCGAGACTCTCCCATGAACCTGAACACACCCTAAAACCTGTCCACAGATATACTCAAAACGGTTAAGAACTTTACTTTTTCCTGACGCAAAAATTCAATTCAAAGCCTCTCCCCGTTCACGGGGAGAGGTTTGGGGAGGGGTCAAATTTTAAGCCGTTCGCAGTATAAAACCGAAAACTTACTCAATTTTACAATATTTAAATGACCATCCTGTAAATCCTTAAATCCTGGACATCCTGATTCAGACAAACTAAACATCCTCAACAAACTCAGTCAAGAACCTAAACGCCTTCAAAATGTAATTAGCACAATCTTGAGGAGAACTATTATAAAATGACGGCCAAGCACTAGCCTTATCTTCATCATAAAAATCGCTCCGATGGGGATGATTTTCTAACCACGCTAACCGCACCGCGTGACCGATTAAGACATCTAAAACTATATATTCTTCAACTTGCAACTTAGGATTATTAGCCACAATTGTAGCCAATTCCATCAAGGCTTCTACATTGACTTGACGATATTCTGGGGCTTCAATTTTATTGAGTAAATGTTCCACTAATAAAGCAAAATTTCTTTCTCCTGCTGTCATTTCTGAAAGCATAACTTCACTTTCTAACCGATTTCTTCTTTCCAATTTATCGCCAATTACTAAACCTTTACAATGCTGCATTAATAGCCAAACTTGTTTAAAAAAGTCCTTGGGTACTCGGTTTAGTGCGCCCTCAGCTTGACGAAATCTGCGCCAACCATCAGGAGGAACTTCTATTTCTTCACGAATTACAGGTAAGAAAACCCAAGCAATATCACTTTCTTTTTGTTTGACGTGCAATAATTCCTGTTGACGTAATAAACTACTCACGCCACTATATCCAGTTAATACTTGACGTAAACGCATTTTCACTTCAAAAGGTGATAGTTGCATTAATTGTTCATAGGCTTCATCTTGGGTAAGAATGAATTCTCTGGCGATTTCGCTAGTAATTAAGAGAATCAAATAACCGACTCTTAATGTTAAAAATCCGCGAAATAATTCGGGTTCTGATTTGATTAAAACACCCAAATAAATTAATATTTCTTGGGTTAAAACGCGATCGCGGATATCCTCACGACAGAAGTTATTAATTTTCTCCGCAATCTCATTTCCAGACATGGGAACAACTATTAAGGAAGCTTGACTGTAAGCCCTCCCGACTGCAATTTGCTTACCTTGGACTAAAATACTCGTTATCGCGTCTGATAAGCCAATATCAAGCATTTGGCGTAAACCCGCAGCCCGTCGCACTACCGCCCAAATTCCCATATCTCCGGCTTTGGTATAGACTTCATCGAGTAAATCAGCGACAGTGACAGCATGATTTGGCCCTGCGTATCCTGTATCAAATTCTAAACCCTGTAACCGAGTTAATGTTTGCAGTAATTCAATTTGCTCATAAATATTTTCTGATGAGCGTAAATAGTCTAATAATAAATCTAAGTTAGTCTCACATTCCATTTGGAATTCTTGGGTATGTCCCAAACACCAACTTTTTTCTAAATGCGAAGTCAGGTAATAACAACGGATTCCCCGATTTGTGACCGGAGACTGCGATAATATTGTATCTGATAAAAAATCAATTCTTTGAATTGCTGCTGTCAGCATTAATTGATTCAGGTTTCCTAGTTTTACCTGAACTCCATGACAAATACCATCTTTGAGTTCTTGCATTAATTCTAATAATGCTTCTGAACCAGTTTCTAGCATTGTCCGAGTAATCATTAAAGTTAAAGTCGGACGACCTAAATCACTCCAATATTGTTGAATATAAGCTAGTTCACCTCTAATTTGATCTACTAAGAAGTGGTAATCAAGAGTTAAATAAAATTGTTGTGAATCTAGAAATGATGGTAAAAAGACAACTGTTTTATCTCGAATCCGAAAGAATTTCGATATAGTTAAACTTCTGAGTCGTCGTAAGGGACGGCCTGTTAAACCCAGTTGATCATTTCTGCCAATTTGTGTATAAATTTGAGAAAGTTCTTCAGCTTTTCTCACTTGAATTGGTGCTAATTGCCTAGGTGTTTGGGTTTCAATTCCATACACTTCTAACTGCGTTTGTAATTGTTCATCTTCTGCTATTAAAGCAATTTGTACTAACGCACTTCGCTTTTTTCCAACATCCAAATGTCTACCTAAAGGATCAATATCCCCCAGTGAGATTAAACCTTCGCTTAACATTTCACCCAAATAATATAAACTTTGCGCCCAAACTAAAGGAATATTTTCATTAGGTAAACGTAATTGGGATTGAGGATCTAATTTTTCAGCTTCTATATTTTCTTCGGGAACATAATAAATTTCTGGTAATAACTGCAACCCGTTTTGTTCTACCAACAATGATTTTAAAAGTGTTTGATATTTCTCAACTTGTGATTTATCACCACGAAATAAACCATCAAGAACTAAATAAGTGAAAAATAATGGCCATTCACATTCAATATTCTCAAATTGTTTAAGTTCACTAGGTTCATAGTGTAAGCGCTCGCTATTTTCTAAAACGGTTTGATGTCCATCCTTTAAAAACCGTTTACAACCATATTTTCCTTCTAGTTTATGAATAATTTCATTAAATGTGCGTTCTCGCAATTGCTCATCTTTGACCGCAAAGGCGGGATAACTAATAATACTTAATAACGCCGCATCAATTTCCTTAGAACCTGATTCTCTGGGTAATAATGATTCTAAAGTAATTCTGGCTCTGGCAATTTCATCTGGTAAAACATGAATTACCGATGCTTGACTACCATGTACACCAAATAAATTCAGTCCATTGACTGCTTCTAAAGCTGCTTTAGCCATTCCCAAGGAACTGGCGTTTAATTCTGCACTACCATGATTAATTTTATTCCCCCGTTCCCAAATCCCAAAATCTGGTGTGCGGTAAGCTCGACCAATATAATAAACTAAGTTTTGGACAAAGTTAACTTCATCCAATGTAAAAATAATTGATAATCCGCTGGCGGTCATTTGTGCCAACATCAATAAAAATATGGATGTAGCGTCAAGTTGTAAATGTCCCCATTCATCATCACCGACAACAATATCACCTGTAGCTGTATTGTATTTGGCGTGAAGTCCATCCAATAAAGATTGTGTATGTTTAAATGTTTCAACTTTGTGGGATTGTCGCATCATGGAAAACAACAAGCCCCGCATCAACTTAACTACGCTATGTTCAAGCTCATAGGTACGCCCATGATCATGATCTGATTTGCGATAGGCTAAAGCTAAACCCCAAACTGCTAAAATACTATAAACATTATCTCTCACCCACGCGTCCGTATAATCCCCATGAGCAGTGACAGCGGTACTCGCTGGTAATAAACCAGTAATGGGATTTTGACGGGCTAAAATAATGGTTTTGATTTGCTGATAGTAAAAATCCAAGCGCGTTTGTGATATTGTAGATGTATTCATTGTGTCACTATTATAGTATAATTATGGGGATTTAAATGCGAAATATTTGGGCGTTTACTTGGGGTGCTTTAGTCGGAGTTCTTGGTGGGTTAATCGGTTTGGGTGGTGCAGAGTTTCGGTTACCTGTGTTAATTAGTATTTTTAATTATCGCACTCTTGACGCAATTATTATCAATCTCATTGTTAGTTTAGTTACTGTTACCTGCTCCTTTGTCTTTCGCAGTGGTGTGATTGGTATTGAAAATGTTGTGGCTAATTTTACAGTTATCATTAATATTTTGGCAGGATCTCTGATTGGCTCTTATATTGGTGTTCATTTTGCTACGCGCATTAATGAAATAGTTTTAAATCGGATTGTTATTGTTTTTCTAGTTTTGCTAAGTATTGTATTGATTGGGCATAATTTCATATTCAGCTTTGGTAGCTTGGAATTACCGACTTTGTTGAGAATCGGGATGGGATTTATCGCGGGTATTGTGATTGGTATATTTAGCCCGGATTTCTCACAAAGAAAAGAGAAAAAGGGGTCAAAAACTGCGAAAATGTATATGTAGAAAGCATTTGAGCAATTATAAAGTATGACCCCAGTAAGAACAGATTGTATACCAAAACAGTTCACTTTTAAACAAG